>CANRPX010000003.1 GCA_947632605.1 uncultured Clostridia bacterium | reverse complement strand
AATTAAAAATAACTTTAATTATTCTAAATAATTAAAGTTATTTTTTTAAATGTTAAACATGATTGACAAATTTATAATAAGAATTGATAGAAAATTTTATTTTATTATTCTATAATTTATTTATAAAATCAAAAAAGTAAAATATTTTTAAAAGGAGTACAGAAGATGTTTAATGAAAAACTATTAGAACTAAGAAAACAAAAAGGATGGTCACAAGAAGAGCTTGGATATAAAATAAATGTTTCTAGACAAACAATATCAAAATGGGAAGCTGGACAAACTACTCCAGAACTCGAAAAATTAAAAACATTAGCACAAGTTTTTGAAATATCAGTAGATGAGCTTATTGATGAAAATTATAAAAATGATAATCAAGTTTTAAAATCAAAAAATAAATATAAAAAATTTATAATAGCTATAATATCAATTTTTATAATTATTTATATGATTACTGTAGGAATAAGAATATACATATTGTATAAAGTAGATTTAAAAATGAGTAAAGTCTATTTTGAAAGTTTTAATGGATTTGAACTAAAAAAGAATATTACTTCTACATACGGAAAAAGTTTTACTAATGAAGAAATTGGTAGAACAGAATATTATTTTTTATTTGAAAATAATATAGAAAAGTGAAAAATATTATATTTTAAAACCGAATTAAAACCATATATGTCAATATATACTACAAAAACTTATTTAGATAATAATATTACTAAATATGAAAATATAGAAGTAAATTTAAAAGATAAAACATATAAAACTAATATGCTTGAAAATAAAATTCAAGAAGAACCTTCTGTTTTTTATAATGAATGGAACAACATGTTTAATATAACAAAATTTTTGAAAAATAAAATTTTCACAGCTATGGATTTTAGAATAAAAATATCAAAATCCAAAGAAACTTATTATATAAGTAATTATGAGCTAAATGAGCCTAAAATGAAAGATTCTATAAAGGTAAAAATTGATATGAATGAAAATAATAATATTATAACATTAGAAAAAACAGAGCATAATAAAGAAAATTTAACTGATAGTATGACTATGTTATATGAAATAAAGCCAAAAATAAAAGTTTTAGAAAATAATGATCAAGAAATTAATAATTTAGATTTGCAAAATAAAGTTAAAATTCCAGATTTAAGTGAATATAAACTTATTGAAGAATAATATAAAATATGATATCGTATAAATAGTTATATGGAGGTGTAAAATGAAAGTATTATTAGTTAATGGAAGTCCAAATGAAAAGAAATGTACATATACAGCACTTTGTAAAGTAGCTGAAGCTTTAGAAGAAGAGAATATAGAAACTGAAATTTTGCATTTAGGAAATAAACCAGTTGCAGATTGTATAGGATGTGGAGGTTGTAGCAAAGAAGGACATGAAGGTAAATGTGTGTTTGATGATATTGCAAATATTTTAATAGAAAAAGCAAAAACAACTGATGGATTTGTTTTTGGAACACCAGTTTATTATGCACACCCAACAGGAAAAATTTTATCAGTACTTGATAGAGCTTTTTATGCAGGGAAAAAAGAATTTGAATTTAAACCAGGAGCTAGTATAGTAAGTGCAAGAAGAGGGGGAACAGTTGCTTCTTTTGACGTTTTAAATAAATATTTCACTATAAATCAAATGCCAATAGTGTCTTCTAATTATTGGAATAATGTTCATGGAAATACAGTAGAAGAAGTAAAACAAGATTTAGAAGGTATGCAGATAATGTATAACCTTGGAAAAAATATGGCATGGATGCTAAAATGTATTGAACAAGGTAAAAAGGCAAAAATAGAACATCCTGAAAATAAAGCAGTAAGAACTAATTTTATTAGATAAAAAAGTAAGTACCTCATATTTTATTTGAGGTACTTTTTTATACAATATATTCTATTTTATTATTTGGAAAATATTTTTTCATATTCTCTATAAAAAAATATTTTCCTTCTTCTCGTAAATTATTTTTATACCAATATTTTCCACGACCACGTCCAGTCATTTTTTCTTTATCAAATAAATTTATTGCGTTAGGAAAAGCTTCTTCGTTTATTTTAGTATGGATATAGCTATATGTCATAAATATTATTTCAAAGAAAACATCTTGTTTTACTTTTTTAGATAATTTTTCATCTAAAATTTTAATAAGTTCTAGATATTTTGCTTTCCAATTTTCAATAAATATAACTGGTGCAATTATAATACCAACATTATAGTTAGCTTCTTTTAATTTATTTATAGCTTCAATCCTTTCTAAAAGGCGTGAGGTACCAAATTCAACTTTATTAATTATTTCTTCCGGATTAACACTCATTCGAATTGTAACCTTTCCATTGGAGTTTAATGGAAGAATGTCATCTACCATATCAAATTTAGTTGGTAAAGTTAAAGAACCATTTGAAACGTTTTTAAAATTTTCAATAGTCCATTTTAAATTTCCAGTAATTGTATTTTCTAAAATTAAATCACTATTACTACCAATTTCAAATGTTAAATTTCTTTCAGATTTTTTGGCAGTATTTATTATTTTATCTAGCATTTTTTCTCTATTTACAAATAATCTTAAATAAGAACATTTATTATAATTGCATACTAGATAACAATACATACAAGAGGCAGTACATCCAGAAGAAGTATATGGAACTAGAAAATCAGATGTTTTATTGTTTTTAACGAAATTATGTGTTTTCCTTATACCGATAATTAAATTTCTTTTCATATCTATAAAATCTTTATTGGATTTTTTTCGCATTTCTTCAATATTATTATGATTTTCAATTTCTATTTTAGGAACATTATTGTATTTTTGCATAAGTTCTTTACCAAGAGGGTAATCTAAAATATTTTTTTCATAATAAATTGCTTTTGGTTTAAACATAGAAAATCACTCCTTTTTATGTATTTTAACCAAAAAATAATATTTATAATATAATAAAAATAAAAAGCCATCTAATTTATATTGTAAAATATAAATTGATGACTTTTTTAAGTTAGCAAAATAATAATTTTATTTACAATTATTTCTGTTATTTAAATAATAATTATTTTTTTGATAAAGTTTTTCTTGAACACCGTTTAGTGCTTCACCAAATCTTTGAAAGTGTACAACTTCACGCTCTCTTAGATATTTTAGAACATCTACAACATCAGCATCATCTTTGCATAAATCTATTAAATGTTCATAAGTTGCACGTGCTTTTTGTTCAGCAGCTAAATCTTCAGTTAAATCTGCAACAGGATCACCTTTTACTTGTAAAGCTGCAGCAGTGTAAGGATATCCAGCAGCAGCTTGTGGATAAACACCTAAACCATGATCTGTATAATATGCTCCTAATCCGGCTTTTTGAATTTCTTCAGCACTTGCACCATCTGTTAGTTGATGAACCAAAGTACCAACCATTTCTAAATGTGCTAATTCTTCAGTTCCAATGTCATTTAATATTGCTTTAGATTTTTTATCTGGCATACCAAATCTTTGTGATAAATATCTAAGAGAAGCACCGAGTTCTCCATCTGGACCACCATATTGTGAAACAATATTTTTGGCCATCTGTAAATTACGATGTTTAATGTTTATAGGGTATTGTAAAGTTTTTAAATAATAATACATATTAATAAGCCCCCCTTTCCCAAGGCCATGGTTCATCTATCCAATCCCAAGTGTCTGAAGTGAAATTGATAGTTAAAGGACCATATAATCTCTGATATTCTTCAGTAAGTTTATTTACTTCTTTTACATATTCATTATGCTTACAAAGTGCTTGTGAATCGTTTGGATGAGTGTCTAGATATAGAGATAAATCATTAATTGCAAAATTTAAACTCATAATTTTGTGCAACAATTCTTTTTTTTCCATATTTTGGCATGAACAAGAATTATCCATTTTCGTTACCTCCAGTTCTTAAATAATTTATAAAATCCATTGATTGACCAGGAGAATAAGGACTTACAAGTTCAGGAAAAACTGTACCATTTCTTAAGCCAATTTCTGGAGTAAAAATTTTTTTCATATTTTGAACAGGTGTATACGCGTGACCATATAAATAATTTGTTGGAAATACTGAGTTATTTGTAGAACAAGAAGGAGAATACATATTCTCTTTTTGATTACAACTACAGTTACAGTTACTCATAAAAATAACCTCCTTTTTAAATTATATAATACATAATATGAATAATATTATATTATGTTACAAAAGTTTACATAAGCTTGAAAAAATGGCAATTTTGTGGTATAATAATATTTGATGTTATAGTAAAGAAAGGAAATAAATGGATATTATAAATTTAAAAGAAAAATATTTAGAGTTTCTAAATTTATTAGACAAAAAAATTCATGAAGATATATTTAAAAAATCATTAGAAAAAGCTCAAGAAATTGATATTAAATATTATGAAAAAAAGATAACAATTGAAAAAATATATGAAATAATTCAATCTTATAAGGAAAGAGAAATAGAAAATAATTTAGCAAATAATATTCAAACTATTTTACCAGGAAACCCAGAAATAGTATTTTGTTTAGCCATAGAAACATTTAGAAATAATGTAAATATGATAATAAATATTGAAGATTTTTGTGTTGGACAAAATATGTTTTTGATAGAATTTGTAAATGATATTTTTTCAAAAATAAAATTTAATAGAAAAATAGAATTGAAAAATCAATCAGGCTATGATGAAATCATAAACGTTTCTAAGAATGTAGATAAAACAATATGTATAGGAAATAGTAATGATTATAATAGACTAGAAGAAAAAATAGATAATTTGTTTTTTTATCCATACAACATTTTTGAAATATATTGTATTTCTGAAGAAATGAATGATTTGAAAAGAATGATTTGTGATTATGCATATCAAAATGAATATGAAATAGATATCTACGATGATTTAAATATAGATGATGCAATAACTGCAATAAATAGAGATGGATATAAATTCTGTTCAGTGATTTTATCTAAAAATGAAGAAGAGATAGAAAAATTTAAAAAAGAAATTTTATCTGACAATATTTTTGTAAATGAAAATCCATTTGGAAAAATTAAATTTGAGTTAAAAATAAATTAGGGGGGATAGAATGGAAAGAAAAACTATTAATATATCAAGATTTGTTGCTGTACCAGTTTATGTAGGTGTACAAGATAATTATATTTGGACTGGTATGATTAGATCTGATAAAATAAATCAACAAATAATAAGAGATAAACAGAAAAGAGAAGAATTTAAAAAGCTTGTAGAAGAATATGAAAGAAATATACTTATGTATAGAAAAATTTCTAGAGAAGCATTTGGAAAAAAGTCAAATTCACAAGCTAGAACTTCTAGAATGGGAGATTTTTTTAGAAGTGATGAACCAGAAGCAATAAGAGTTAGAATTGAAGATTTATCAAGAAAAATTAAAGAATTTTTACAAAATTATCAGGCTAATGAAATAGATACAGATTTACTTTTTATAGAACTTGCTAAGGATTATGAAGATATACTTGAAAAGAATCCTCATGAATTTGATTATATTAGTACAGACATTTTAACTCAAATAAAAACTTTTAAGAAGGATATTGATAAAAGAGATATATGCATAAGAGAGATGTATGATCAAGATAAAAAAAGATATATATGCAAACCATTTTTTACTCGTGAACAAGAAAGAAGATTTTCTTTTGGTGAAAAAAGCAAAGATAAGTTGTTACAAGCAATACGTGCTATAGCTGGTAAAGAAGATGTATCAAGTAAAGAAGCACTTGAGATATTGCAAGAATTATCAGCCAATATTGCTATAACAGATTTAAGAGAAATGTATCCAGAAAGAACTTTTGCTGGAATGCAATATATTAGTGTATTTAAAAATTACTTATTAAAAAAAGGATATACTTTTGAACAAATTCAACAAATGTCTTTGAATGAAATAAAAGATATGGCTTTAGAATCATATAATAGTGAAGGAATTGATATGCATTCTGGTTTAGTTGCAGACTGTGTTATGGATAATATTCAATACTTAGACATGGATAAATTTTTATTAGCAACATTATTAAGATCATTAGAATCTTATGAAAGAATGGGAATAAAGAAAGATGATGATGACATTGCATTAGAAGGTGAAAGTGATATAGAAGAAAAAGTACAATTTCAAGGAAAAGGTCCTAATGAAGATGCATATATTGTTCAAGAAATAAGATTTGATGGTATTATAAAAAGAATGAAAAGAACAGAAGAAATAATAAGAAGAGTGCTAGAAGCCAGAATAATAGATAGAAGGGCAAAAATAGATATTTTTTTAGATGATGAAAGTGCTGCTACAACAGCAAATTGTTCAAGAATTGAAAGACTACTTAAAAATTTTTGCGATGGAATATATATAACTGATGTTACTAACACAAATCTAATATATAATGCTTTTGAAGATGCAGATGAAATGGAAAAATGGAGTGATGAGTTAGTTAAAAGATTAACTTATACAAAAAGTCAACTTTCAGTTTTATCATTAGTAAATTTTGAAAATTTAAGAAGATTATATTCATTAGGAAAAATGAGTAGAGAAGATGTTGATGAATTAATATTACAAACTAAAAGTGATGATTTTGAAGAGGGCATAAAATCAATTTTTGAAAAAGCAGGAAAAGAAAAAATAGATTTAATTTTACAAAATGCTTCAATGTTAATGAGTAATTTATATAAAAGTAAAATTATAGATGAAAATGATTTAAGAGATTATTTTGATGATAATATAATAACAGTAGATGAAATGGTAAAAATAAGCGAAGGATTAAGTGAAGAAGAAAGAGCAGAATTTTATGAAAGCATAAAAAGTGCTTTTGGACAAGAACATATATTAGAAAAATATAAAGCTTATGTCGATAAAGAAAAAGAATATTTGATAATAAAAGAACTTTGTCCAGATCATACAGATAAATTAGCTGAACTTGAAGAAGAATTAGATGAAGCAAAATTTGAAAAAGATAAATATGCATTAGTCTTTAGAAGATTTTGCGGAAATATGTCTAAAGAAGAAAAAGTAGCAATGCTAGAACATTACTATTTTGAAATGGGAATGGATGATGAAGAATTACTACAAAGAAGTATTACTGAAATGTATGATGATAAAATAATTGGATTAGAAGACATAATAGCTTTTGACAGTGGATACATAGTTCCAATGCTTGATAAATTATCTTTAGAAGATGCTACAAAAATTAGAAATAGTATGTCAATTGAAGAACTAGAAAAAATGTTAGATCCGATTTTCTTAGATTCAGATTACAAATATTTTAATATTTCTGATGAAAGAAAATTTATAATAATAATGAATTTATTAGGCGAAGATACTGAAAAAGATAAAGAATTAAGAGAACAATATTTGGAACTTTTAGATTTTAATTATAATGAAAGATATAAAAGAGCAAGAGGAAAAAAAGATATAAGACCTGTAATAGATGATAATGCAGATGATAATGCTAGAAATGATTATAATCAATATGCATATCCAGATGTAATAAAATGGAGATTTTTCAAAGCTTTAGACAAAGATATGAAAGTAACAAGATACAGTAATGGGTATGTTGAATTTGCATCATCAAAATTAGGTACTAGAATAATTGAAAAATATTATGAAAAAGATAGAGAAGTTTATGGTTATGCAACTTATATGCTTTCAGAAGATAATTATCAAAAAAATCGTTCTAGATTAATAACCAGAAAAGCTTCTTCAGATACTGCTATTCTAGAGCCTGTAAAAATGAAAGAAATTACTCCTAGAAAAGATAGAATTTCACATAGAACTCATAGTAAAGACAAAACTTGGATGGATGAAATTTTAAAATATTTTGATATTGATCTTACAAAAGAATTTGACACTAGATATAGCAAAGAAGATTTTGAATTCTTAAAAAGAGAGATACCAGTATTAAAAGAAAAATATAAGATGATAGAAAGATAAGCATTATCTTTATAAGAAAAATTTTCTAAAGTAGTTGATTTTTAAATCTGCTTATGTTAAACTATAATAGTTAATAGACGGAAGAAAATTGGAGGTTTTATAGATGGAAATAGCAAAATATATTGTGACTGGAATATATGCAGTAATATGCATAGCTTTAATAATTTTAGTATTAAAACAAAATAAAGATGACAGCGGTGCTTCAGGAACTATTGTAGGTGCTTCTGCAAATAATTTTTATGAAAAGAATAAAGGAAAAACTACTGAAGGAAAAATGAAAAGAGCAACTATAATTTTAATGATTATTTTTGCTATTTTAACAGTAGCATTAGGAATTTTATATTTAGTTTAGAATTTTATATAAAATTATGGGCAGTATTATTAATAATACTGCTTTTTTTATGAAAGGAAAAAAATGAGCAAAAAGAAAAAACAAAAAATAGAAGGAATTTTTAGAGGAAACCAAAAAGGGTTTGGTTTTATTGAGATAGAAGAAAATAAAGAAGATTTATTTGTGCCTGCTAATAGTACAAATGGTGCTTTAGATGGAGATACTGTTCAAGCAGTAATTTATAAGCAAAAAGAAGGAACTAAAAGAGCTGAAGCAAAAATTGTAAAGGTTATAAAAAGAGAAAAAGAAACAGTTGTTGGAATTTTTCAAAAATCTAAAAATTTTGGTTTTGTTGTTCCAGATGATAAAAAATTTGCAACAGATATTTTTATTTCTAAAAATAAGTGTAAAGAAGCTAAAAACAATGATAAAGTAATTGCTAAGATATTAAAATATCCAGAGCATGGTAAGAATGCAGAAGGAGAAATAATTGAAATTTTAGGAAATGTAAATCAAGCAGGTGTTGACTTACTTAGTGTTGTAAGAGAGTTTGACCTTCCAAATGAATTTCCAAGTTTTGTAAAAGAAGAAGCTGAGAAAATTACTGATAAAATAAGTAAAAATGATATAAAAAATAGAAAAGATTTAAGAGAAGACATAATTTTTACTATTGATGGAGAAGATGCAAAAGATTTAGATGATGCTATAAGAGTAAAGAAAACTGAAGAGGGAAACTATATATTAGATGTTCATATAGCAGATGTTAGTCACTATGTTAAGGAAAATAGCAAGTTAGATAAAGAAGCAATAAAAAGAGGAACAAGTGTATATATGTTTGATAGAGTTATACCAATGTTACCTTTTGAACTTTCAAATGGAATATGTAGCTTAAATGCAGGACAAGACAGACTTGCTTTATCTTGCAGTATGGAAATAGATAGTAAGGGAAATGTTGTTTCTTCTGATGTATATAAATCTGTAATAAAAGTAACAGAGAGAATGACTTATACAGATGTAAATAAAATAATAAATAATTTAGATGAAGAAGTTTTGAAAAAGTATAGCAAATATATTAATGATTTTAAATTAATGGAAGAATTAGCTATTATTTTGAAAAAAAGAAGACTAAATCAAGGATATATAAATCTAGATATACCAGAAAGCAAAATTACACTTGATGAAAATGGTAGAGCAATAGATGTAAAGAAATATGAAACTACTTTTGCAAATGAAATAATAGAACAATTTATGCTAACAGCAAATGAAACAATAGCAGAAAAATTTTATTGGTTAGAAGCACCTTTTATTTATAGAGTTCATGAAGAACCAGATTATGATAAAATACAAGAAACAAATAAATTTTTGTTTAATATTGGAGAAAAGATAAAAGTTACAAAAGATAATATAAAACCAAGAGCTTTTTCTGATGTTTTAGTTAGATTAAAAGGTACAGAATATGAAAGAGTAATATCTACATTAATATTAAGAACTCTAAAACTTGCTAAATATGAAAGTGAAAATAAAGGACATTTTGGAATAGCAAGTAAGTATTATTGCCATTTTACTTCTCCAATTAGAAGATATCCAGATTTATTTATTCATAGAGTAATATCAGAATATTTAGAAAATGATTATAATTTGCAAAATGAAAGAAAATCAGAATTAGAAAATAAAGCTAAAAAATATGCAGAAACATCTTCAGAATGTGAAAAAATTGCTACAAAAGCTGAAAGAGATGCAGAAGATATTAAAAAAGCTGAATTTATGGAAAATAAAATTGGAGAAGAGTATTTAGGTATTGTATCTTCTATAACTGCTTTTGGTATGTTTGTAGAACTTGAAAGCACAGTTGAAGGATTAATTAGATTTGAAAATATGGGAAGCAATGAATATTTTATTTATGATGAAAACAGAAAAACTTTGATAGGAGAAAAGACAAATAGAGTTTTTAAAATAGGAGATGAAGTAAAAATAAGAGTGATAGAAGCTAATAAAACATTAAGAAAAGTAGCTTTTGAATTAATAGATAGTAAAGAAAAAGCAGAATATAATTTATATTTTAAAGAAGAGGAAGAATAACTTTATTTTTGCATAAAAATATATTAGAATGTAAATATAAAATAATTAGTAAGGATTTCGTTATGAAAAAGAAAATTAATGAAAATTTAATACAAAAATTATTAAACAAAATGAAAAAGAACAAAAACAATGAAGAAATAGTAAGATTAGAAAGAATAAAAGAAAAAGTGAAAAGTGTTCAAACTATTGAAGAATTGGAAGCAATTGAACCAGAGTTAGAAGAAATCGGTGTATTAGATAGAGAAAAATTAGATAAGTTAAAAAAGAAAAAGAAAAAACAGCTAGAAAGGCAAAATCAAACATTTATTGAAAGAATTAGATGTGATATAGAAACTATAAATAGAATAGTTGCAGTTGGAAGAGCATATAGAGAAAAAGAGAGAAGAAGAGAAGAAAAAGAAATTTTACAAACAAGAGAAGAACGTGAAATGAGTGGCGGTGTAAAACAGAAGGAAAAAGATAAGAAAAGAGAAGAAAGAACCAGAAGTGGTGGAGGAAGAAGTAGAGATAGTAGATAAGTGTACGAATAAAAAATAAATTTATAATAAGAGGTAGTATATTTGAAAAAAAATGAAGAATTTATAGTAGATATAATAGATAATGGTTTTCAAGGAGAAGGAATTGCTAAAATAGATGGAATGACTATTTTTATTCCAAATGTAATTAAAGATGAAAAAGTAAAAATTAAAATACTTAAAGTAACAGCCTCTCATGCTTTTGGAAAAGTTCTAGAAATAATAAAAAAGTCAGAAAGCAGAGTAGAACAAGACTGCGAAACTTATGAAAAATGTGGTGGATGTAATATGCGTCACATTAATTATCAAAAAACAATTGAAATAAAGAAAAATTCTGTTAAATCAACTTTAAGAAAAGCATTAGGAAAAGAAATTGAAATCCAAGAAGTTTTAAGTATGGATAATCCATATAATTATAGAAATAAATTGCAATATCCAATAGGAATTGGAGTAGATGGCAAATCTGTTATGGGAGTTTTTGCAGAAAGAACTCATAGAATTATTCCAACTCAAAATTGCAAAATACAAGACAAATTAAGTCAAAAGATAGCAAATCATATATTTGAATTTGTTTTAAATAATGATATTTCAGTGTATAATGAGCAAAATTTATCTGGTGCCTTAAGACATATCATAATTAGAATTGGAAAAAAGACAAATGAAGTTATGATTGTTCTTGTCACAAATAAAAGAAAAATAGAAAAAGAGCAAGAATTAATAAGTTATATTGTTTCAAATTTTCCAGAAGTAAAAACAATAGTTAAAAACATAAATAATAAAAATACGAATGTTATTTTAGGAAATGAAAACGAGATTTTATTTGGAAATGGTTATATATATGATTTTTTAGGAGATTTTAAATTTAAAATATCTCCAATGTCTTTTTATCAAGTAAATCCTGTGCAAACAGAAAAGTTATATAGTAAAGCGATAGAATATGCAGAAATTACAGGTAAAGAAACAATTTTTGATTTATATTGTGGAATAGGAACAATTGGTATTTTTGCCTCTAAAAATGTAAAGAAATTATATGGTATAGAAACAATACCAGAAGCAATTATAGATGCAAAAGAAAATGCAAAAATAAATAATGTAAAAAATGCAGAATTTTTTACTGGTGATGTTGAAAAAATTCTTCCTGAATTTATTTCTAAAAATAATATTAAACCAGATGTTGTTTTTATAGATCCACCAAGAAAAGGCTGTGATAAAAAAGCATTAGATACTTTATTACAAATTGAATCTTCAAAAATTATATATGTTAGTTGTAATCCTGCAACTTTAGGAAGAGATTTGAAAATACTAGAAGAAAGATATGAACTCAAAAAAATTGCTATTTGTGATATGTTCCCTTATACAAGTCATATTGAAGTGATTTCTGCTTTACAATTAAATAAATAAAATTAGGAGTAATCGTATATGAAAGTTATAGAAAAATTTGTAAAAGGTAAATTTGATAAAGAAGAATTATGTGAAGATGGAATATGCGTTACAAATGATTTTATAGTATTAATTGATGGTGTTAGTTCTTTAAGTAAATTCAAATATCAAGGTAAGAAATTAGGAAGAACAATTCGTGATATTTTATTAGAAGCTATACCAAAATTAGATAGCAATTTTGACTGTTATCAAGCTATAGATTTTTTAAATAATTATATTATAGATTTTTATAAGCAAAATGATATTTATGATAAAATATTTGATGATCCTGCAAATCAGCCTGCTGCATCTGTTATAATGTATTCTAAAAAGTATAATCAAATATGGTTAATTGGAGACTGTATGGCTTTATATGGTAATACTTTACTTGAATATAAGTTAGAAGTAGATGAAATGTATACTAAAATTAGAAAAATGATAATAGAATATTGTTTAGAAACGGGATACACAGAAGAAGATTTATTAGAAGATGATATTAGCAAAAAGTTTATGAATGAATTATCAGCAAGACAACCATATATTAGAAATAAAGTATATAATGGTAAATATGATTATGTTGTAATTGATGGATTTAATAAACCAAATAAGAATTTAATAAAATGTATTAATGTACCAAAAGATACAAAAGAAATTGTTTTTACTTCAGATGGATATAGAAAACCATTTGAAACATTAGAAAAATCAGAAGAATATTTAAAGTATATTAAAAGTGTAGATCCACTTTGCTATAAAGAATTTGCTTATGAAAAAGGGTTTTACAAAAATCAAATAAATTATGATGATAGAGCCTATATAAGATTTGAAATATAAAAAATAAATAATTTTAAAGGAAAAAATATGAGTTATATTGAATTTTTAAGACAGTATGTTGGACATGCTCCAATATTAACAGCGGGAGCTGTATTAATAGTACTTAACGATAAAAAAGAAATGCTATTACAATTGAGAAGTGATTATAATATGTGGGGACTTCCAGGTGGCAGTATGGAACTCGGAGAAACATTTGAAGAAACAGCAAAAAGAGAATTAAAAGAAGAAACTGGATTAATTGCTGAAAACCTTAAATCATTAGATGTTTTATCTGGAAAAGAAACTTTTAGAACATATCCAAATGGTGATGAACTTTATGACATAACAGCACTTTTTGAAGTAACTAAATATAGTGGAAACTTAAAACCAGATGAAGTAGAAACAAAAGAATTAAAGTGGTTTAAGTTAGATGAACTACCAGAAATGAATGCTATGAGCGTTATTTACTGGAATAAAGTAAAACATTTATACATTAAATAATAATGATATAAGAATAATAAATTTTAAATATGGAAAAATAAGGATGAGAAAATCATCCTTATTTTTTATTTTGAACGCTTGGTCAACACATTGACATAGTTTTTTAAAAATAGTAATCTAGTATTGAAAACTAGATAAAGGAGGACAAAAGATGAGAGGTATTAAATTAGGAAATAAAGAATCAAAATATCCAATTATTCAAGGTGGAATGGGTGTTGGAGTTTCTCTTCATAATTTAGCTGGAACAGTAAGCAAAGAAGGTGGAATTGGAATAATATCAACAGCAGATATTGGATTTAAAGAAGATGATTTTAATATAAATCCTATTGGGGCTAATTTAAGAGCAATTGAAAAAGAAATAAAAATGGCAAGAAAAATAGCTGGAGAAGATAAAATTCTTGGAGTTAATATTATGGTTGCAATGACACATTATAAAGAGATAGTAGAAGAATGTGTTAAACAAAAAATAGATTTAATTATTTCTGGTGCTGGAATACCAAAAGAATTACCAGAATATGTTATAGGAACAGATACAAAAATTGCACCAATTGTTTCATCTTTAAGATGTTGTGAATTAATAACAAAACATTGGATAAAAAAATATAATTATGTTCCGGATATGATAGTAATAGAAGGTCCAGAAGCTGGTGGACATTTAGGATTTAAAAAAGATGAATTAATTGATAATAAACCAAAACTTGAAGATATAACAAAAGAAGTTGTAGATTATATTAAAGAAATAGAAAAAGAATTTAACAAGGAGATTCCTGTAATTTCAGCAGGAGGAATCTGGGATAAAACAGATATAAAAAGATTTTTAAGTTTAGGAGCATCAGGAGTTCAAATGGCTACTCGTTTTGTAGCAACAAATGAATGTGATGCTTCAAAAGAATTTAAAGAAGCTTATGTAAAAGCAAAAAAAGAAGACATAAAAATAATTACAAGTCCTGTTGGAATGCCAGGAAGAGCTATAAATAATGAATTTATTAAAAAAGTTTATGATACAAAATGTCAAAAAATAGGAAAATGTTATAATTGTATTAAAACATGTGATATAAAAACTACACCATATTGTATTACAGATGCACTTATTAATTCTGTTAAGGGAAATTTAGATAATGGCTTAATTTTTTGTGGAAGTAATGTAAGTAAAATAGATAAAATTATATCTGTGCATGATTTAATGCAAGAACTAACAGATTAAAATATTTACTTAAGAAAAAATATTTGTTATAATTGTCAAAAAAGTAGAAAAGAGTGAAAATATGAAAGTAGGATTGGTACTAGAAGGCGGAGCAATGAGAGGAATGTATACAGCAGGTGTATTAGATGTTTTTTTAGATAATAATATAAAAATAGATGGTATAGTTGGAGTATCTGCTGGAATTTTGTTTGGAATAAACTTTATTTCAAAACAAAAAGGAAGAGTTATTAGATATAATAAGAAATATATTAAAGATAAAAGATATATGGGGATTTCTTCTCTAATAAAAACTGGAAATATTATAAATAAAGATTTCGCTTTTTATGAATTGCCTTTCAAATTAGATGTATTTGATGAAGAAACTTTTGAAAAATCAAGTACAGAATTATATGCAGGTGTAACAAATATTGAAACTGGAAAATCTGAATTTATAAAAATATATGATTGTTTTAAACAAATGGAAGTAATGAGAGCAACTTCTGCAATGCCTTTTGTTTCTAAAGTAGTTGAAATAGATGGAAAAAAATATCTAGATGGCGGAACATCAAATAGTATTCCTGTTGATAAATGTAAAGAATTAGGATATGAAAAAATTATAGTTGTTCTTACAAGACCAATAGAATATAGAAAAAAACCTGCAAATAAATTGTTAACAAAAATAAAATATAAAAAATATCCTGAATTTGTAGAATGCTTGAATAATAGATATAAAATTTATAATAGTACAGTAGAAAAAATTATAGATATGGAAAATAAAAAAGAAATATTTGTAATAAGACCAAGTAAAAATTTAAAAATAAAAAGAATTGAAAAAAATTCAGAAAAACTACAAGAAATGTATGATTTGGGAATAAAAGATGCAACTGATAAATTAAAGGAAATGAAAGAATTTTTGAAAGATTAATAAAAATTATAAAGGAGTATAAAATGGAAAATAATGATATTAAAATTTCAGATATGATGAAAATGCAAAAAGAATTATGGGAATTAAATAAAGATATATGGTCACCAATGGAAGCAAAATATGGTAGAAATTTTTTATTGTGGATGATAGAAGAAATGGGAGAAGCAATATCTGTAATAAAGAAAAAAGGTGATAATGCTATTATGGAGAATTTAGAAATTAGAAAACATTTTGTAGAAGAGATGAGTGATGTATTAATGTATTATACAGAAACTTTATTAAGATATGGTATAACACCAGAAGAAATATCTTCAGCATATATAGAAAAACATAATAAAAACATGAATAGAAATTATAGTGAAGATTGGAAAAGAAAATAGAAATTATTAATTAAAGCTAGCAAATTATAATTTTTAACAATAAATTTTTGGAGGTAAAAATGGAAGTATTATTTGCAACAAAAAATCCAGCTAAAATAAAAAAATATAGCGAGCCATTAAAAGAAAAAGGAATAAAATTATTAACTATTAAAGATGTAAATGTAGATATTAAAGTTGATGAAAATGGTAAAAATGCTTTAGAAAATGCTTTTATAAAAGCAAAAGCATATTATGATGCAACTGGTATAACATCTATTGGAATGGATAATAGTTTATTTATAGAAGAATTACCAGAAGAAAAACAACCAGGAACTCATGTAAGAAGAGTAAATGGAAAAGAACTTACAGATGATGAAATGATTGAATATTATACAGGATTAGTAAAAGAAAATGGTGGAAGACTAACTGCAAAATGGGTATATGGAATGGTTGTATATGATGGAAAAAATAAATATGAATATTCATGGAATAAAGACCATTTCTATTTCGTGGAAACACCTTGTGAAAAGTTAAATCCAGGATACCCGCTAGATTCAATAACAATTATTCCTGCTTTGAATAAGTATTTAGTTGAACTTACTGAAGAAGATAGAAAAGAAAATGATAAAGAAAAAAATAAAGATGAAGTAATAGATTTTATTGAAAAATCTTTAAAAAATAAAATGATTTAAATATAAATTTACAAAACACAGAAGTACTAAATTATTTAGTATTTCTGTGTTTTATATTGCTATTTTAATTATTTGTCATAAATTTCTGCTTTGTTTGATCTATTTTTTGTTGTTCTGCATCTTCTGTATTATACCATCTTTTGTCTTTCATTAAATTATAAATTTTATTTTGAATATCTAAAGTTTCATTTAAAGCACATTTAAAAGCTTGATGTACTTCAGCAGTTGTAGATTCAATTGTTCCATGAAGATATAAGTCACAAACACCTTTAATAATGAGCAATTCATTTTCCATTAAATCTCTATCTTCCATAATACCTCCTACAATAAATTTAAAAATTTGTTAAAAATTTCATCATGTTTTTTAGACAACTCTCCCATATAAGTAGAAAGAGTAGGATCTGTTAGTTTACCAGATGTTTTAGTAGCACATGATTTCATAAATTTTTCATGTCCTAAAGCATCTTCAACATATAAAAGTTCTTTACCAGTCAAATTTATCACCTCTTTAAAAAAAGTATTTCCAAAAAAAGAAAATATATGCAAAAAATATAGAGAAAATGAAGTAATAAAAAATGAATATAAAATAAAGAACATTTAAGCTAATTAGTAATTTACTTTTATGATAAAACATGATATAACAAAATTGAAAAAATAATTATTTATTAAGAAGGAAAGAAAAATGATATTATCTACAATATGTTATATAGAAAAAAATAATAAGTATTTAATGCTTCATAGAACTAAAAAAGAAAATGATATAAGCAAAGATAAGTGGATAGGAATAGGTGGAAAATTTGAAAATAATGAAAGTCCAGAAGAATGTATTAAAAGAGAAGTTTTTGAAGAAACAGGATTGAAATTAAAAACATTTAAATTAAGAGGAATTGTAACTTATACTTCAAAAGAATGGGAAACAGAATATATGTATATTTTTACTTCAAATGATTTTGAAGGTAATTTAATAGAATGTAATGAGGGCGACTTAGAATGGATAGATAAAGAAAAAATAGTAAATCTTAATACTTGGGAAGGGGACAAACTATTTCTAAAAAAATTAGAAAACGATAATAATTTTTTCACAATGAAATTCGAATATGATGGAGATAATTTATTAAATTATATAATATATGATTATTAATTAATATAAACTGTTCACAAAACTTTTACAAACTTTTAATATTAATTTAATAATTTATGTATAATATAAAAGTGCAAAATGAATATATATTATAAGAAAGGATGATTAAATGAAGAATTTGGAAGAGAATTATCCTGCTAGTATAGAACAGCACTTACTGAATGATGAATTAATAGATGTAAAAAGTGAAACATTTAAAAAAATAATGTTTTTATATAATTCAGCACTTAAACAAATTAAAACAAAAATTGAAATAATACAAGATGAATTAAAACTTTTCTCAGAATATGAACCAATAGAATATATAACTACTAGAATTAAAAAACCAGAAAATATTATAGAAAAATTAAAAAGAAAAGGTTGTGAATTAACATATCAAAACTTATTTGACAAAATAAACGATATTGCTGGAATAAGAATAGTATGTAATTTTAAAAGTGATGTATATAGAATAATTCAAATAATAGAAGACTTTCAAGATATAAAAATTATAAATAAAAAAGATTATATGAAAAAACCTAAAAAAACTGGATATATGAGCTATCATTTAATAGTAGAAATTCCAGTTCATCTTTCATCAAGAATTATGTTTGTGAAAGCTGAAATACAAATTCGTACATTAGGAATGGATTTTTGGGCAAGTCTAGAACATAAATTAAAATATAAAAATACAAATATTTCACAAAAAGAAACTAAAAATTTAATTAAATATGCAAAAGTAATAAACAATATTGATGATAATATGCTTACAATAGCAAATACAATAGAAAAAAGAAATAATAATATAGTACTAGAATCAGCAGAAGATAAAGATGAAAAAATAAAAAAAGAAAAATCAAACTTGTAAAAAATCTAGTTTTAACTAGATTTTTTATGCTAATAAGAATAAAATAATAATAATTATATTTAAAATAGAAAAGTTTACATAAATTTACAAAATCTATTGAATTTATATGTAAAATCTGTTATAATATAGAATTAACTAGTATAAGTAAGGAAGGAGTAATTATAATTATATGAAGAATTTAAAATATTTTAATAAATTCTATATCGATAAAGAGAAAGATATAGTTGTTGAACTATATAAAACTCAAAATAAAGATGAATTAGAATATATTATAAGAACTCCAAATCATAAAAATGGAAATTTGATTAAAAACTTAGCAAAGCTTTGTTCTTTAGATGTTTCAGAAGATGAGAATGGATTAAAAATAATAAAAAATATAATACCAGCTTCAATAAATGGAGATAATGAAGATGTTTATATTTTTAGATTAGCTGGAATGAAAATAGCAAATATATATGAGGATAGAATAGAAGTTAAAGCCAAAATGCCAGCTATCATAAAAACTTTAATGTCACAAACTAAAGACTATAAATTAGATATTTCTAAAACAATAGTAAAATCATATATTTTGAAAAAATCTAAATTTAAAACAGATTTACATACACACATGAATGCAAACTTAACACCAGATGTTTTAATAGCTTTAGGTATAGTTCATCAAATAAAATATCCATTATATTATATTAAAAAAATAAATTTAAAAATAACAAAAAAACAAGAAAAAGTATTATTAGCAGATAGAAAAATTGTAGAAAAACAATTTGAAAATAGTGATTTAACAGGAAAATATTTAACTAGAAAAATTGATGATAATACTTTTATTAATTTTGCAGATTTGATTTTAAATAATTTAGAGAATGCAGAAGAAAACATATCAAAAATAAGAAATAGTTTAGGATTATTAAAAGATGGTCAATCAGTATTTACTAATTTAGAAAAAGTTTATATTTATAGATATGTATTTTGCAAACCTAAATTTTCTAAAAATAAAATTAAATTGAGTATAAAAAATATTGAAAAAATACCAGAAAAAGATATAGTAAAATATGTTAAAAAAATATTAGAAGATAAAAAAGCAAATAGTCCATATAAAAATAATACTTTAAGACAAGATAAATACTTGTGGATAGCTAGAGAATATCAAAAACAAAGTATTACTTATGCAGAAATAACAGATACAGATTTAGTAAAAATAGGAGAACCAGCAATAAAATTACTAGAAGAAATTCATGATGTAATGCCTAAAATTGAAAAAGAAACAGGTGTTGCAATTAGATTACTTGCTGGTATAAGAAGAATACCACTTACAATAATAAAAGATCAAAAAACAAGTTCTACATATTTAAGAGAAAATTTGGATGTATTAAAAGCTGTTGCTAAAAGTCCTTATGTAGTAGGAAGCGATTTTATTGGTGAAGAAATTAATGATATAACAGAATTAAAACCTGTAATAAATGAATTAGTACAATATGCAGTAGAAGAAGACCCAGGCTTTACTGTTAGAATACATGCTGGAGAAAATGATTGCTTAAGAGATAATGTAGCAAAATCAATACAATGTATAAAAGAGTCATTAAAAAAAGGACAAAAAATGCCTAAATTTAGAATAGGTCATGGATTATATACAGCAGATTTAAATTCAGAAGAAGGTAAAAAACTAATTAAAGAAATGAAAGAAACAGGAGCTGTACTTGAGTTTCAACTAACATCTAATGTTAGATTAAATAATTTAAGTATTCTAGATAGACATCCATTAAAACAATATTTAGAAAATGGAATTAAATGTGTTCAAGGAACAGATGGATGTGGAATGTATGGAACAGATACAATAAATGAACAATTAGCACTTCACAATATTTTAGAACTTACAGATGAAGATTTCTTAAAAATGAGAAAAGTAGAAGATAAGATAATTGAAGATAGCAAAAAATATTTTGCTAAAAAATCTAAAAAATTCAAAGAATTTTTAGCAGGAAGAACTATTAGAGAAGCAGTTTTAGAATTAGAAAATGAAAACCTTGAAAAAAGCAAAGATAATTTAATTGATATGAGAATTAATAATGATTTAGATTCTGAAACTGAATTAAAAGAAAAAATAAAAAAATTGCCTGAAGATAAAATACCTATTATAATTGCTGGTGGAAGTTTTAATGCTAAAAATAGAGAAACAAAAATAGATGATGCAGGAAGAAAAATAATTGAAAATTTAATTAAGAACTTAAATAATGAAAAAGTATATTTCGTTGTAGGACATAAAATGTCTGGATATGAAAAAGCAATAATTGATTATTCAAAAGAATTAGATAAAAAATTTGAAATAAATGCTATAATTCCTAAAGCTGTGTCAAAAGAAGTAAAAAATAGTTTACTAAGTGAAGATTTAAATGGCGTTTGTATATCAACTGAAAGAGAAGAAATGGGAATTTATAAAAGCTTTAATTATGAAATTTTTGAAAGAAGAAATTCTATTGTTGTTGCTTTTGATGGTAATTCACCAGTGTCTAATTTAGTTCAAGAAGCAAAAAATGGAAAAGGAAAGGCTAAAATCTACGTTAATTCAGATGTTGAAGCTTTGAAAGATAAAGCAAATTCACTAGGTGGATATGTAAAAGAATTCAAAATAAATGAAAACTTAGTACAAAAGATTTTAGATGATTATCCTGAAATTGGAACAAATAAATTAGCTTAAAAATTTGAAAATAATATTTTTTAAAAAGAAAGATTTTTTACAAATATGTTAAAATCTTTCTTTTTTATTGAATTATTTTTTTGTTATTGGTACAATATAAATAATATATGAGGTAAAATATTTTTATATTTTAAGAAAGGATACAAAATGAGAATAGTTAGAAAACGTTCAAGTGGAAATGTCTACAATAATATAAAACTTGAAGAAAACTCTAATTATAGAAACACACTTGAGGATGAAGAAAATAAAGAAAAGAGAAAACTTTATATTAAGGCTCAAAATGCAATAAAAAATGCAAAAATAAGTAAATATATAGATGATAGAGATATAGTTGCAAAAGAAAAAATAACATTTTTAGGAGCCATTACTGGAAAAAATAGTTTGCAACTTCAAAGGATAGAAAACATCAAATTAAAAATTGAGTTATTACAAACACAAAAAATAGAGGAAAAATCAGAATATGAAGCAAAAGATATATTAGCAG
Organism: uncultured Clostridia bacterium; assembly: GCA_947632605.1. Classification (GTDB taxonomy): domain Bacteria; phylum Bacillota; class Clostridia; order TANB77; family CAG-508; genus Scatovivens. The sequence continues at coordinate 105,742 of CANRPX010000003.1, read as the reverse complement.
ATTTATATTCTTGTGCAATTTCTGAATTAAATGGAAAATTCACTAATGAAATGAAAAATATTTATGATGAAGTAAAAGAAAAATATTGTGATGACGATGTTTCAGAAGAAGATATATACAAGTTAGTTTCAGAAAAAGTAGATGGTTCACAAAATTATCTACCAATAATCCATACTGAAACAAAAGGTATTTTTGGTGATATAAAAGTTCAAATTAATTTCTTAAAACTAGAAAATCAAAAATTACAAGATCAAATAGTCATAGAAAGAGGAAGAAGCCAATTTGAAACATTTAAACAAAAAATAATTCCTTTACAGAAAATGGTTTTAAATTGATTAATAAAATTACTTGCGAAAACTAAAAAAATCTTGACAAAAGCTATAATTGGTTGTATACTATTTAGGTAACTGTAAAGAATAAAATTTATTTTGACATAGATATAAAGTCACTAAAGGAGGGATTTTAAAATGGCACAACCAAAAAGAAGATGGTCAAAAGCAAGAACAGGATCAAAAAGATCAACATGGAAAATAGAAGCAGAAAACTTATCTACTTGTTCACATTGTCACCAACCAGTTAGACCTCATACAGTATGTTCTAATTGTGGTTATTATGATGGAAAAGAAGTAATAGCAAAAAAAGCTGAATAATTTTATAGTTAAGAAAAGACATATTTTATATATGTCTTTTTTTGTTATTAAAATAAAAATTTTGACAATCAAATACTTAAATTTTATTGATAATAAAAGTGTAAAATGATATAATTCGTAAAAGGAGAAATGACTATGGAAGAAAGAATAGATAAACAAAATTATTATTTAGATATAGCAGAAACAGTAGCATCAAGATCAACTTGTTTAAGAAAAAAATATGGAACAGTAATTGTAAATCAAGATCAGATTATATCAACAGGTTATTCAGGAGCTCCAAGAGGAAGAATTAATTGTTCTGATTTAGGATACTGTACTAAAAAGAAATTATTACCAGACCAAAGGCATGGTGGTTATGATGCATGTAGATCTGTTCATAGTGAACAAAATGCAATTATAAGTGCTTCAAGAGAGCAAATGATAGGATCAACATTATATCTTGCAGGATATAGAACAGAAAACCATGAATATGAAGAAGGAGCAGCACCTTGTTTAATGTGTAGAAAACTAATTATTAATGCAGGAATTAAAAGAGTATTAGTTAGAGTTGATAAAACAAATTATAAAGTTTATGAAGTAGAAGATTGGATAAAAAACGATGAATTTTTAAATGGACAATTAGCTTATTAATAAGTAAAGAGGGATTTTGAGTTGAAAGAAAAAATTTTAAAAAATAGAAAATTACTTGATACAATTATTATAATTTTTGTAGCAGCTATTTTAGGTATGCAATTATTAAAATCAAGTTTAGATGTGTATTATGATGATGGAGTTCAACACATAGGAAGAGCATTTGGAACTTTAGCGAGTATAAAAGAAAGTGGAATATTTCCTAATATTATTCCTAGTTTTGCAAATAATTTTGGCTATTCTTGGAATTTATTTTATGGACCACTATCTGTATATGGAGTTATAGTTTTTTCACTAATATCAAATAACTTTATTGTTGGATATAAATTATTTTGCTTTTTATGTTTGGTTTTATCTGGAATTTTTATGTATAAATTTTCATTAAAACTTATAAACAATAATAATGCAGCATTGCTTTCAGCAATTTTTTATTTAGCATTTCCATATCATTTAACAGATTTATATACTAGAAATGCTTTAGGAGAGTTTGCTTCTTTTGTATTTATTCCATTAGTTTTTTTAGGATTATATAATTTATTTTATACAGAAGATAATCATTACTATATTTCTATTGGTGCAATAGGGCTTATATTAACACATAATTTATCTACTCTCTTTACAGCAGTATTTGCATTATTTTATGTGATTTTTAATTTAGAAAAAATTAAAGAAACTAGAATAAAAAAAGGTTTATTAATTAATATTGTTTTTATAGTGCTTGCAACAAGCTTCTTTTGGTTGCCACTTTTAGAAACAAAATTTTCAGCAAATTATCAAGTTTATGAACAAGCTGCAATGTCAACAGCTGAATCTACTGCTGAACATGGACTTAAATTAAAACAATTATTTGTGACAACAAAAGATGGTTCTTATATTTTTGAATTAGGTCCACATATTATTATAATTTTAGCACTTTCAATAATGTCTTTTAGATTAATAAAAAAAGAATTAAAAGAAAATTATGCTTTATTTTTAGTATTTTCCATTATAACTTTATGGATGTCAACAAAATATTTTCCTTGGAAGTTTTTGCCAGATGAACTATGTATTATACAATTTCCTTGGAGAATGTTAATGTTTTCTGGCTTCTTTGTAAGTTTAGTGTGTGCAATTAATATTTATACAATAATAAAGAATTTTAATTATAAAGATGTAGCAGTTATTTCAATAGTCGCAATAGGATATACTTTTTGTATATTTATGTCATATTTGCCTATAAATGATAATTTATCTAATATTGAAGAAATAAGTTTAGGAAAGTTTTCTGGAAAAGAATATGAAACTGTTGCTGGAGTGGGAAAAGGAGAATATCTTCCTACTAGAGCTTATAAAGATAGATTTTACATTGCTTCAAAAGAAGATTTAATAATCACACTTGAAGGAAAAGCAATAATTGAAAATGAGAAAAAAGAAGGCTTGAAATTAACAGCAGATATTAAAACATTAGATGCCGAATATACTACATTTGAATTACCATTTTTATATTATCCAGGATATGAAGTAAGATTAGATGGTATGTTAGTAAAAACTTATGAAACAGAAAATGGATTTTTAGGAATAGTAATGGGACCAGAAGATAGTGCTGAAATTTCTGTTAGTTACAAAGGCACTCCTATAATGAAATATTCAATGATTGTTTCTTTTCTTGCTTTTGTAGCTTTAGGAATATATATTTGGAAAAAGCACTAAAGACTTGATAAATAGCATAAGAATAGTATATAATAGACAAATACATTAAAAATATGGAGGAATAAAATGTCTAAACCAGTAGTGGCAATAATAGGAAAACCAAATGTTGGTAAATCAAAATTTTTTAATTATGTAGTAGGTCAAAGAATTTCAATAGTTGAAGATACACCTGGAGTTACAAGAGATAGAGTATATGCAGATGCTTCTTGGAGAGATAGAGAATTTACTTTGATAGATACTGCTGGTATTGAACCTGAATCTGAAGATGTTATTATATCTCAAATGAGAGAACAAGCAAATATTGCAATAAGTGTTGCCGATGTAATTTTGTTTATGACAGATGTAAAGCAAGGTGTAACTGCAATTGATACGGAAATTGCTATTATGCTTAGAAAATCAAATAAACCAGTAGTATTAGCTTGCAATAAATCAGATAATTATGGAGATCCACCAAGTGAAATTTATGAATTTTATAATTTAGGAATTGGAGAGCCTCATCCAATTTCTGCAGCTAATGCAATTGGAATAGGTGACTTATTAGATGAGATTTATAAAAAATTACCACCAAAATCTGATGATGAAGAAAATAGTGATAGAATAAAAGTAGCAATAATAGGAAAACCAAATGTTGGTAAATCTTCCTTATTAAATAAAATATTAGGTGAAGAAAGAAGTATTGTAAGTGATATAGCTGGAACAACTAGAGATGCAATAGACTCTGAATTTGAAAATCAATATGGAAAATATATTTTTATAGATACAGCAGGTGTTAGAAAAAAATCAAAAGTAAATGAATCAATAGAAAAATTTAGTGTAATGAGAACTTTATTAGCTATTGAAAGAGCAGATGTTTGTTTAGTATTAGTAGATGCTCTAGAAGGTGTTACAGATCAAGATGCTAAAATATTAGGAGAAGCACATGAAGCTGGTAAAGGAATTATAATAGTTATAAATAAATGGGATGCATTAGAAAAACAAACAGGTACATTAGAAAAATATAAAAAAGAAGTATATGATAAAATTTCTTATGCATCTTATGCACCAATTATTTTTATTTCTGCAAAAACAGGTCAAAGAGTTGAAAAAATATTTGAAATGATAAACAAAGTGGCAGAAGAAAATTCAAAAAGAGTTTCAACATCTGTTATAAATGAAGTTATAAATGAGGCAATTGCTGTGGTACAACCGCCAACTGATAAAGGTAAAAGATTGAAAATATTATATGGTACACAAGCAAGTACAAAGCCACCAACATTTGTAATTTTTGTAAATAATAAAGAATTATTCCATTTCTCTTATCAAAGATATTTAATAAATTGTTTTAGAGATAACTTTGGGTTACAAGGAACACCAGTTAGATTGATTGTAAGAGAAAAGAAAGATAAAGATATTTAAAATAGAATACATTAAAGGTTATATTAGAAAAATGAAAAAAATAAATATTATTGAAAAGATAAAAGAACACAAAAAATTAATATATGTTATTTTAATAATAATTATTTTAGCAATAATAAAACAATTATTATTATACAATTATCCAATAATGGCTTTTATTGGTGCAACATCAGATGATGTATTGATGGTAAAGCTAGCAAAAAATATATTATCAGGAAATTGGTTAGGAAAATATAATTACAACACTTTGATGAAGGGCCCTGTTTTCCCAATGATATTAGCTTTATTAAAGCAAATGAATTTATCTTATATAGGTTCAATAACTTTTTTATACACAATATCATGTATTATATTTATGATTGCGATTAGAAAAAAAGTGAAAAATAATATATGGTTTATAATAATTTATGTTGCTTTACTATTTAATCCAATAATGTATACAAAAGAAATTTTACAGAGAGTTTATAGAAACTCATTAATACCATCTTTTGCATTATTAATTATAGGAAGTTATATAGCTATATTTTTAAGAAGGGATAAAAAGATAAGATATCTTATTCCATGGATAATTATTCAATCAATTTCTCTAAGTGCTTTTTATTATACTAGAGAAGATTCTATGTGGATAGTACCATTTATAATCTTTATGACTATATGCACTATAATTGCTAAAGTAATAAAAGAAAAGAAAATAAATTTTGAATTAATATCAAAAACTTTTATTCTATTTATACCAATTATTACTTTAATGATTTTTGGAAATTGGATAGCAAATCAAAATTTAAAATATTATGGTTTAAAAACAAAAAATGTTTTAACAGATAGTAGTTTTTCAGATGCAATGAGAGCAATGTATACTGTTAGACCAATGAAATATATTGACGCCGTTTCTATAACAACGGAAAAAATAGATAGAATGGCTAGTGTTTCAAAAAGTTTTAATGCTATAACACCTAAATTAAAAGAATATGCAAGCAATTATGGCGCAATAGATAGAAATCCTGGTGATGGCGAGATTGAAGATGGATGGATTTTGTGGGCATTAAGATCAGCTGTATTTGATAGTGGTTGCGATACTTTACTAAAAGAAGATGAGGCTTACAGAAAAATTGCAATTGAATTAAATCAAGCAATGGAAGATGGACTTCTTGAAAAAGAAATAAGTATGCCATCAGCAATGATGTCACCTTTTAGAGCTTCTTATATACCTACATTAATTAAATCATTTATAAAAAGTGTAATATATATTTCTAGTTATGATGGAATAGTTGTTACTAGCACCGATGCATCAGAAACAGATCCAAAATATTTTGAAGGTGTAAAAGAATTTGAAGATATAACAAATGATAGAGCAATTTTTCCAGATAATGCGGTTGATAATAATGGTAATAAATTATCAGAACTTGAAGGACAACAAGAATATATTAATTCTTTAAATATGCAAACTAACATTTTAAAAATTTTACAAAAAATATATACATTTACAGGAATACCACTATTAATACTTGGACTAATATCATATATAATTATTACAGTTTTAAATATAAAGAAATTATTAAAAAGAAATTATGAAGATTTAGAAGATTGGATTATTTTTTCTGGAATTTTAGGAGCCATTTTTACATTAATATTTGGAATTGCTTATAACCATACAGCTACAGTTTATTCAATAGTATGTTTATATTTATGTGGAGCATATCCATTATATGTTGCTTTTTCAAATATTTGTATGTACAATATGTTTGAAAAAATAAAATGTAGAAGAAAAATAAATAAATAAAATATTTTTATAGAAAGGAAAAAATAAAATGGTATTATATGTTATTATGGCAATCATAGCTTATTTAATTGGAAGTATTAGTTTTTCAGTTTTAATAAGCAAAAAAATGGCAGGATTTGATGTGAGAGAAAAAGGAAGTGGAAATGCAGGAAGTACTAATGTTTTAAGAACAGTAGGAAAAAAGGCAGCTGCTATAACCTTAGTATGTGATGTATTAAAAGGTGTAGTTGCAGTATTAATTGCAGTTATAATTGGAAAAATAGCAAAAAATGTAAGTCCAGCAATTTTAGTAGAAACAGCAGCAGTTTTTGTTGTTTTAGGACACACTTTTCCAATATTTTTTGAATTTAAAGGTGGAAAAGGTGTAGCTACAAGTTTAGGAATAGCTCTTTTAATAAATTGGAAAATAGGATTAATATGTTTAGTATTTGCACTTTTATTAATGGCACTTACTAGAATGGTTTCTTTAGGATCAATCTCAGCATCTGTTTTATTTGCAGTATTAACAATTTTTATTAGAGATTCTTACATAGTAGACTTTGAATCTAGCTTTATTATATTTGGATTTTTATTAGCAGCTTTTGTAGTTTTTAATCATAGAACAAATTTACAAAGAATTTTATCTGGAACAGAGAATAAATTAAGCTTTAAAAAGAAAGAAGAAAATAATACTACGGAAGAAAATTCAAAAGTTGAAAAAGAAGATGAAAGTGAAAATAAATAATTAAACAAAATGTTTAAATTAATTTTGATTTAGAAAATTTAGAAAAGGAGAATATTAATGAAAAAAATTGCAATAATAGGAAGTGGAAGCTGGGGAGCAGCTTTAGGTATTTATTTGGCTAAAAATGGTAATGAAGTTAAATTATGGTCTTTTAGCGAAGAAGAAAAAGATATGATAAATAATCAAAAAAAATGTATATTTTTACCAAAAGCTGAGATACCAGAAGGAGTAGTTTGTTCATCAGATTTTGAAGAGGTTTTAGAAGGAGCTGAACTTATACTTCATGTTACACCATCTAAATTCGTAAGAGATACTATAAAAAAATATAAGCACTTAGTAAAAGAAAATCAAATACTAATTATGTGTTCAAAAGGCTTTGAAGCAGAAACTAATTTAACATTAGATGAAGTTATAAAACAAGAATTACCAAATGTTAAATATGGAATACTTTCAGGACCAAGCCATGCAGAAGAAGTATCTTTAAATATTGAAACAGCATTAGTAATTGCTTCAGAAGATGAAGAAGTAAAAGAAAAAGTTATTGAAGCTTTTAAAAGTTCAACTATAAGAATGTATAAATCAAGTGATGTAAAAGGTGTAGAATTAGGTGCTGCTCTTAAAAATATTATTGCATTTTGTGCAGGAATTTCAGTTGGTTTAAATCTTGGAGATAATGCTTTTGCTGCTTTAGCTACAAGAGGATTAGTAGAGATAGCAAGACTTGGAACTGCAATGGGAGGAAAAGAAAAAACTTTCTATGGATTAACAGGTTTAGGAGATTTAATAGTAACTTGTGGTAGTGAACATAGTAGAAATAGAAGAGCTGGAAAACTTATAGGACAAGGTTATAGTGTAGAAGAAACTAAAAAAGAAGTAGGAATGACAATAGAAAGTATTGATAACATAGATGTTGCATATAAACTTGCAAAACAATATAATATAGAAATGCCAATAGTAAATGCTGTTTATGATGTTTTGTATAATGGATTAAATCCTAGAGAAGCTGTTGAAAATCTTATGACAAGAGCTTTAAAAGAAGAATAATAGGAGGAGAAAAATGAACGAGTTTTTTTATAAATTAGGGAAAAAAGCTAGTAAAACTTATCAAGCAACAAAAGAAAAGGCAGTAAAATTATCTGAAGAGTTAAAAATAAGAGGAAAAATTAACGAACATAAAGAAAAAATAATAAAAACATATAAAGAGATAGGTGAAATTGTTTATAATGAAATAAAAAAAGATAATGATGTTTCAAAAGATGATGTTATTTCAAAATGTGAAGATATTTCAAGAGCAAATGATGAAATTTCAAAATTGGAAGCTCAATTATTAGCTTTAAAGAAAGTAAAAAAATGTATTGAATGTGGAGCTGAATTAGATATAAATTCAGAATTTTGTTCTAAATGTGGAAGAAAACAACCAGTAACAGAAAAAGTAGAAGTAAAGGAAGAACCTAAAGATACAAAAGAGGCTGAAGTAATAGAAATTAATAATGTAGAAGATAACGAAGAAGGAAATAATAAATAAAATGAGATTAGTAGTACAAAGAGCATTAGATTCTCAAGTAGAAGTAGATAATAAAGTAGTTGGAAAAATAAAAAAAGGTTTTGTTGTGTTATGTGGAATAACTCATACAGATACAGAAAAAGAAGCTGATATTTTAGCTAGAAAATTATGTAATTTGAGAGTTTTTGAAGATGAAAACGAAAAAATGAATTTATCTATAAAAGATGTAAACGGAGAACTTTTAATTATTTCTCAATTTACTTTATATGCAGATAGTATGAATAGTGGAAATAGACCAAGTTTTATTGCAGCAGCAAGACCAGAAAAAGCAGAACCTTTATATGAATATTTTATAAAGAAATGTGAGGAGTATAAGATTCCTGTTCAAAAAGGAATTTTTGGTGCTGATATGAAAGTGTCAATAACAAATGATGGACCAGTTACAATTATTTTAGAAAAATAATTAATAAGGATATCTTTCATAAATATATTTTATTAAATTATTTATATTATTTTCTGTGACACATATATATACATCTTTATCTAAACTTATCCACAAATTAATTTTAAATTTGTCATTATTGTCAATAAAACAACTTATAATATCTATCATTTCAACAGGATTATCGTATTCTTCTTGAAAAGATAAATGATTTTTTAAATTTAAATTCTTAGAATAATATTGTTCTAAGAATTTTTTTATTTCTCCGTCTATTTCACTATAAAAATTAATTGTTGCTTTCATATATTTCTCTTTCTTATTTTAATGTAATTTATATTTATTATTTGTATTAAAAAATATTTTTATTCTTTGTTTTAAAGTATAAATTAAATTTTTTTAATCATAATATTTATATATGGAGGAGAAGATGATTAAATATATAAAAAAATATATAATAATATTTTTTCTTGTATTAATTTGTTTAACAGGCTGTTCTTTTAAAGGAACAGATAATAAAACCATAGAAGACAAAACTAATGAGGAAATACATTATATAGAAGAATGTATTTTTACTTTAGTTAATAGATATGCAAAAGAAGAATATATAGTAGATAATTATTTAGATTGGAAAATTATAAAAGAAGATGCTGAAAAAATTAATAATTCAATAGATACAATTATATTAGATTTAGAAGAAGTAAAAGTTTCAAATGATGATTTAATAAATTTTAGAAATGAAGTGAATAATTTAAATATTGGAATATCTAATGAAGATGAAAGAGAATTTTTAGAAAGATGTAGCTACTTATATTCTATGCTTCCAACAATATTAGAAAGATATTCACAGAATAAGAATGAGATAAATATTATGAAATTAAAATCATTAGTTTTATCAAGTTTTGTACAAGCTAATTTTTTAGATTGGACAAGAGCAAAAGAAAGTGTGAAATTAGCTGATGATAAATATAAGGAAATGATGGATGATATAGATTATATGAAAGAATATGATTATAATTTAAATAAAGTTTATGTTTTATTAGAAGAGTACAAAAATGTTATAGACTCTGAACAACCAAGTCTAGCAAGAATAAAGTATATTAATTTTATAGATAAAATATAATTTAAATAAAAAAATAGATAAGGGAAAGTAAATGTTTTCCTTTATCTATTTTATTTTTATGTTTTAAATTTTTATTTATTATCATTTTCTATTAATTTTTTTACAATTTGAACTGCATTTGAAGCAGCACCTTTTCTAATATTATCAGAAACACACCAAAAGTTTATTCCAGATTCAACACTAAAATCTCGTCTAATTCTTCCAACAAAAGATTCATCATGTCCAGTAGCTTCTGTTGCTAGAGGATAAACATTGTTTTCTATATCATCTTCAACAATAACACCTTTTGCATTTTTTAATACATTTTTAAGATCTGTTAAATTAAATTTATCTTCAAATTCAACATTAATTGACTCACTGTGAGAATTTATAACTGGAACTCTAACAGTAGTTGCAGTTATTCTTAAATCAGGCTTCTTTAAAATTTTTCTTGTTTCATTAATCATTTTTTCTTCTTCTTTAGTATATCCATTTTCTAAGAAGACATCTATTTGTGGAATACAATTGTTTACGATTGGGTAAGGAAATTTTTTAGGAGATTCTCCTTGAAGTCCTTTTTCTAAATCATTAATGCCTTCTTGACCTGCACCAGAAACAGCTTGATAAGTAGAATATACAATTCTTTTAATTTTATAATGATCATCTAATGCTTTTAAAGGTATAACAGCTTGAATAGTTGAACAATTAGGATTTGCAATAATACCTTTATTATTTTTTATTTCTTCAGAGTTAACTTCTGGAACTACTAAAGGAACATTTGGGTCCATCCTAAAAGCACTACTATTATCTACAACGATACAACCTTTTTTTGCTGCAATTGGAGCATAAGTTTTAGATGCTTCTGAGCCAGCAGAAAAGATTGCAAAATCAAAACCTTCATCAAAAGAATCTTCTGTTAATTCTTTTACTAGACATCTTTTTCCATTGAAGAAAAAATCAGTTCCAGCAGATTTTCTAGTTGCAAAAAGTCCACATTCGGAAATAGGTAAATTATATTCTTGTAAAATTTCAAGAACTTTTCTTCCAACCAATCCAGTAGCACCAACAATTGCTAATTTGTATTGTTTCATAAAATCCTCCTTTAATATGAAAAAACATATTTATATAAATATTATATTCTTTAAAAAAATTTTTGTATATAAATTTTTACGTATTATATCACATATTTTTCTAATTAGTAATAGTTATTATATACATAATCAGAAAAAACTTCTTTAAATTCAGAATAAGAACTATAAGTATCTTTAAAGTAATAATTATATAGCTTTTCTAATTCATCTTCTGAAACATAGTCATTTATATTAAATTCTTCTTTATTTTGATTTTTGTCAGGAATAGTTGTAACAATATTTTCTGAAGTGCTATTCTGAACAGGAGCAGTTTTAGTTGTATTTAAAATTGTTCCATTAGTTTCTCCTTTAAAAATAGATGAAAATTTTAAGAATGAGCTTATCAAAAAAATAAAATATATTCCTAATATAAGTACAATTAAAAAAATACGTTTATTTGAAGACATTTTAGTTATAGATTTTATAATGCTTTCTGAAAATTGATCATGCATATTATTTTTGTCAGTAAAATTTGAATTTGGAACTTTTGAACGATGATAATCTGCATATCTTTTGTAATTTTCAAAATCAGAATCATAATAATTATTTTTATAATAATTTTGATATGAATAAGATTCAGGATTATTATATTTTGGAGGAGTATAATTATATATGTCACTAGATGGATTTATTTCTTCATCATAAGATTTTTTCGTTTCTTCATTTGATAGAATATCGTAAGCTTCATTTATTTCTTGAGTTTTTTTCTCGGCAAATGTTTTATCACCAGGATAAATATCAGGGTGATATTTTTTAATTAGCTTCTTGTAAGCATTTTTAATTTCCTTTTGAGAAGCATTTTTACTTACTCCTAAAGTATCATAGTGATTCATAGTTTTCTCCAATATAAAATCTATCATATTTATTATAAATATAAATTTTTAAAAATACAATCTTAAAATAAAATTAAATACAAACCTTATTTATAAAATCTTGAAAAAATATTAAAAATGTTATAAAATATCAAAATATTGGAGGAATAATAAATTGCAAGAAAATTATATAGAATTAGTAAAAAAATTGAATAATGGAAAATTACTTACATATTCTGTTTTTACAATGGGATGTCAATTAAATGAAAATGACTCAGAAAAAATATCTGGTATGCTAGAAGAAATGGGATATGTTAAAATAGATGATTATAAAAATGCTGATTTAGTTGTATTTAATACTTGTTGTGTTAGAGAAAATGCAGAAGAAAAACTTTTTGGAAAAATCGGAGAAATTAAAAAAATAAAAGAAGAAAGAGATGTACTACTTGCAATAGGTGGATGTATGATGCAAGAGGAAAAAATGCTTAAAAAAATAAAAGAAAGCTATCCTTTTGTTAATGTAATTTTTGGAACACACACTTTGCAAAATTTGCCTGAAAATATATATAAAGCAATATCACAAAATAAAAAAGTAAAAGATGTTATAGATATTGATGGAGAGATTTATGAAAATCTACCAATAAAAAGAAATAGTGATTTTAAAGCATCTGTAACAATAATGTATGGATGTAATAATTTTTGTACATACTGTATTGTTCCTTATGTAAGGGGAAGAGAAAGAAGTAGAGAGCCAGAAAAAATACTAGAAGAAATTGAAGAATTGGCAAAAGATGGTTATAAAGAAATAACCCTTTTAGGTCAAAATGTAAATTCATATAAAGGAAATGAAAAGATTAGAAACTTTGCTGAACTTTTAAATGAAGTTTGTAAAATAGATGGAATAGAAAAAGTTGATTTTATATCACCACATCCAAAAGATTTTACAGATGATGTAATAGAAGTGATTGCAAAAAATGAAAAAGTATCTAGAATTATTCATTTACCACTTCAATCTGGAAATACAAAAGTACTAAAAGAGATGAATAGAAAGTATACTAAAGAACAATTTTTAGAATTAGCAGAAAAAATGAAATCAAGAATTGATGGATTAGTTTTATCAACAGATATTATAGTTGGTTTTCCAGGTGAAACAGATGAAGAATTTGAAGATACATTAGATGTTGTAAGAAAAGTAAATTTTGAACAAATATTTATGTTTATATATTCAAAAAGAGATGGAACAGTAGCAGCTAAAAGAGATGACCAAATCCCAGAAGACATAAAACACAAAAGATTTGATAAATTAAAAGAGCTTTATGAATCAAAAGTAGATGAAAATAACGAAAAATATATAGGAACTATACAACAAATATTAATAGAATCTTTGAGTAGATATAATAATGATACTTATGAAGGAAGAACTAAAACAAATAAAGTAGTAATAATACCAAAAACAAAAAATTATGAAATTGGTGAAGTAGTAACAGTTAAAATTAAAGAAAATCATAAATGGTATTTAAAAGGTGAAGTAGTAATGTAATAAGAATTAGAAAGGGGCAATAAAATGGCAGAATTATCACCTATGATGCAGAATTACCTTGAAACAAAAGAACAGTATAAAGATTGTATGCTTTTTTATAGATTGGGCGATTTTTATGAAATGTTTTTTGATGATGCAATAGTAGCTTCAAGAGAATTAGAAATAACATTAACTTCTAGAGCTTGTGGGTTAGAAGAAAAAGCTCCTATGTGTGGTGTACCATATCATGCAGTTGATATATATGTTTCAAGACTTATATCAAAAGGATATAAAGTTGCAATATGTGAACAATTAGAAGATCCCAAAAAAGCAAAAGGAATTGTTAAAAGAGATGTAATAAGAGTTGTAACACCTGGTACAGTAATAGAATCTAATATGCTTGAAGAAAAGAAAAATAATTATATTATGGCAATAGTAAAAAAAGGTTTATATTATGGACTTGCAATTTGTGATATTAGTACTGGGGATTTTTATGCAACACAAATTAAACTTGCTGAGAATAATTTTGAAAAATTATTAGATGAATATGCTAGATTTCTACCAGCAGAAATAGTTGTAAATACAGCTATGGGAAATTCTGAGAAAGAATTAAATATATTAAAAGATAGAGCAAACACTTTTGTTACTGTAAGAGATGATAGTAATTTTAGTGAGAGTGATGAACTTATAATAAATTTATATACGATTATAGATAGTTTTGATAAGAAAAAAGAATCTCTAAAAGAAGATACATTACTTGTATCAGCAATAAATGGATTATTAAATTATTTTACAGAAACTCAAAAAGTAAAATTAGATCATATAAATAAAATACAAATATATGAAGTAAAAAAATATATGTCCTTAGATATTAATGCAAGAAGAAGTCTAGAACTAACAGAAAGAATGAGAGATAAATCTAAGAAAGGAACTTTGATTTGGGTATTAGATAAAACATCTACTTCTATGGGAGGAAGACTTCTAAGACGTTGGATTAATGATCCTTTATTAGATATAAAAGAAATAAATGAAAGATTAGAATCTGTAAAAGAATTTAAAGAAAACATTATGCTAAGAGGAGATGTAATAGATACTTTAAAGAAAGTCTATGATATTGAAAGATTAGCAGGCAAAATTGCTTATGGTAATGTAAATGCTAGAGAATTAATATCTTTAAAAAATTCTTTAAGTAATCTTCCAAATTTAAAAAATGTTTTATCTTTTGCAAATTCAAAAATGCTTAAAAATTTATATGAAAAATTAGATACATTGGAAGATATTTATAATTTAATAGATAAATCTATTGTAGAAGATCCACCAATTTCAGTAAAAGAAGGTGGAATTATAAAACAAGGTTTTAATTCAGAAATTGATGAATATAAAAGAGCTTCAACAGAAGGCAAAAATTGGATAATATCATTAGAAGCAAAAGAAAAAGAAAGAACTGGAATAAAAAATCTAAAAGTAGGTTATACAAAAGTATTTGGATATTATATAGAAATTACAAAATCTTTCTTAAAACAAGTGCCAGATAATTATATTAGAAAACAAACTTTAACTGGTGGAGAAAGATTTATTACAGAAGAATTAAAAGAAATTGAAGATAAAATATTAGGCTCTGAAGAAAAAGTAATTAACTTAGAATATGAAGAATTTACAAAAATAAGAAATGAAATAGCAAAAAATATTGAAAGATTACAAATAACTGCAAATGTAGTATCAAATGTAGATGTTTTATCAAATTTTGCCAGTGTAGCAGAAGAAAATAACTATGTTTGTCCAATGGTTAATGATGGAGAAGTTATTGATATTAAAGGTGGAAGACATCCTGTTATAGAAAAAATGGTACAAGATGGAATATTCGTAGAAAATGATACATATTTGGATTGTGATGAAAATAGAGTCGCTATAATTACAGGTCCTAATATGGCTGGTAAATCTACATATATGAGACAAGTAGCAATAATTACTTTAATGGCTCAAATAGGATGTTTTGTTCCAGCAGAAGAGGCAAAAATAGGAGTAGTAGATAAGATATTTACAAGAGTTGGTGCATCAGATGATTTAAGTAGTGGACAAAGTACTTTTATGGTTGAAATGAATGAAGTCGCAAATATTTTAAAAAATGCTACACCAAAAAGCTTGGTAGTCTTAGATGAAATAGGAAGAGGAACATCTACTTATGATGGATTATCAATTGCTTGGGCAGTTGCAGAATATATTGCTGATAAAGAAAAAATAGGATGTAAAACATTATTTGCAACACATTATCATGAATTATTAGAATTAGAAGAAAAAATAGAAGGAATAAAAAATTATCACGTTGCTGTTAAAGAAAAAGGAGAAGATGTTATTTTTCTTAGAAAAATATTAGAAGGTGGAACAGATGAAAGTTATGGTATTCATGTTGCAAAACTTGCAGGAGTTCCTCAAAATGTTGTTACAAAAGCAAATAAAATTTTACGTTCTCTTGAAAAAGGTGGAGTAAAAATTAAAGAAGATAAAGAATCTAAAAAACAAGTGGAAGGACAATTTGATTTATTTAATTTAAAGCTTGCAGATATTTCTCATGAACTAGATAAAATAAATGTAAATGAACTTACACCAATTGATGCATTAAACACTTTGGTAAAATTAAAGGAAATGTTAAAATAAACAAGCACATAATATTAAGCTTCTTACATAAAATAAATTATAAATTATTTTTGTAAGGAGTTTTTTTATGTGTGGAATTGCAGGTGTTGTAAACTGTAAAAAAGATATATCAAATGACTATTATATTATAAGAAATATGACTAAAACTTTATCAAAAAGAGGACCTGATGATGATGGATTATATTTTTCAAAACATGCTAATTTAGGACATAGAAGATTAAGTATTATAGATTTAGAAAATGGAAAACAACCAATGAGTTGCAGAATAGACGAAGTTACATATACGATAGTATATAATGGTCAATTATATAATACAGAAGAAATAAGAGAAGTTTTAAAAGAAAATGGATTTAAATTTAAAGGCCATTCTGATACAGAAGTTTTATTAAAAGCATATATTTTCTATGAAAAAGATGTGTGTAAATATTTAAATGGTATTTTTAGTTTTGCTATTTGGAATGATAAAAAAGGTGAAATTTTTATTGCAAGAGATCATTTTGGAATAAAACCATTATATTATACTATAACTGATGATAATTTAATTTTTGCTTCTGAAGTAAAAGCTATTTTAGAACATCCACTTGTCGAAACTGTAATTGATAAAACTGGTATAGCAGAACTTTTTGGAGTAGGACCTAGTCATTCGCCAGGAGTAAGCCCTTTTAAAAATATTAAAGAATTAGAGCCAGCACATTTTTTAGTATTTAATGATGATGGATTAAAAAAAGAAATATATTGGAAATTAGAAACTAAAGAGCATAAAGATGATTTAAAAACAACTTGTGAAAAAATAAGATATTTAATTAAAGATTCTACTGAAAGACAGTTAGTTTCTGATGTACCAATAGGAACTCTTTTATCTGGAGGACTTGACTCAAGCATTATTTCTAAATATGCAAGTGATTATTATAAAGAAAAATATGGAAAAAAATTAGAAACATTTTCAGTAGACTATGTAGATCAAGATAAGAATTTTGTAAAAAATGATTTCCAACCTAATACTGATAATTATTATATAGATTTAATGGTAAAAGAATTAGATACAAATCATCATAAAATTATTTTAGATACACCAGAACTTGTAAAAGGATTAGAAGATGCAGTAATAGCAAGAGATTTTCCTGGAATGGCAGATGTTGATTCATCATATTTATTATTTTTTAAAGAAGTAAAAAAAGATATAACTGTTGCTCTTTCTGGAGAATGTTCAGATGAAATTTTCGGAGGATACCCATGGTATTTTAGAGAAGATGCTACAAAAAGTAATACATTTCCATGGTCAATTGCTTTAGATGAAAGACAAGAATTATTACATCCTGATATTTCTGAAGAACTTTGCATAAAAGCTTATGTAAAAGAAAAGTATGAAGAAGAATTGTCAAAAGTTGAATATTTAGATTCTGATACTGAAAATAATAAATTGCATAGAAAATTAATATATTTAACATCAAATTGGTTTATGCAAACATTGTTAGATAGAACAGATAGAATGTGTATGTATAATGGTTTTGAAGTAAGAGTTCCATTTTGTGATTACAGAATAGTAGAGTATGCTTGGAATATTCCATGGGAAATGAAAGCATATAAAGGAAGAGAAAAAGGTTTATTAAGGTATGCAATGCAAGACATTTTGCCAGAAGAAATTATATATAGAAAAAAGAGTCCATATCCTAAAACCCATAACCCAAACTATTTACAAATAGTAAAAACAAAATTGAGCAAAATTATGGAAAATAAATATGCACCTATAAATAAATTACTAAACAGAAATTATATATTAGATATTATTAAAACAGATGGTAAGGCTTTTACTAGACCATGGTTTGGTCAACTTATGACAGGGCCTCAACTTATGGCATATCTTTGTCAAGTAAATATGTGGCTTGAAAGATATGAGCCCAAAATAGAAATTTAAATTTAAAAGCATTTTGTTTGATAAAATAAAGAAAATCGAACAGAATGCTTTTTAAAATATTTTTTTAAATAATAATATAAATAAAGTACAATAAAATAAGAAGATAAAACCACAAAAAGTATTGATTTTTTAAGGTTTTAATGATATAAAATAAAAGATAAGTTTTAAAGGGGGAATTATGGGATTTTTTGATAAATTAAAACAAGGATTAGGAAAAACAAAAAGTTCTATTGATGAAAAAATAAATGATGTTTTTAGTAATTTTAGAAAAGTTGATGAAGAATTACTAGAAGAATTAGAAGAAGTTTTGGTAATGTCTGATATTGGTGTAGAAACTTCAGTAAAAATTATTGATGAATTAAGAACAAAAATAAAAAAAGAGAAAATTCAAGATGAAGAAAATGTAAAAATAGCCTTGAAAGAAATAATGAAGAATATTTTAGAAATTGCAGATCCAAGTCTTAATATTGAAACAAAACCATCAGTAATCTTAGTTGTTGGTGTAAATGGAGTTGGAAAGACTACTTCTATTGGAAAAATTGCAAACAATTTAGTAAAACAAGGAAAAAAAGTGGTAATAGCAGCAGCAGACACTTTTAGAGCTGCAGCAGTTGAACAACTTGAAATATGGGCAGAAAGATCAAAAAGCATAATAGTAAAAAAAGAAGAAGGCTCAGATCCAGCATCAGTTGTTTTTGAAGCAATTCAAAAAACAAAAGAATTAAATGCAGATGTATTAATAATTGATACTGCTGGAAGATTGCATAATAAAAAATATTTAATGGACGAGCTTTTTAAAATTAGAAAAGTTATTGAAAAAGAAATGGAAAATGCAAGTAAGGAAACATTATTAGTTTTAGATGCTGAAACAGGACAAAATGCTATATCACAAGTTAAAGCTTTTAAAGAAACAACAGATATAACAGGTTTAGTTTTAACTAAGCTTGATGGTACAGCAAAAGGTGGGGTTGTAATTGGTATAGTTTCAGAAAATCAAATACCAGTTAAATTTATTGGTGTTGGAGAACAAATAGATGATATGCAAATATTTAATGCAGAAGAGTTTTTAAATGCAATTATATAATTTTTAGAAAGGAAAAGAGTTTGATTATGGAAAATGAAAATAATAGTGAGCAATTTGAAAAAGCAAAAGAAGAAGTTGTAAATTCAAATTCTACTAGTAGTATTGAAGAAGTAAAAAATCAAAACGAAAGAGAAAAAAAGAAAAAGAAAAGATTTGCTGCAAGAACAATTATTGTTTTGTTAATACTAATTTTATTTGCTTTTACAATAGCAATTTCTCATAGAGCAAATTATTTAAATACCATAGAGATAAATCCGAAATATGAAAGTGTATTTCTTCAAAAGGAACAAAACAAATATAAGATATTTGCTATAGCTACTATTTCAATATATATATTTACTTATATAATAAACAAAGTTACAAAAAAAGGATTGAAAAAGTTTTTTGATGAAGAAAAAAAGGATATGCCAAAACTTCCTAATAAAAGTTTATGTATAATATTAGGATTAATAGGTGGTGCTGTTGCTTCTGCTACACTTGCAGATAAATTTGCTGTTTTTATAAATGCAGCAGTATTTGGACAAACTGACCCAATATTTAATGCAGATATTGGATATTATATGTTTTCACTTCCATTTATACAAAGTTTATTGATATTTATAATAGAAGTTTTAGTTGTTGAAATAATTTATACTGCACTTTATTATGTTATAACATTAAATGTTTATTTTGAAGGTGTAAATGGCGACACTTTAAAGAAAAATGTTTTTATAAAACAAGAGTTATTTTTAGTTGTTTTAATTACAATAGTATTTTGTACTTATATTTTTATAAGTGCACAAAATATATTAACTGGAACAATGGTTACTATTGGAGATGAAGTTACTACTGAAATTACAGGTGCTGGAAAAATTGATGTAACAGTAAAACTATGGGGATATAGAATTTTAGCTGTTGTTATAGCAATTGCAGTTTTAAGATTAATAAAATATATTAGAAAAAATAATTTCAATCAAGGAATGATTTCTGTATTATTGGTGCCAGCTTATTTAGTATGTATGTTTATTGTTATACTATATTTTCAAACTTTCCATATTAAGAAAAATGAACTCGATAACGAAAAAGAATATATTGGATATAATATAAGAAACACAAAAGCTGCTTATGGAATAAATATAGATCAACAAAATATATCTTCTTATAGTTCAATTACTTCAGAACAAATATCAAATAATCAAGAACTTATTAAAAATGTTCCTTTAATAACAGAAGATGTTACTTTAAATGCTATTGCTGAACATCAAGAAAATAGTGTTTACTATAATTATGAAAATACTTTCTTAGCAATATACAAAGTAAATAATTCAGATAAGTTAGTTTATATAACACCTCGTGAAATACTTAATGATTCTACAATTAGCTATAATAATAGAACATTTAAATATACACATGGATATTCTGCTGTTGTTAGCTCTGCAACAGATTCAGATCTTGATGGATATGCAGAATATATTTTATCAGATTTTACAAGTGAAGATGTTTTAAATATTAAAGAACCTAGAATTTATTATGGTTTAGAAACAAATAGTACAATAATGGTAAATACAAATTTTGGTAAAGAATATGATTATCCAATAACTGCTACTACTAACGAAGAGAATGTTTATGATGGAAAAGCAGGACTAACATTAGGATTTTTAGATAGAGCAGTTTTAGCAATAAATGAAAAAAATTTAAAACTTGCTTTCTCATCTAATATAAATGAAAATACTAAAATATTGACAAATAGAAATATAATTGAAAGAGCAAAGAAGATTTTGCCAGATGTTTTATATGATGAAAATCCTTATTTGGTAATAACAGATGAAGGAAAATTAGTATGGGTATTAGATGCTTATACAAGGTCAAATGCATATCCTTATTCACAATCAACAACGATAGACATAGAAGGATATAAAGAAAAAATAAATTATATAAGAAATTCTGTAAAAGTATTAATTGATGCGTATGATGGTACTACTGAATTTTATATTACTGATAAAACAGATCCTATAATTATGACATATAGAAATATGTATCCAGACTTGTTTATTGAAGATGAATTACCAGAAGATATACAAAAACATCTTATATATCCAGAATTTTTATATTCAATTCAAGCTGATATGATTAATATTTATCACGATATTAGTGAAGATACTTTATATAGAGCAGATGATATATGGCAAATAACTACAAAAGCTTCTTCATCAAAATCAACAGTTGCTGGAGAAAAAATGAAACCATATTATACAATGCTTAAAACAATTGATAGTGATAAACCAGAATTTGGATTAGTTTTAACATTTAACAAATATGAAAAACAAAATATTTTATCTTATTTAGTTGGTACAGTAGAAAATGGAAAACCAAAATTATCTTTATATAAATTCAACTCTGAAAGTAATGTTGTAGGAATAATTCAACTTAATAATCAAATTGAACAAGATGCAACAATATCAAAAGAATTAGCTGATTTAAATACTAGTGGTACTAAACTTATAAAAGATATGATAATTGTTCCAATAGATAATTCACTTTTATATATAGAACCAGTATATCAAGTTATGCTTAATGAAAGCGAAATACCAGTACTTAAAAAGGTTATAGTAGCTTCTGGAAATACTGTTTCAATAGGAGATAATCTAACTAGTGCTATTTCAAATTTATTTAATGATGCATATTCAGTAGATTTGGAAATAGTAAACACAGAAGATATAGAAGCATTAATTGATTCAGTAATAAAAGCAAATAATAATCTTAAAGATTCATTAACAGCAAATAATTTTGAAATGATTGGAAAAGACATAACAAGTCTTCAAGCATTAATTAATCAATTAGAGTCAGCTAGAAAAATTGAAATAGAAGAAGAACAGAAAAAACTAGAAGAAGAAAACAAAATGAATAATACTGTTTCAAACATAGATAATACAATAACAAATACAGTTCAAAATACATTAACAAATGTAACAAATTAAAAATAAAAAATATAGTATTTTTAAAATATAAAATAGAAGGGATTTAAAAAATGAATTTAGCAAATAAACTAACAATTTTTAGAATGATTTTAGTTCCAATATTTGTTATTATTGGATATTTAGGAAACCTAGGAATTATTTCAGGACAATGGTTGGGAATATCACTTACATTTATAATAATGGATATTATATTTATTATTGCATCTATTACAGATAAATTAGATGGATATATAGCTCGTTCAAGAAATCAAGTTACTACATTTGGAAAGTTTTTAGATCCTCTTGCAGATAAAATTTTAGTTTTATCTGCACTAGTTATGCTAGTTGAATATGGAAAAATACCAGCTTGGATACCAGTAATAGTTTTAGCAAGAGAATTTTTAGTATCTGGTTATAGATTAATAGCAGTTGAAAAAAGTGGAAAAGTAATTGCAGCATCAATTTGGGGAAAATTAAAAACTGTTACACAAATGATTGCAATAATCTTAATTTTTATAGATAAATTTAATTTCTTTGATTTTATAAGAGGTGTATCAGATAAAACTCAAGCTGTTACAAGTAGTATGTTAATATATATGTCTCAAGGAGAAATTGTTTTTAATATTATAACTTCAGTTTTAATGTTGATTTCAGTAATTGCAACAATTTTTTCAGGATATGATTATTTAAAAAATGGAAAAGATTTATTTAAAGAAAATTAAAATTCTTAAAATTTAAAAAGGATATATTTGTAATGAATAAAAAAGATGCTAAAAAAAGAATAGATGAACTTAAAAGTATAACTGCATATCATGCTAAAAGGTATTATGATGAAGATAATCCTGAAATAAGCGATTTTGAGTATGATATGCTTATGTTAGAACTAAGAAATTTGGAAAAAGAATATCCAGATTTAATAACTTCAGATTCTCTTACACAACATGTAGGTGGAACAGTAAAAGAAGGTTTTGAAAAAGTTGAACATGAAATTCCACTTCAAAGTTTGCAAGATATATTTGATTTTGAAGAATTATATGCTTTTGATGAAAGAACAAAAAAAGCTTTAGATTCCTCCGAAGAAAAAGAAGATTCATTAGATGGCACATATAATAAAAAAATAAGTTATGTTGTAGAAACAAAAATAGATGGATTATCTGTTAGTTTGGAATACAAAAATGGTGTTTTTGTAAGAGGAGCTACAAGAGGAAATGGTTTAGTAGGAGAAGATATTACAGATAATTTAAAAACAATAAAAAATATTCCTAAAAAACTTAAAGAACCAATAAATATTACTGTTAGAGGAGAAGTATTTATTGGTAAAAAAGAATTTGAAGAAATGAATTCTGAACGTGAAGAAAATGAAGAACCACTTTTTGCAAATGCAAGAAATGCAGCTGCAGGTTCTTTAAGACAATTAGATAGTTCTATTGCTGCATCAAGACCATTAGATATTTATATTTTTAATGTACAAAAATGTGAATCAATTAATTTTACTTCTCATATTGAATCATTAAAATATCTTGAAAAAATAGGATTTAATGTAAATCCTGTTAAAGTTTTATGCAAAAATATACCAGAAGTTATAAAACAAATAGAAAAAATAGGAGAAGATAGAGAAAATCTAACTTTTGGAATAGATGGAGCTGTTGTAAAAGTAGATGATTTAAAACAAAGAGAAATTTTGGGAACAAATTTTAAAACTCCAAAATGGGCAATTGCATATAAATATCCACCAGAACAAAAAGAAACATTATTAAAAGATATAACTTTTCAAGTTGGAAGAACTGGAGCAATAACACCAATGGCAATTCTTGAGCCAGTTAAAGTTGCTGGTTCAACAATATCTAAAACAACACTTCATAATGAAGATTTTATTAAAGAAAAAGATTTAAGAATTGGAGATATAGTTTTAATACAAAAAGCAGGAGATGTAATACCAGAAGTGGTAGGCGTGAAAAAAGAAAAGAGAAATGGCACAGAAAAAGTTTTTGAGATGCCTAAAAAATGTCCTGTTTGTGGAGCTGATGCTATAAGAGAAGAAGGAGAATCTGCAGTAAGATGTATTGGAATTGAATGTCCTGCTAAGCAATATAGAAATATACTTCACTTTGCTTCTCGTGAAGCTATGAATATAAAAGGTTTAGGAGATAGTATAATAGAAGAGTTTTTAAATCGTAATATGATTTCAAATATTTCTGATTTATACAATTTAAAATTAGAAGATATAGCATCATTAAAAAAAGATGGAAAAAAATTTGCACAAAATTTAATAGATAGTATTAATGAAAGTAAAAATAATGAGTTTTATAGATTATTAAATGGTTTAGGAATTAGACATATTGGTGTAAAAGCAGCAAAACAATTAGCAAAAAAATATAAAAATATAGATACACTTCAAAATGCTACTGTGGCAGATTTACTTCAAATTGAAGATATGGGTGAAATAATGGCACAAAGTATTTTTGATTTCTTCTCTCAAAATCAAACAAAAGATTTAATTCAAAAATTAAAAAATCAAGGAATAAATATGCAAGAAGAAGAAAAAGAAAACACAGATAACAGATTTGAAGGTATGATTTTTGTTTTGACAGGTGGATTAGAAAATTATTCTAGAAAAGAGGCAGAAGAAATTATTGAAAACTTTGGAGGAAAAACTTCATCTTCTGTATCTAAAAAGACAACTTATGTTTTAGCAGGAGAAGATAGTGGTAGTAAATTGCAAAAAGCTCAATCACTTGGAATATCAGTGATTACAGAAAAAGAATTTTTAGAAATGATAAAATAATATAAGGAGAAAATAATTGGATAGCAACTATACTTTTGAAATGTTTTGGGAAGATTTAGAGAATGGTTATAAGATTTTTTACACATATCTAAATTGTAGATATTTAATTTATAAATTAAATAAAAATTGTTATAAAAATGAATTAAAAAATGCTCCTGAAAAATGTCCTCATCAAAAAAATGCAATATACACTTTAAAAAGAGTAAAAGAATTATATCCTTTTATGGAAAATTTAGAATATGATACAGGTTTAAATAACATTATTTAATAATGGAGGTAAAATGGAGGAAAATATATTAAATCCTAATTTAATAGAAGATGAAGATTTAGCGGAAGTTTCATTAAGACCAAAAAGATTAAGCGAGTATATTGGACAAACAAGAGTAAAAGAGAGTATGAAAGTTTATATAGAGGCTGCTAAGAAAAGAGGAGAATCTCTTGATCATGTTCTTTTATATGGCCCACCAGGACTTGGAAAAACAACACTTTCTAATATTATTGCAAATGAGCTTGAAAGTAATATAAAAGTTACATCAGGACCAGCAATAGAAAGACCAGGAGACCTAGCAGCACTTCTTACAAATCTTTCTGAAAATGATGTTTTATTTATTGATGAAATACATAGATTAAACAAAAGTATAGAAGAAATATTATATCCAGCTTTAGAAGATTTTTGTTTAGATATTATTATTGGTAAAGGACCAACTGCTAAATCTATAAGATTAGACTTACCAAAATTTACTTTAATTGGTGCAACTACAAGAGTTGGAGCTTTAGCAGCACCTTTAAGAGATAGATTTGGAATTGTAGAAAAACTAGAATTATATTCTGTAAAAGATTTAACAACTATAATTGAAAGATCAAGTGAGATTTTAGGACTAAAAGTTGAAAAAGAAGCAGCAAAAGAACTTGCAAAACGTTCTAGAGGAACTCCAAGAATTGCAAATAGATTATTAAAACGTATTAGAGACTATGCTATGGTTTTAGGAGATGGATCTTTAACATTAGATATCACCAAAATAGCATTAGATAAATTAGACATAGATGATTTAGGACTAGATGATATGGATAGAAAAATATTAGAAACAATAATATACAAATATAAAGGAAAACCTGTAGGTGCTGATACATTAGCTGCTACATTGAATGAGGAAGTTACTACAATAGAAGATGTGTATGAACCATATTTAATGCAAATAGGTTTTTTAGCTAGAACTCCAAAAGGTAGAATTGTTACAGCTGCAGGATATGAACACTTGGGAATTGAGTATATAAATTAAAATTTACAATTATAAGAAAGGAAAAATTAGTAAAATAAACTAATACGTAAGAGATGAAAAAAGTTGTAATAATAGGAGCTGGACCTGCAGGTCTAACAGCAGGATATGAATTATTAAAAGATGGAAAAGAAGATTATGAAGTTTTAATTTTGGAAGAATCACAAGATATTGGTGGAATTTCAAAAACAGTTAAATATAATGGAAACAGAATGGATATTGGTGGACATAGATTTTTTTCAAAAGATAATAGAGTTATGGACTTTTGGGAAGAATTAATGCCAATTCAAGGAGCAAATTCATTTGATGATGAAAAATTAGAAAGAGAAAAACCATTAAAACAAGGTGGACCTAATCCAGAAAAAGAAGATACAGTTATGCTTTTAAGAACAAGGGTATCAAGAATTTATTATTTGAAAAAATTTTTTGATTATCCAATAAGTTTAAAATTGCAAACTTTTACTAACATGGGATTAATAAGAACAATAAAAGCAGGTTTTAGTTATTTAAAAACAATATTTGTTAAAAAGAAGGAAGATTCTCTAGAAAATTTTTATATAAATCGTTTTGGAAAAGTTTTATATAGTATGTTTTTTGAAAAATATACAGAAAAATTATGGGGAAGACATCCAAGTGAAATTTCAGCAGATTGGGGAGCTCAAAGAGTAAAAGGTGTATCTATTAAAGCTGTTATAAAAGATGCGTTTTCAAAACTTTTTGGAAGAAACAAAAACAAAAAAGATGTTGAAACATCTTTAATAGAACAATTTTGGTATCCTAAATATGGACCAGGACAACTTTGGGAAACATTAGCAACCAAAATTGAAGAAAAAGGTGGAACAATAAAAAAAGGATATTCTGTTAGAAATATAAATATTAAAAATAATTCTGTAAAATCAGTTGAATGTTTAGTAAATGGAAAAACAGAAGTAATAGAAGGAGATATTTTTATTTCTTCAATGCCAGTTAAAGATTTGACTTTAGGATTTAAAGGAGATAAGGTTCCAGAAGATATTATAAATATTGCAAAAGGACTTCCTTATGTTGATTTTCAAACTGTTGGTGTACTAGTAAAAAAATTAAAGTTAAAAAACAAAACAAAAATAAAAACTTTAGGAAATATCGTTCCAGATTGTTGGATATATGTGCAAGAACCAGAAGTAAAAATGTTAAGACTTCAAATATTTAATAACTGGTCACCATATTTAGTTAAAGATGCTGAAAATACTGTGTGGATAGGACTAGAGTATACATGTCAAGAAGGCGATAAATATTGGAATATGGAAGATAAGGAATTTTCAGACTTCGCAATAAATGAACTTGTATCTTTAGGAATAATAGATAAAGAAGATGTCTTAGATTCTCATAGAGAAAAAATTAAAAAAGCATATCCAGCATATTTTGATACTTATGATCAAATGGACAAGCTTATTGAATATCTTAATAATTATGAAAATTTATTTTGCGTAGGTAGAAATGGACAACATAGATATAATAATATGGATCATTCTATGGCAACTTCTTTTGAAACAGTAGAAAATATAAAGAAAGGAATCAAGTCAAAAGATAATATTTGGAATGTAAATACAGAAAAAGAGTATCACGAAACAAAGACAGAAAATGCATAATTTCTGTAAAATTTTGTGTAATAAAAAGAGGATAACTTATGAAAAAATATTATAGATTCTTAATAATATTTCTTATAACACTTTTTTTAGAAGTAATTGTTTTTAACATTACTTCTTATCGTCTTTTATTTGGAAAATATCAAGAAAAAACTTTTGATAATTTAGAAGCTTTAGAATATGATGAAGAAGATACGAAAGTTTATTTAAAAATAGAAAATATAAATCAAAAAGTTGGTACTGTAAAATTAGAATTAAAGAATTTTGAAGAAACAACAGAATATCAAATTTTATTTTCAGATGAGACAAGCAATGAATTTATAGAATTAAAATCTAAAACTTATGTTCAAGATTATGAAAAATCAAAATATGTACCATTATACTTATCAGGCGAAACTAAAAAAATTGAAATTGCAGTAGATAAAACATTATACGAAGAAGAAAAAATAGATAAAGTTATAATAAATGAAAAAATACCTTTTGAATTTAGTATAATTAGATTTATTTCAATATTTATGTTTTTATCTTTTTTAGATTTGTTTAGAAAATCAAATTTTTTAAATGAAACATATTCTAAAAAGAATTTTAAACAAGAATTATTTTTATTATTAATATTATTAATTTTTATGGTAATATTGTCTTGTATTAATTCTTATTCTGATGAAGAAAAAAATATAGATGAAGGTTTATTAAGCTTTTTAAATACAGAAGGAGGTATATACAATAAGGATTTTGTAGAGGCTGTAAAACAAAAACAATTTTATCTTTTAAAAGAACCAAGTAAAGAATTATCAGAACTTGAAAATCCTTATGATTGCTTATCTAGAGATCAGTCTGTTAGAAGAGACATAGATTATGATTGGGATACAGCTTATTTTAATGGACACGAATATATTTATTTTGGAATATTACCATTACTTCTAACATTTCTACCATATAATTTAATTTTTCACAAATATTTAAAAGTTTCAGTAGTAGTATTTGTTTTTTCAATTTTTATATTTATATTGTTAAAAGAAATATTACTTAAAATTTTACAAAAATATTTTGATGAAATTCCGTTTAAAAATGTAGTATGTTACTTAATTATATTATGTTCTGGAAGTCTAGTACTTTATGCTAATGGAATGTCTAGAGTATATGAAATGGTTATAATAGTTCGGATTATACTTTGTATTACAAGGAATGTATTTTATATTAAAATCTAGTGAAACAGATAAAAGAAAATATATTAATATATTTTTAGGATCTCTATGTTTAGCGTTGTCAGTTGCTTGTAGACCAACAGATTTATTGGCATCACTTATTATAGTTCCATATCTTTTAAAATTATTAATTCAAAATTTAAAAGATTTTAAACAAAATAAAAAGAATTTATTTAAATTGATTTTTGCGGTAGGAATACCTTATATTGCTGTTGGAATTTCTCTTATGTACTATAACTATATAAGATTTGGAAATGTATTTGATTTTGGAGCAAAATACCAATTAACAATAGCAAATATGTATAATTTAAAAAGTAGAATTTATGTTATTCCAATTGGAATAATAACTAATTTATTTAGTATTCCTACATTTATATTAGATTTTCCTTTTATAACAAATAATTATAATATTCCTACATTTTATGGCTATTACTTTGTTGAAGCAATGCTTGGTGGACTATTTATGATAGCTCCAATTTGTTTTTTAGTATTTCTTATAAAAAAAGCAAATAAACTATTAGAAAATAAAGAAGTAAAATGTATAATAAATTCTTTAGTAATAATAGGTACACTGATATTAATTATAAGTGTAACGATGGCAGGAAGTAATCCAAGATATTTGATAGATTATGCTTGGATGTTTGTTTTAGCAGGAATTTTAATCTTTTTAGTTATATATAATGCATTAAAAACAGATGAAGCAAAAAAAATATTACAACATTTATTGTTAATAGTTACAGTATATACTTTTATAATCTCAGTGCTTATGGGAATAGTTTCTGAAAAAAGTTATTTTAGAGATCATTCACCTGAAGAATATTATAAGACAAAATATACTGTATGTTTTTGGGAATAAGAAAGGAAATAAAAATGAAATTATTAATGCATACTTGTTGTGCACCATGTAGTGTATATTGTATAGACTCTTTAAGAGAAGAAAATATTGAACCAACTTTATATTGGTTCAATCCTAATATACATCCTTATATAGAATATAAAACAAGAAGAGATACTTTAATTCAATATTCTGAAATGGTAAAAGTAAAACTAATTATTAATGAAAATTATGGATTAGATGAATTTTGTAAAAATGTAGCAAATGATTTAGAAAATAGATGTATAAATTATTGCTACAAAGTTAGATTAGAAGAAACTGTAAAATATGCAAAAGAAAATGGATTTGATACCTTTACTACTACTCTTTTAGTAAGTCCATATCAAAAACATGATGATATAAAAAAATTATGTGAAAATCTTTCAAAAAAATATGATATAAACTTTCTATATAGAGATTTTAGAATTGGATTTAGAGATGGACAAGCAAAAGCAAGAGAATTAGGATTATACATGCAAAAATATTGTGGTTGCATTTTTTCAGAGGAAGACAGATATAAAAAACAGATAGAAAAAGATAAAAAAATTTAATGTAAGGAGAAAAAATGAAAATCTTATTTGTAAGGCATGGACAAACAGATTTAAATAATCCAAGAAGAATGCAAGGTATATCAGATTTAGAATTAAATGAAATAGGTATAAGTCAAGCTGAAGTAGTTAGAAATATATTAGAAAAATACAATATAGATTTTATTATAGTTTCACCATTAAAAAGAGCAGTACAAACAGCCCAAATAATAAATACTAATATGCATAAAAAAATTATAATAGATAAAAGAATAACAGAGATGAATTATGGATTATTAGAAGGAAAGAAATATTTACCAGATTATTGGGATATGGATTATGATTACAAAAGTATTAATGGAGAAAATATATCTGACTTTCAAAAAAGAATATATAATTTTATAGATGATTTAAAAGTCAAATATCCTGAAAAAACAATTTTGATTGTAGCACACCGGAGGTGTATCAAGAATTTTCAGATGCTATTTTGAAGGAATACCTAAAAATGGAAATTTAGCTGAATATGGAATAGAAAATTGCGAAGTAAAAGAATACAATATTTAAAGGAAAATAATATAGATGAGATAAAATAAAGGAGAGAATATAGCAATGAAAGATTTACTGAAAACTAATTGTTATGATACTCAAGAAACGATGATAATAGTAGGTAGCTGTTTAGAAAGTATGCAGCCTAATGCATATAAAGAATTAGAAGAAATATCTTCAAATATTTATGATGTATGTTTAGAAAAAGAGCATTTAAATATGGTAGTATCTAAAATAATTGGTATGATAGCAAGAAAAAAAGTAAAAAATATAATTTTTGCAACAGTAGATAAATCTCCTCATTGTATACAACTTCATTATGTTATAAAAGAATTAGAGAATGCCATAGATATATCTAATATTCAGTTTAAGAATTATGTTGCAGTTAATAATAAGCTCATTGAAATACCATTAGAAATAATAAGTTTGTCTAAAAATTTATCAGAGCTAAAAGAAAAATGTAAGTATTAGTGCTTATTGAAAAATAAAAATGTGAGGCTTTTATGAAAAAAGAAATATTCTTAAAAATTATATCAATAGTATTGGTAGTAATTCCAATATGTTGTATGATTTTAATGCAGATAATTCAAATTGAAAGTAAGAGTATAAATTATATTCTTTTTACTATATTAGAAATAATTAATATTATATTTATGCTAAAAATTTTTATAGATAAAAAACCAAAAACAAATAAATTTATTGTGCTTTATGTGATTTATATAATAATAAGTATATTAATTCCAGTATATAATAGTATGATATATGTTGTACCAACTGGGCCTGGCAGTGAATTAATGGGATTAGGAATTAAAAATTTAGAATTAGATATTTATGGTATAAATTTAGATAATTTTTATTCTATATTTAATTTTATTAAATAGTTGGTAATTGATAATTTTTTATTAAGAAAGAGGTACTTTTTAGAAAATGAATAGAGAAATAGCAGTTGTTGTAAATAATAGTAATAAAAGTGTTAATGCATTCGAAACAATAGATGCAATAAAAAAAGCAGGTTTTAAAAATGTTTTTATACAATGGTATGATAAAGATTTTAATCCTTCACAAGAAGAACAGATAAAGTACATAAGAGAAAAAGGTTTAAATATTATTTTTGCTCATTTAGGATATCAAAATATAAATGATATTTGGAGTAAAAAAAGTGATGGTGATAAGCTAGTAGAAAGATATAAAAATGATATAAAGGACATGAAGGAAAATGGAGTTCCAATTGTTGTAATGCATTTGACTAGCAAATATGATGCACCACCATATAATGAAGTAGGATTAAAAAGAATACAAGAAATTGTAGATTATGCAGAGTCTTTAGGTATAAAAGTTGCATTTGAAAATACTAAAATAAAAGGGTATTTAGAATATGTGCTAGATAATATTCACAATGAAAACTTGGGAATATGTTTTGATGCAGGACATTATCATGTTCATTTTAATGATGAATTTGATTTTAATAAGTTTAAAAATAAAGTGTTTGCTGTACATCTACATGATAATGATAAAACAGATGATTTACATTTATTGCCTTTTGACGGAACATTAGATTGGGAAAATGTAACAAAGAAATTAAAATCAACTAATTATAATGGACCAGTAACCTTAGAACTTTGTTATAGACGTGGATATTTAAAGATGAGTGTAGAAGATTTTTATAAAAAAGGTTATGAAATAGGTGAAAAATTAAAATTAATGTTTGATAATGAAGAATAAATTAATTTAAAATTAGAAGTGTCAATTTTTTTACTAGAAATTGACACTTTTTTCTTTTTGATGTATACTAAAATTATGTAAAGTCTTTGACTTTGCACTGATACAAAAAGCACAAGACTTGTGCTTTAGGAAGGAGGCTATTGTCTTGATTTAGTGCAACTGTCAACCAATTTCTCAGCAAGACAATTGAAAGGAGCATTTCCAAAGTGAAAGAGAAGAGATTTGACTATGTGGTAGTAGGAGGAGGACCTGCAGGTGCGTTCTTTGCGCTTGAAATGGTTCGATTCCATCCCGATAAGAGCATCCTGCTCATTGAACGGGGTAAGAGAGTAGAAAACCGTAACTGCCCGGCAGCTGTTACTGGAAAATGTGTTAAGTGCAAGCCATTTTGCCAGATCATGAACGGCTTTTCCGGGGCGGGTGCCTTTTCCGATGGTAAGTTGTCTCTCTACAACGAAGAGGACGATGACTTCTACGTTGGGGGCAACCTGCACAAGTACGCTGGCGTTGACAACACTAAGCGCCTGATCGACTACACCGATAAGGTGTATCTGGAGTTTGGGGCAACAGAAAAGCTTGAAGGCATCGATCATCCGGGAGAGATTTCCCTGATTCGAAAGACTGCCGAGACGGCTGGACTGGATCTCATCAACATTCCGATTCGTCATCTTGGTACTGACAAAGCACACGTTTTGTACCAGAAGATTGAGAAGTATCTCGAAGCACACGGAGTGGAGTTCCTGTTCGAAACCGAAGTTCAGGATCTTCTCATCAAGGACAATACCGTTTATGGTGTAATCTATCACTCTAATGGTGGTGAAACCAAGACGGTTGAGGCCGGCGCTGTTGTTTTGGCTATTGGACGCGTGGGTGCAAACTGGCTCTTGAATTTGTGCAATGAGCACGATATCTTGACCGCATCTGGCGTTATCGACGTAGGTATTCGTTATGAGCTGAAAGACTCTGTCATGGCTCAGATTAACGAACTCCTTTACGAAGGTAAATTCATAGCAAAACCTGCACCGTACAATGACAAAGTGAGAACGTTCTGCCAGAATCCATCCGGTTTCGTTACCACTGAGGTTTATGACGGAGGGATTACGCTCGTAAACGGACATGCCTTAAAAGACACCAAAAGTACCAACACGAATTTGGCTCTTTTGGTCTCTCTTAACCTGAAGGATATGCCGAATCCGATGGAGTATTCGCGGAACATCGCAAGGAACATGAATGCCTTGGCTGGTGGTAACGTGATTGTTCAGAGGTTGGGAGATATCCGAATCGGTAAGAGGACATGGCCTGAAGAACTGGCAAAGAACTCGGTTGTTCCCACACTCAAGGCGGCTTCTGCTGGCGATCTCAGCCTGGCAATGCCTTATCGTGAACTCATGGACATCCTTGGGTTTATCGAAATGATGGAAAAGGTTGCACCTGGATTCGCAGATCCGGACAATCTGCTCTATGGTCCTGAGCTGAAGTTCTACTCTAACAAAGTCGAACTCAGCACTTCGCTGGAAACCAGCGTGAGTGGACTGTATGCCATTGGTGATGGTTGCGGCCTGACTCGTGGACTCATGATGGCTTCGGCCTCTGGAGTTTACTTGGCACGTATGATCAGGTAATAGTCTTTTCATACAGGACTTCCTGTGTGGGCAAGAGGGAGAATTCGAAAGAATATCTCTCTCTTTGCATTTAAAAAATATTAGTAGCAAAAAAATAAATTATATGATATACTCTAATCAAATTGTATACATTTATATATAAAAAAGCTTTAAAATTCTAGAAAGGAGAAGTTTATATGAAAACTACTGGTTTAAAAATAACTACTGCTATAATAATATTTTTTATATTATTAAGTAATTTTTTCAACACTTATGCAGTAGAAAATGAAATTTCAAATGAAAATTTAAAAAGTTCTTTTCAAAAATTTGTATCCTCTCAAGATAATAGTAATAATTATAAAATTGAAGTGAAAGATGATAATACAATTCTTATAACAACGCAAAATAATGAAAAATATTCATTAAAATACACATTAGATGAAGAAGTTACTTTCTCATTGGAAATGCCTATAAAAAATGGAATGTCTTATAATGATTATAAAAAGCAAACAGAAAATTTAATATTACCAATGTTAGGATATGTAGCTATTGCAGATATAAAAGGAATAGAATTTAATGATTCAATGGCATATTTTTCAGTAACTCATTTAAATAGTAAATGGAAAGGTAATTTTAATAGTGATAGATCATATACAATAATTGATGAAAATGGAAATGAACTTGTATCAGGTGGTGCAAAGACAATAGAAGTTAATGATTTTCCAAATAGAGTTATTGAATATATTAACTCAATATATAAAAATAATGAATTAATAGATGATTCTAATGACATAAATTCTTTTATATGGTCAGTTGAAAAAAGAGAAGAAAACAATTCATATAAACTTATTTCTACTTTAACGATAAATACAGAAGCAGATTTTTCAAAATTAAAAGATTATGCAGACACTGTTATTTGGGATGATAATCACGAAACAGAAAATAATGTTAATAATGCAAATAATACACAAAATGAAACAAATAATAATACTGATGATACAACAAAATCTGGTAATTTACCAGCAGTTGGAAATAGAAGATTTTTAGGTGTGGTAGTAGGAATTGCAATTTTAATTTTAGTAGTAGCCATAATAAGAAGAAGTAGTTATAAAGAATAAATTTTAATTATAATTGGAGGAAACATTGGAAAAAATAGCAATTATTGATGGAAATAGTATTTTAAATAGAGCTTTTTATGGAATAATGAGTAGCAGGATGTTACAGACAGCAGATGGAACATATACAAATGCTATTTATGGTTTTTTAGCAATAATGTTTAAATTATTAGAAGATGAAAAGCCAGATTATTTAGCTGTTGCTTTTGATGTAAAACATCCTACTAAAAGGCATGAAATGTATAAAGAATATAAAGGTACAAGAAAAGGAATGCCTGATGAACTTGCAATGCAAATGCCTATAATGAAAGAAGTTTTAGAAGCTATGAATATAGCTGTAATAGAAAAACCTGGATATGAAGCTGATGATATTTTAGGAACACTTGCAAAATATGCAGAAAAACAAGGAATTGAAGTTACTTTGCTTACAGGAGATAGGGATTCTTTTCAACTTGCATCAAATAAAATAATAATTAGAATACCAAGAACTAAAAACGGAAAAACAGAAATAGAGAATTTTGATAAAAATAAAATCTTAGAAGTTTATGGAGTAGAACCAAAAGATTTAATAGAAGTAAAAGGTTTAATGGGAGATACTTCTGATAATATACCAGGAGTTCCAGGAGTTGGAGAAAAAACAGCATTAAATTTAATTAAAGAATATAAAACAATAGAAAATATATATAATAAATTAGAAAATGGAGAAGAAATTGCTAAAGGAAAGCTAAAAGAAAATTTAGAAAATAATAAAGATTTAGCAATGCTTTCTAGAGAACTTGGAAGAATAGATATTAATGCTCCAATTGAAAAAGATTTATCTAATTTTAAAATTGTAGAATGGAACAGACCAAAAGTATTAGAAATATTTAAAAAATTGAGATTTAATAGATATATAGAAAGATTTGAATTAGAAAAAGAAGAGCCTATAATACCTGAAACATCTGAAAAACTTTTTGAATATAAAGAACTAAAAGAAGAAAAAGATGTAGAAAATATTATAGAAAAAATAAATGAAACAAAGATATTAAATTATTATTTTGAAACAGCTAATAAAGAAGATTTTAATTTTATAATAAAAAAAGAAATAAAATTTATTAATATCTATTTAGAAAATGAAAATACTGTTTATAATATTAAGTTTGATAAAACAAATTTCAAAAAAATATTTGAAGATGTTAATATTTTAAAATGTGGATATAAGATTAAAGAAGATTACATTTTATTAAAACAAGAAGATATAACACCAGAGAATATGATGTTTGATGCAGAGATTGCAGCATATATTATAAATGCAACATCTAATGCTTATTCTTTAGAAGAAATAGCAATACAATATTTAAATTTAGATTTATCTACAAAACATTCTGAAAGTGATAAGTCAGAAGTTCAAACAAGTTTATTTGATACAGAAGCAGATTCTGAAGAAAAATCAGATTATAAATATGCTATTTATTGCTATGTAATTGGAAAGTCAAAAGAGAAATTAATAGAAAATTTAAGAAAAATTAACTCTTTAGATTTATTTAATAATATTGAAATGCCTATTGCAACAATACTTGCAAGTATGCAATGGGAAGGAATGTTAATAGATGAAAAAGAATTAATAAAATATGGTGAAAATCTAAAAAAACATATTGAAGAACTAAGAATAGATATTTATAGTTTAGCAGGAGAAGAGTTTAATGTTAATTCTACAAAACAATTAGCTGAAATTCTTTTTGAAAAATTAAAATTAACACCAACTAAAAAAACTAAAAGTGGCTATTCAACTGATGTTGATGCATTAGAAAAAATTAGAGATTCACATCCAATAATAGAAAAAATTTTAGAATATAGACAACTTATGAAGTTAAATTCTACTTATGTAGAAGGAATGATACCATTTATAAATTTAAGAACTGGAAAAATTCATACATTTTTCCATCAAACAGTAACTGCGACAGGTAGATTGAGTAGTACAGAACCAAACTTACAAAATATACCTACAAGAACAGAAATTGGAAAAAAATTAAGAAAAGTTTTTAAAGCAGGAGAAGGAAAAGTATTTGTAGATGCAGATTATTCTCAAGTTGAACTTAGAATATTAGCACATATTGCAAATGATGAAACCATGATAAATGCTTTTAATTCTGGAGCAGATATTCATACTATTAGTGCATCACAAGTATTTAAAGTTCCAGTTGATGAAGTTTCAAAACAGTTAAGAAGTAAAGCAAAAGCTGTAAATTTTGGAATTGTATATGGAATTAGTGATTTTGGATTAGCAGAACAAATAGATATAAAACGAAAAGAAGCAAAACAATATATTGAACAATATTTAGAAACATATCATGGTATAAAAGACTATATGTCAGATGTTGTTGAAAGTGCTAAGAAAAAAGAATATGTTGAAACTATTTTTGGAAGAAGAAGATATATTGCAGAATTGAATTCTAAAAATTATATGGTAAGAAAATTTGGAGAAAGAGCAGCTATGAATACTCCAATTCAGGGAACTGCCGCTGACATAATGAAAATTGCTATGATAAAAGTATATAATGAACTAAAAAACAGAAATTTAAAATCAAAAATAGTTTTACAAATACATGATGAACTTATTATAGAAGCTCCTTTAGAAGAAAAAGAAGAAGTTAAGAAAATTTTAAAAGAATGTATGGAAAATGCTGCAAAACTTAATGTTCCATTAATTGTTGAAGTTGAAGAAGGAAAAAATTGGTATCAAGCTAAATAAGTATAAGCCAAAAATGTGTTAAAACCTTGACAATATGCATTTTGTGTTGTAAAATAGAAAAAGTAAATAAAAGTTATCAAGAGTGGACGAGAGAGCGGCTTAATGACTCCACAGCAACCTATTAAATTAGGTGCTAATACCGTCAAAGCACAATAAGTAGTGTTTTGAATGATGATTATATAATAATGGTTATTCATAAGCTCTACTTTTTGTAGAGCTATTTTTTTATAAAATAAGTTTTAAATTTTTAAGACTTTAGGAGGT
Source organism: uncultured Clostridia bacterium (assembly GCA_947632605.1). Lineage (GTDB taxonomy): Bacteria > Bacillota > Clostridia > TANB77 > CAG-508 > Scatovivens. The sequence goes on along the minus strand of CANRPX010000003.1, from coordinate 67,506 downwards.
TTTATGAAAAGGTTATTTACATCTGAAAGTGTAACAGAGGGACATCCAGATAAGCTTTGTGATTACATATCTGATAGTATTTTAGATGCATATCTAGCAAGAGATCCATATTCAAGAGTTGCATGCGAAACTGTTGCTGGAAAAGGGCAAGTTCTAGTAACAGGAGAAATAACTTCAAATGCTGAAGTAGATATTGAAAAAATAGTAAGAGATACAATAAAAGAAATTGGCTTTAATAATGCTGAAACTGACATTGATTATAAAACTTGCAAAGTATTGTTAAATATATCTAAACAATCTCAAGATATTGCTTTAGGTGTGGACAAGTCTTTAGAACAAAAACAAGGTTCTAAAGAAGAATCAGAAGGAGCAGGAGATCAAGGAATGATGTTTGGCTTTGCAACTGATGAAACAGAAGAATATATGCCAATGCCTATTTGTTTAGCACATAAATTAGCTAAAAGACTAGCTTATGTAAGAAAGAAAAATATTTTAAGTTATATAAAACCAGATGGAAAAGTCCAAGTAACAGTAGAATATGAAAAAGGAGAGCCAAAAAGAATAGATACAATTGTAGTGTCTAGTCAACATGATGAAAAAGTAAATCTTAATAGACTAAAAGAAGAAATAAAAGAATATGTTATAAAACCAGTAGTTCCAGAAAAACTATTAGATAAAGATACAAAATATTTTATAAATCCAACTGGAAGATTTGTTATTGGAGGGCCTTTAGGAGATAGTGGATTAACAGGTAGAAAAATAATAGTTGATACTTATGGAGGTTATAGTAGACACGGAGGAGGAGCATTTTCAGGTAAAGATCCAACTAAAGTAGATAGATCTGCTGCTTATATGGCAAGATATATAGCTAAAAATATTGTTGCAAATGGATTTGCAAAAAAATGTGAAATACAACTTTCTTATGCAATAGGTGTTGCAAAACCAGTTTCTATTTATGTAGATACTTTTGGAACAGGAAAAATACCTGATAATGATATTGTGAAGAAAATAAATAATAGTTTTAATTTGACTCCGAGAGGAATAATTGAAACATTGGATTTAAGAAAACCAATATACAAGAAAACAACTAATTATGGGCACTTTGGAAAACCAGAATTACCTTGGGAACAAATAATAAAATTAGTGTAAAGTTTTTTATAAATTATGTATAAAAATGGTAACAAAAAAATGTCAAAAGTGTATTCTTTTGGCATTTTTTTAATATAAATGTAATATCTAAATCATTGACTTTAAAATTTATTATATATATAATTTAATTGTAAAATAATGTGGAAAATTGTACATACGAAAGAGGTGATATAGGTGTTACGAAAAAGAATATTAGCGATTGTAATAATATTAGCATTATTACAATATTTGCTACTTGTTTTTTCTCCTATAACAAATAATAAATCTTATGCTGCTGATATGCCAAAAGGAACATTATCTCGTGATATAAACGCAATAGATGATGGTATATATCCAGGATATAAAGCTTTAATACAAGATATGCAAAGAAGACATCCAAATTATACTTTCTTAGTATATTATACTGGATTTGATTTTAATGAGGCATTAGTAGCAGAATTTCAAGGGCATGGAAGAAGTCCTAGAAATTTAGTTCAAAAAGCAAGTAATTATGATGGATTATGGATTTGCCCAATATGTGGGGCAACAAAATATGATAATGGATCTTGGTGCTGTGCTTCTTTACAAGCATTATCATATATGATGGATCCAAGAAATTCTATAAATGATACAGATGTATTTCAATTTAAAGATTTAGAAAGTGCTGATGCTTCTTATGATGATATAGCAAGAGTAGTATCTAAATATGGTTCTTTTATAAATAATCAAGAAGTAATACATGCAATTGTAGATGCTGCTAATCAATATAGAATAAATGCATATTTTTTAGTAGCTAAAATAATAAATGAACATGGATCTCAAGGTTCTACTTTAAGTAATGGAAATGGATATAATGGTAGTTATGTTGGTGTATATAATTATTTCAATTTTGGTGCTACTGGAAATGGAAAAGATAAAATAATCACAAATGGATTAAAATATGCACAAGAACATGGATGGACATCAAGAAGAGCTTCTATTTTTGGAGGAACAGAAATAGTAAGAAATAGTTATATGAATGATTATAGTCAAAATACATTTTATTATCAAAAATTTAATGTATCTGGCAGATCTTCAATAGGATCACACCAATATCAACAAAATATAATGGCAGCTCAAACACAAGGTACAAGCCTTAAGAGTTATTATACGAACCTTAATGGTGCTCATACTTTTATAATTCCTTTATTTAAAAATATGTCAGCAAAAAGCTATGAAAGACCAAATGTATCTATTGCAAATAAAGTTACTTATGAAGAAGGCACAGTACAAAATATTTCTAGTTCATTAACAGTTAGAGCAGCTGGAAGTTTAAGTGGAACAAAAATTGGTGCATTAAATAATAATGAATCAATAAAAATATTCCAAAGAGCAACTAGTCCAGTAGATGGATATTATTGGGATTTAATTGTATCTAACCAAGATGGTACTTATGGATATGCCGCAAGAGCAACTGATGGAAATCAACATATTGTTTCAAAAGGTTCAACTGGAAGTAACTCTGGAACATCTTCTCCAGGACAAGCTACTAATCCACCACAATCTACACCAACAACTCCAAGTGAGCCAAGTGTTGAAGAACCAACACCAACTACTCCATCAGTGGATTTAGAAAAAGATATTAAAGTTACTGATACAAATATTAATATTTTACCAGATATAAGTGCAGAAAATATAAAAACAAAATTTACTGATGCAGTTATTAAAAAATCAAATGGAGAAGTTGTAACATCTGGTGCTTTAGGAACAGGGTATACAATTACAACAAGTGGTAAAACATATAAGGTAGTAAAAAAAGGTGATGTTGATGGCGATGGAACAGTTTCAATTTTTGATGCTATTGATATGTTAAATTCAATAAAAGGAACAAAAGTATTAACAAATGAATTTCAAACAGCAGCTTGTATCTTAAATGAAAAAACATTTGATATTTTTGATACAATTGATTTATTGAATTTTATAAAAGGCACAAAGAAATTTTCTTTTTAAAAAAAGAATAAAAATATTTGATTTAATTATTAACTAAAATTATAAATTAAGGAGATAAATAAATGCATTGTACAAAATGTGGAAAAGAAATTCCTGAAGGGGAAACAAAAATTTGTGATGAATGTCAAAAGAAAATTTTAGAGGAAATTACTAATGCAGAAAAATATGATGATGGAAGTAAAAAAAATAATGAAGATGATAAAAAGTTTTCTGTAAGTAGTGAACAAAAAGTAAATGAAAAAAAGAATGTTAATAAAAAAACAGTAATAGCAATAATACTTTTATTATTTATTTTCATATTTGCAATAAGTGTTCTTATTATTAATTATAGTGGAACTAATAGAATTATAAATAATGTTAAAGAAGTATTTAATGCTACTAATATAAAAATATTGAAAGCAAAAACAGAAGGAAATACAATAGGAAATATTAGAAATTATGGTTATGCTGCAACATCTGGAAATTGGATTTATTATTTAGCACCAAATGATGATAGTTCTCAAGTTGGAATTTTTAGAGTAAAAAAAGATGGTACAGATAAAGAAGAATTATATATGAATGTGGCAACAGAAGAAGAAGCAGATATACAAAAAGAAATAGTATCAATTAATACTTATGGAGATTATATATATTTTATTGGAGTAGAGTCAAAACCTTTTAGTGATACTGATACAATAGATAATAAGATATATAGAATGAAGAATGATGGTACAGATTTAGAAATTATTAATGATAATGAATTTAATAATGATTGTTATGAAATATATGTTATAAATGGATATGTATATTATATTGATGTAGATGCAAATATCGCAAGAATGAATCAAGATGGATCTAATAAAACTGTTATAGCTCAAAATGGTACCGGATATTTAGGAATTACAGATAAATATATTGTATACAATTCTTTAAAAACAGATAATAGTAATGAGTATGAAACATATATAATGAATATAGATGGAAGAAATCCAAGGCCAATATTTAAAGGTAAAAGAATATATAGTGTAAACATAGAAGATGACTATATTTATTATACAAATGATGATAAAAAAATATATAAATCAAAAATTGATTCTGGTACAGAAGAATTAGTATATGATTCAGAAGCATATAATCTAAATGTATATGATGGTTATGCATACTTCTTAAATTATAAAGATGCAGCAAATGAAAATTATACTGTATGTATTTATAAAGTAACTTTAGATGCTAATTACGATGGAAAAAGTGCTAAACTTTTAAAAGAATTGGAATCATATTCTAGCTTTTTAAATGTAATTGATGATTGGGCGCTTTATATGGATAGTAATGAAGATAATGGATTTATAAATTTAATCAAAACAGATGATTCAGGTGAACTTATAAAACTATATATTTTAGATTATGAAAAATATTATAAAAATATAGATACAACTACTACTGAAGAACAACCAACAGAAGGTGAACCAGTAGAAACTACAGAAAATACTACTAATGAGGTTTCAGAACAACAAAATGTTGTAGATATACAAAATAATGTTGTAGTAACAGAAGATACAAACACAGTTGTCCAGAATAATGTTAATACAAATGAAATATCAACAAATACTGTTCAAAATACGACAAACAGTGTAAATTAATTAAATAAATAATTAATAAAAAAAGTAACGAGGCAGGGCCAGATGGCCTTGCCTCGTTTGGAGATTACTTGTTGTCATACGAGAGAATATAGAAGTTTTCCCAAGTGCCGTCATCTTTTTCGTAGGGGATAGCGGTATAAAAAATTACTTCCTTCTTAGGATTCAGAGAAACTTCTTCGAGTGTTTGCCAAAAATCTTCTGCATTGTCTTCTTGAAGAATAAAGTGCTGGCTGTTTGGACTGTTATAACGCATTGGTTTCGGGTCACTGTTGGGAAGGTCTGATTTGATAAATTCTATGTTATAGCCGAGTATCTTGGTTCCTGCGAATGTGATAATGGTGCATAAACCGATTATACAAATAATGCACTCTAAGATATAGCGTACTGTGGAAAAAAATCTTCTGCGTTTTCTTGCTTTTACTCTCCGGGTGTCGTCCATGTTTCCTCCATTTTTTAGCATGCCCTCAAAATAAACAAAGGACACTCACTAAAAAAGGTACATTTTATGTTTCGCTGTACCCACACGAATATTAATACATATATTATACCACTTTTTATGTAAATTAGCAAATTTGGAGACTAATACTATAAAAGCAACTAATCAAAAATGACTAGTTGCTAAGAAAATATTGAAAATAATTTTTTTAATAATAATTTTATTTAATGGAGCTTATAGGCGGAATCGAACCGCCGACCTACAGGTTACGAATCTGTTGCTCTACCAACTGAGCTATATAAGCATAGAGATATTATACATATTTAAGGATTAAAAATCAAGATAAAGAAATGAAATATAGATTTACCAATTGCTTTTTCAAATTCAAATTGTTATAATGAATTTAGATTATTAGTATTTTAGGAGAAAAATATGCACACAGAATATGAAGTAAGAGTTTTAGAAATAAATAAAGAAGAATTAATCAAAAAATTAGAAAATTTAGGAGCAGAAAAAGTAGCAGATTTTTCTTATAGGAGACGTATATATAATTTTAATCCAAAACAAGACTCAAAATGGGTTAGATTAAGAACAGATGGAAAAAGAACTACATTAACAATTAAAAAATTAGAAAATCTAAATATAGATGGAACTAAGGAATTAGAAATAGAAGTATCAAATTTTGATGAAACAAATGATATTTTGAATGAATTAGGATATAAATCTCATACTTATCAAGAAAATAATAGAACAAGATATATTTTAAATGATGTAGAATTAGATATAGATTCTTGGCCTTATATACCAACTTATTTAGAAATAGAAGGAAAAGATGAAAAAGCAGTTAAGGACATGATAGAACTTTTAGAAGTAGATAAAACAAAAGTTACATCAGTAGATGTTCAGGGAGTATTTAAAAAGTTTTACAACATAGATATATCAGATGTTCCAATTGTGAAATTTGATTTACCTTTAGATAAAAAATATTATATAAATAAATAAAATTTTTATCTTATTTTTATTTAAAATTATAGTGTGAAAGGGTATAAAATGGAAATTTTTTCTATACAAAATATAAAATTTAGCACATTTTCAATATTTGTTGGAATATATTTAATTTTTTTACGGAATAATATATTTTTTTATATTTCATAAACACCATAAAAGGAATAAAATAGAATTAGGAGAACTTATTTCTTTAGTTACAAAATTTTATTCTATAACTATAATTTCGACTTTACTTATAATACTTGGAATATATTTTCTTATTGATGCAAATTCATATAAAGATGAAAGAAGTGAAGTTGTAACTAGAATTTCTCTATCAATTTTTATAGTTAGTGCAACAATAATTAATTATATTTTTTATATTAAAAGATCTTTAAAAGATCTAGATCCTGAAATAAGAGAAGAAAATAAAAAACAAACTATGAAAATTGGAGAAATATTGGAATTTATATTTTTTACAATTTTTATTCTTACACCTCTTTGGAGAATACCAGCATTTATTAGAATTTATAAAGAAAATGGAAAATTAATATTAGAAATAATAAAATCAGTAATTTTATCTGTTGTTTCAATTTTTTTAATGTATCAATTGAATCCAATAGATATTAAAAATAAAATACATAAATATTTAATTGACATAAATTCAAAAGAGTAGTAAAATATTAACATAGTATATATGGACTGTGAAAAGGAAAAGTAAAATAAAGGTTACTAAAAGAGAGAGCTAGTCACTGGCTGAAAGCTAGCTTAAGAAAACATATTTGAAAAACTACCTTGGAGTTCCCACTCGAAAGAGTGGCGCGTAAGAAGATGGCGTTAATATCTGAATTGAGTTAAACAGTAGGGTGGAACCGTGAGAATAAACTTACCCCTATAAGTACTTTAGTACTTGTAGGGGATTTTTGATTTTAAAATGAATTTATAAAATTAAAAATCCCTAAAAGTATGGTAGTGCTTAAAATAAATTTTTAATAAGCCAAAAATTTTGGCAAAGGAGGAATTTATTATGTTTAAAGTAAAATTACATGGAGGAAAAACAATGGAAGTAGAAGAAAGTATGTATTGGCATACAACTTCTCATATTATGGCACAAGCTGTAAAAAGACTATTTCCATCTGCTAAAATTACAATAGGACCATCAATTGAAAATGGTTTTTATTATGATTTTGATGTAGAAAAACCATTCTCAGAAGAAGATTTATCAAAAATCGAAGAAGAAATGAGAAAAATAATTAAGGAAGATTTAGAAATTGAAAGATTTGAACTTCCAAGAGATGAAGCAATTAAATTAATGAAAGATAAGGAAGAACCTTATAAAGTAGAATTAATTGAAAATTTACCAGAAGGAGAAGTTATTTCTTTTTACAAACAAGGAGAATTTACAGATTTATGTAGAGGTCCACATTTACCTACAACAGGAGCAGTAAAAGCTGTAAAATTATTATCTTCATCAGGAGCATACTGGAGAGGAGACGAGCATAATAAGATGCTTCAAAGAATTTATGGAATTTCTTTTCCAAAAGCAAGTGAATTAGATGAATACTTAAATATGATTGAAGAAGCAAAAAAACGTGATCACAGAAAATTAGGAAAAGAATTAGATCTATTTTTCTTTGATGAAACAGCACCAGGAATGGCATATTGGATGCCAAAAGGTTTCAAGATGATGAATATTTTAATAGACCTTTGGAGAAAAGAACATGAAAAGAGAGGATATTTAGAATTTTCAGGTCCACAATTAAATAGTAGTGAACTTTGGAAAACTTCAGGACACTGGGATCATTACAAAGAAGATATGTTTATTTTAACAGATTCTGATGGAAAAGAACAAGCATTAAAACCAATGAATTGTCCTAATGCAATTAAAATTTATGCTTCAAAATTAAGAAGTTATAAAGATTTACCATTAAGATTTAATGATATAGATGTTATTCATAGAAATGAAAAATCAGGACAACTTAATGGATTATTTAGAGTAAGAATGTTTAGACAAGATGATGCACATAACTTTATTACAGAAGAGCAAGTAGGTTCAGAAATAAAAGATATTATAGAAATTGCTAAATATTTATATGGAATTTTTGGATTAGATTTTGAACTTACTCTTTCTACAAGACCAGATGATTATATGGGAGATATTGAACTTTGGAACAAAGCAGAAGCAAATTTAAGAGAAGTATTAGATGAGTTATGTGGAAAAGATCAATATAGAATTAATGAAGGTGATGGAGCATTTTATGGTCCTAAAATTGATATAAAAATGAAAGATTGTTTAGGAAGAGAATGGCAAATGGGTACTGTTCAAGTAGACTTCCAATTACCACTTAGATTTAACTTATCTTATATTGATAGTAATGGAGAAAAGAAGGTTCCAATTTTAGTTCATAGAGCATTATTTGGTTCTTTTGAAAGATTTATAGGAATTATTACAGAACATTTTGCGGGAGCATTTCCATTATGGCTTGCACCAATACAAGTAAAAGTATTACCAATATCAGATAATCAAAAAGAGTATGCACAAATAATTGTAGAAAAACTTGAAAAAGAAGGAATAAGAGTTGAGCTAGATGATAGACAAGAAAAGATAGGCTACAAAATACGTGAAGCACAACTTCAAAAAGTACCATATATGTTAATTTTAGGAGATAAAGAAAAAGAAGCAAATGCTGTTGGTGTAAGAGCAAGAAAAGAAGGCGATATTGGCCAAATGAAATATGAAGATTTCTTAAGTAAAATTCAAGAAGAAATAGATACTAAAAAATTATAAAAAATATAATAATAATGTAATTGAATAAAAATTTGTTGTATGATATACTTTTTCTTATAGTAAATGAAAGGGGAAAAACATGGAGAATATTGCGAAAAATGATTTAGATAAAAAATTAAATTATTTAAATTTAGATTTAGAAAATATACCAGATGAAATAATAGATTATTCACCACTTAATTTTAATGTTTCTAGATTGAGTAATGATAAAGATCATCGAGTTTTTAAATTTGTACCAATAGATAAAATCGATATCTTAATTACTCCATGTTTGAGAACTGATTCATTAAGAGATAAATATTCTAAAGCAATGCCTTTATTTAAATATATTTTGCCAGCAGAGAATGATGATGAAATAGAAAGATATACTTCTTTTCTAAAGATGTTAAATACTGTTACTATACCTGAAATAGAAACAGTTGCTACTGTACAAAAAGAATTAGAGAAAAAAGAACCATTTAAAGTTAAGTATAATAAAGATAATATGTGGCAAATATATTATTCTGAAGCTACTGGAAGATATTTTATGTTGGTTTGTGCAAAAGAAACAACATTTGGAGAATTCTTTTATTTATTAAAAACAAAATTGGAATTTATTACAAGCAAAAAAAGAGTTGCTCCGAAAATATATGTTCCAATTAATGCATTAAATTATTCAGAAGAATATCTAAACAGAACTGAAATAGCTGACTTAGAAAATTATTTATGGCTTTTTACTAAAGAATGGGCATTATCTTTTGAAGTGTATGATAAAACTAATAAATTGTCTTTACAAATTGTTGGAGAAACTTTTGTATATGAAAAAGTAAAAAGTTCATATAAGGTTAAATTACAAACTAGAGAAGAAGCAATTAAATTTTATAAACTTCTAAAAGCATTATTTATTATGCAAACAGAAATAAAAAATCACTTCAGTTTCGAAACAAAAATAGATAGCAACAATGGATTAGAACTATATATGAATGGAAAAAGACTTACTTATGATATGCTTACTGATTTCATAAAAAATGAAATTGAAAGTGCAGTTGATAAAATTAAAACACAAAATGAAGAAATAGTAGCTGTTGAAGAAAAATTAAAAAATATAAATTCTAATATAAAAGAAAAAGAAGATGAATATTTAATAAAACAAAAAGAAATTTCAACATATTTAGAGTGTAAAAAAACTTTTATTGGAAAAGTAAAATACTTCTTCAAATCTCCAAAATCAAATAAAAAGGTTCTTACTGATAAAGAAAAATTAGAAGAAATAAAAGAAGAATTATTTGAAAATGAAGAAAAAAGTCAAATAGTAAAAACAGATGCAGTAGAATCAGTTATTAAAGAAAAGAAATTTTATACAATCGAAGATTTAGTTACAATTTATTCTCTATTAGAAAGAGCTGAAAAAAATTGCAAAAATCTAAATCAAGATTTAAAGGCTGCAACTTTAAAATTAGAAAATATTATTTCTAAAGTAAAAAATGCAAGTTTATATATAGAAGAAATAGATAAACACAGAAAGAGTATTTTTGATTTCTGGAAATTTTCTAATAAAGATGAAAAATTAAGTCTAGAAATGGGAAATGAAGAAGAAAAAGAAGAAAATAAAAAGGTATTACAAAAAGTATTTGATTTCCAAACAGAAATAGATGAATTAGGAGAAAAATTAGATACTCTTCAAAGAAAGAAATTATCAAAAGAAGAAATGGATAGCTTATTTATTGCTAAAACAGAAGTTTTAGATTTAATTAATATGCTTAGAGAAAATGATTTAAATAAAAATCTTCTTGAAGAAACATTAGAAAATCTAAAAGAAGAGTTTAATAATAATAGACTATATATAGATAATGAAACTTTTGATATATTTGGAAATGTTGAAGATGACAATAGAAAGTTAAAATACATTGGAAGTAAAGGCCATAGAGAAAATGAAAAAAGTAAATTTAAAATATTAAATATAAACAAGAAAATTGATGTTTTTGATTTTACTGAAAAATTGCAAACAATTATAACTTATCTAGAAGGTGCTATTCCTAAAATGTCAGCTGAATATGATTTTTCACTTTATAAAGTATCTCAAATAACAGAAAAAGTTAAAGAACAATCTTTTGATGTTTATGATATTAGTGTTGAGAATGCTTTAACAGAATATAAAGATGATGGAGAAGGTGCACTTAATTTAATAAAATTAAATTATAAAGCAGGACTTCCACTTCTTTATTATACAAATATAATTTTTTATGATAATAACAATCAAACTCTACCAATAGGAATGAATCTATCTACTAGTGTATTTTTAGACTGCAAAAAGCTTAAATTTAAATTAGTTCAGAAAAACAAATTTAGAACAAATAAATACTTTACAGAGAGTAATAATTTAGTATTACCAAAATCAAAAGATGTATTTGTTTATGAATATGATGTTGAATTAAAATAAGAAAGGATTTATAAATGATAAATCGAGCTATAATTATTGTATTAGATAGTTTTGGAGTTGGAGAAACTCCAGATGCAAATGAATATGGAGATGTTGGAAGTAATACTTTAGAAGGTATTTATTATAATTCAAATTTAAATATTCCAAACATGAAAAAATTAGGATTATACAATATTCAAGGACTTACAATAAAAGAAAAAGAAGAAAATCCAATAGGAATATATGGAAAAGCAGCAGAGAAAACAAAGGGAAAAAATAGCCCAGTTGGTCATTGGGAAATAGCAGGTTTTATCAAAGATGAACCTTTTAAAACTTATTATGAAGGTTTTCCTGAAGAATTATTAGATGAAATATCAAGAAGAGGAAATATTAAAGGATTTATTTGTAATAAAAAAGGCTCAGGAACAGATTTCTTAAAACAATATGGAGAAGAGAGTATAAGCTCTAATATGCCAATAATTTATACATCAGCAGATAGTGTTCTTCAAATAGCAGCACATGAAAATATGATGCCTGTTCCAGAACTATATAAATTATGTAAGATTGCAAGAGATGTTATAGATGAAAAAGGATATGGAATTGGAACAGTTATAGCAAGGCCTTTTATTGGTGATAATAATGAAAATTTTGTTAGAACATACAATAGAAAAGATTTTGAAGCAGAAAACTTTGGAAAAACTATGTTAGATGTTTTTGTAGAAAACAATAAAAAAGTGCTAGCAATTGGAAAAATTGAAGATTTATTTTCTGGAAGAGGAATAACAAGAGCTATTCATACTTCTGGAAATACAGATGGAATTAAGAAAACTATTGAAGAAATAAAAAATTCTACTGAAGATATGATATTTGTTAATTTGGTAGATTTTGATATGTTATATGGACATAGAAATGATATTGAAGGTTACAAAAACGCATTAGAAGAATTTGACAGTAAATTACCAGAAATAATGAGTTCTTTAAAGGAAAATGACATTTTGATTTTAACAGCAGACCATGGAAATGATCCAAGCACTCCTAGTACAGATCATAATAGAGAATATATACCAATTCTTGCGTATGGAAAAACATTAAAACATAATATAGATTTAGGAATAAGAGAAACTTATGCTGATATTTCAGCTACTATTTTAGATTTATTTGAATTACCAAAATTAGAAGGAACAAGTTTCAAGAAAAATATAGTATAAATAAATAGAAAATGTAGACACAAAAGAAAATATGTGTTAATATAATTATGCGTTTTTAAAAACGCATATATGCTGATGTGGCGAAATTGGTATACGCACAGCACTCAAAATGCTGCGGGAAACCATGTGGGTTCGAGTCCCACCATCAGCACCAAATATATATTTGCTTAAAATTATATGTTAGATAGATTTAAAAAGAATCAATCAGAAATGGTTGATTTTTATTTTAATTGTAGTTATATTTATAAACCGATAATGTTTTTTTAGAAAGAAGTTGATAATAAGATGATATTTTTTTTAATACCAATAATTATTTTAGTAATAGGAATAATTATATTTAGTACAAAAAATATGGAAGTAAAACAAAACAAGATTTGCTTATATGTAGTAATAATTAATATAGTTATTAGTTGCTTTTTTAGATTTATTTTTCCTGGAGGAAGTAAATATGGAGAAATTACAATTTATTTTTTGATAAGTATAATTATTAATGCTTTTTTATTAATAATTTTATTTAATAAAAAAATAAAATTTAGTGTAAAATCAATTATTGCTATAATTACTATTTATTTATTGCTTATGATATTTATTCCAACATATAGATTAGAAGGTCATGAGCATGAATATATAAATGGAAATGAAAATATACAGGAATATATAGATTATTTTGATTGTTATGGTATAAATTTAAAAAGAATTTATAAATAAAATTAATTAATATTTTTATTAGTAGTTTTTAAAATAACTACGTGAGTTGTAAATACTTATGCTGTTGTTGGCACAAAAAAGAATAGCTTTGCTATTCTTTTTTTATATTAAATAATTTGAAGTAAAATGGAGAATTTAAGAAAATTTACTATGTTTTATATACAAATACAAGAAAATGTTTTAAAATAAATATGTTATTTAAAAATTTTTTAAAAGAGGTAAAAAAATGAGCAAGGAAAATGATTTAACTGTTAAAGTATATGAGAAAAAAGCAAGTGTGTATTTAAAGACTACTATTGAACACGATAATCTTGATTTAGAAAAAGCAAAACGCAAACGCAAAAAATTAAATGATTTTATTAAAATAAATATGGAATTATTACCAAAAAATTCAAAAGTTTTAGAGATAGGATCAGCAGATGGAGTAAATGCTGCTTACATTAAAGAATTAGGATATAATATTACAGCAAGTGATATAGCAAATGATTTTCTTAATGAAATTAAAAATAAAGGTTTAAATCCAATTAAATTTAATATTTTGGAAGATGAAATTACAGAAAAATATTCAGCGATTTTTGCTTGGAGAGTATTTGTTCATTTTACAAAAGATGATATTGTAAAGGTTTTTGAGAAAGTGCATGATGCTCTTGAAAATGATGGAATATTTGTTTTTAATATGATGAATCGCGAAATAAAAAAAGTAGATAATGAATGGGTAGATTTTCCAAATGAATATCAGATGGGAGCTGAACGATTTTATCAGTATTTTTCTGAAAATGAAATAAATGAACTTATCAATAAGAAAGAATTTAAAATTTATAGCTTTCATAAAGAAGGTGGAGAGAATAATAATAAATGGTTAGTATATGTATTAAAAAAGAAATAAAGTAGCCTAGTTGACATAAGTCAGAAAAAGTTGTATTATTAAAGTAGCTCAAAAAATTTAGGCGAAGGAGAGATCAATTATGCCCAAGACCGTTGAAATGTGTAACCAGGAATGTAAGAAGTGCATGGCTGATTTCGAAAAGGCGTCGATTCCTTTCGATCCCGGTATGTGTCGGTACTGTCCGAATGGACTAGAACTCCATAGGCTACTGTTAAAGACCGATGCTGGCGAGCAAGAATGGGGTGAAATCGACTGGAACTCTCATCGATTTGAGCGCTATTACCAAGGCTAATCAAAGCCGACTGCGAGATTCCCACGCAAGAAGTGATTGTCAAATAGATTATTAGACAATCGCTTTTTCGTTTTTATAGGCAAAATTTATTAGTTTTTGTACACATATTATAAAAAGTATGATAAAATATCAATGAATTTAGAAAAGAGGTTGTATTATATGAAAAAAGTGCCTTTAATAATTTTAATTATTATAGTAATTGTTGTAGTGTTTTGGTCTGTAAACAAATTAGTATCTAAAGATACAAATAAAAATACTACAAACCAAATATCTGAAAATTTAGTTAATAATGTTAATTATGATAAAAATGAAACAATTAATGAAAATGATAGTGATTTAGAAAACACAAATGAAATTTCAAACGATGATAATGAAGACTCAAATGAAATAGAAGGTCTTTATATAATAGATGATGAAAATAACTTAGAAACAATGTCATATTATTTTTCTGATGGTGCAGTAACATTTGATGCTACTTCTTACTATATTGAAGGAACATATACCATTGAGGATGATAAAATAGAAATAAGATATGATAAATCTTATTATGTAGAAGGTGGAGAAACTAATTTTTTCCCAAATGGAAGAAAAGAAGAGTTAACAATAGTAAGCTCTGATGAATTAACTCTACCAATAGTTGTTGATGGAAAAAGAACTATTGAAACTTATAGAAAATCACAACAATAGTATATTTTTTGTTAGATATAATATTAAAATGTAAAGAACAAAAGGAGCATTTAATGAGTAAAAGTAAAAAAATTATTTTAACAGCAATTTTTTTAGCAATGTTAATTGTACTATCTAGATTTTTATCTGTAAAAACACCAATTATGAAAATAAGTTTTGGTTTTGTTCCAACTATGATTTGTGCAATTTGGCTTGGACCAAAATGGACAATTTTACTAAATGTTTTAGGAGATTTAATTGGTGCAATACTTTTCCCAACAGGTCCATACTTTGTTGGGTATACAATAAGTACTGCAATTGCTGGTGCTATTTATGGAGTATTTCTTTATAAGAAAGAAGCAGATTCATATACTGAAAAACAATTTGTATTGAGATTAATAGTATCAACTGTTTTAGTGGCAGTAATATCTAATATGTTATTAAATACTTTATGGACAAGTATTACAACTGGAAAAGCTTTTAAAGTATTATTTTTAACTAGATTTATAAAACAAATTGCAATGATACCAGTACATATTATTGTTATTTTATTCTTAGAAAGAATATTAAGAAAACCATTTGATACATATATAAGGAGCAATAATGATTAAAGTAAGTGATGTATCTTTTAAATATAAGAATTCTAATAAAAATATTTTAGAACACTTAAATTTTGAAATTAATGATGGAGAAATTGTTACTATTGTTGGTAAAAATGGATCTGGTAAATCTACTATTGGAAAATTAATTTCTGGAATTATAAAATTAAAAGAAGGAAATATAGAAATTGATGGATTAGATATAAGAAAGAATAATAAATTAATTCATGAAAATGTAGGAATCGTTTTTCAAAATCCAGAAAATCAAATTATTTTTAATAATATATATGATGAAATTTCTTTTATTCTTAAAGATTTAAATAAAAACGAAATAGATGAAAAAATTGATTTAGCACTTAAAGAAGTGAACATGATTGAATATAAAAATGAAGATTTATATACATTGTCACTTGGACAAAAACAAAAAATGATGATAGCAGAAGTTTTAGCAAAAAATCCTAAATATATCATTTTTGATGAACCAACTACAATGCTAGATAGTAAAGGAAAAGAAGAAATCTATGATATTATAAGAAAGTTAAAAAAAGATGGCTATACAGTAATTTGTATAACAAATGTATCTGATGAAATATTAATTGCAGATAAAACTTTTATACTAAATAATGGAAGAATAGAAGCTCAAATAAAAAAAGAAGAGCTATTGGAAAAAGCTTATTTATTTGAAAAATTTGATATTAAAAAGCCAACTATAATAGAATTATTAATTAAATTAAAAGAAAATGGTATTGATATAGATTTAAAAGATGATTTTACTATTCAAAATTTGGTTAATGAATTGAGGGAAAAGATATAAATGAAAAATTTAATAAAGTTTTTACTTTTTATTTTTTATAGTACTTCTATATTTTTCTTTCCAAATAATAAATTTATATTAATATTTGTAATAATTAATATTATTTTTTTGATTATAAATAATAAACATTTTAAAAAAATAATAAAAAATATATTAAACATTATACCATTTATAATTTTTACTTTTATTATTAATTGTTTATTAGATACTTATATAAATGCAATTTGGATTTCTATAAAACTAATTTTAGTAACTATTATTACAGTAATATATGCTTCTACAATTAGGGTTACAGAATTTGCAGATACAATAAGTGAATTATTAAGCCCTCTTAAAAAATTTAATGTAAATCCAGATGAGATTAAAATACTTATTTGTATATCATTATCAATGATACCAATTTTAAAGTCTGATATAAGAGAATTAAGAGAAGCTTGTATAGCCAAAAAAATGAAATTCAATATTAAAAATGTAAAATTTATATTATCAAAATTTCTTTTGTCAATTATAATGAAAGTAAATAATATAGAAGAAGTACTAATATCCAAAGGATACAGTAAAATAGAGTATTAGTTTATGAAAGGACTTGTCTTAATTATATGAATTGGATAGTATTTGTAATATTATATTTGTTTTTTGTTGTAATTTTTAATCAATCTTATAAAATTGCAACAAAAACTTTAATAAAACCAGGGGCTTTAACTATTTTATTAGAAACAACAGGAGCTTTGCTAGTTTTACTTTTAATACCATTCTTTGAAATAAAATTTCCAACAGATTTAAGAGTATATATTTTCTTATTAGCTTCAATAGTTTTTTATGGTATTAGTGATAGATTAAATACTACGATTAGAAGTGGTATAGAAGCATCAACTTTTACGATGATACATCAATTATCAACAGTTTTTATGATTTTTGCAGGAATCGTATTTTTTAAAGAACCTTTCATAATAAATAAAATTATAGGTGCTACATTAATTATTTTAAGTAATATTTTAATTTTTTATAAAAGAGGAGAAGGAAAATTAAATAGATATGTTTTATTAGGAATAATAGCTAATATATTTTACACGGTTGCATTATTTTTAGATGTAAATATTTCTGATAATTTTAATTTGCCTATTTATGTAGCAATGACTCTTGGATTACCAGCAATAGGAATCTTAATTCTTGAAAAAATTAAATTTTCTGAAATAAAAGATGAATTAAAAAATGGAAATAAAAAAGCAATATTGCTAACTTCTGCTAGCTGGTGCTTATCAATAGTTTCACAACTTAGAGCATATCAGCTAGGAAATGCAAGTGTTGTTGCACCACTTTGTGCAATATCTGTTATGCTTAATGTAATAGTAGGATATTTTCTATTAAAAGAAAGAAGTGATATGCTTAAAAAGAGCATTGCAGCTGTTTTAGTTATATTAGGAATTGTTTTAATAAGATTATAATTTTTTTAATAAGGAGGAAATTATATTTTATGAAAAAATTAGAAGATTATGTAAGAAGTATACCAGACTTTCCTGAAAAAGGAATAATTTTCAGAGATGTTACAACAGTTTTGCAAGATCCAGAAGGATTACAATTAGCTATAAATAGCATGCAAGAAAAATTAAAAGATTTAGAGTTTGATGTAATAGTTGGTGCAGAATCAAGAGGATTTATTTTTGGAGCACCAATTGCATATAATATGAAAAAATCTTTTGTTCCAGTAAGAAAAAAAGGAAAATTACCTTGTGAAACAATTGAAGAATCATACGATTTAGAATATGGAAAAGCAACACTAGAAATACATAAAGATTCAATTAAATCAGGTCAAAAAGTAGTAATAATTGATGATTTAATAGCAACAGGAGGAACATTAGAAGCAATTATAAAATTAGTTGAAAGATTAGGTGGAAAAGTTGTAAGAATATGTTGTTTAATTGAATTACCAGAATTAAATGGAAGAAAAAAGATAGAAAATTATGATGTTGAAAGTGTAATTTCTTTTACAGGAAAATAAGATTAAAGGAGAGAAAAAATGATAATTGGAATAATTGCTGCTGAAAATAAAGAAATGATGGCTATAAAAGATATTATGACTGATATTATTGAAGAAGAAATTTATGATTTAAAATTTTTTATAGGAAAAATTCAAGGAAAAGATTGTGTGTTAGTAGAATGTGGTGTAGGAAAAGTAAATGCAGCTAGAACAGCACAAATAATGATAGATAAATACAATATAAATTATATGATAAATGTTGGTTCAGCAGGTAGTACAAATGCAGATTTAAATATAAAAGACATTGTAATTGGTGATAAGTTAGTACAGTATGATTTTGATATAACAGGAGCTGGAGAGTACGAAAAAGGAGAAATTTGTGGTGTAGGAAAATTTTTCTACTCAGATGAAAATTTAATTAAGCTTTGCAATGATACAATAAATGAATTGGAAAAAAGAGACTTTAATATAAAAATTGGTACTATTGCATCAGCAGATATATTTTGTACAGATAGAAATAAATCAGAACTTGTTAGGAAAGAATTTGGAGCTGAATGTGTAGAAATGGAAGGAGCTTCTATTGCACAAGTTTGTTATTTAGATAAAATACCTTTTTTAGTAATAAGAGGAATTTCAGATACACCAAATGGAAATAATCATATAGATTTTGTAACATATTTAGAAAGCGTTTCTAAAAAAGTTGCTGAAATTTTAAATAAATTAATTTTAAAAATGTAAGACAAAATATTTATAATAAGTAGCTATATTCATTGTTTTATATAAACAATGTTATATAAAATAAAAAAGAAAAGGAGATAAAAATATGGATTTAGTTGTTAAAAAATGTAAAATTTGTGGAGGAATGGTAAAAGTATTAAAAGATGAGGGATGCGATGTAGTTTGCTGTGGAAAACCAATGGAGAAAGTTGTGCCAAATTCAGTTGATGCTGCAGTAGAAAAACATGTTCCAAATTATGAAGTAAGAGAGAATAAAATATATGTAACAGTTAATCATGTTATGGAAGAAGAACATTATATAGAATGGATTAGTATGGTTTCAGATGAAAAAGAATGTACTAAATATTTAAAACCTGGAATGGAAGCAACAGCACATTTCAAATATATACCAGGTTCTACAATTTATGCATATTGTAATAAACATGAATTATGGAAAAAAGAAGTGGAGTAAAATATGATAGAAAGACAGTATTGTGCATCAGCATATACAATAGATTTTACTAGAAAAAAAGTTCTTTTAATGTATAATAAAAAACTTAAAAAATGGTTACAACCAGGTGGACATATAGAAAACGAAGAACTACCAACAGAAACAGCAAAAAGAGAAACTTTAGAAGAAACAGGAGTGCCTATTAAAATAATAGGTCCTTCTTTTGATGGTAAAAAAATTCAACCAATAGCTATTGAACATTATTTAAATAATGTTGGAGATATGATAGATATACAATTTTTGGCAATGCCATTATCAGTAGAATTATCAAATAATGAAAATAATAAAACTATTTGGGTTGATATTGATAAATTAGACTCTATGTCTGATATTGAAGATGAAATAAAATTAAAAGTAAAAAATTTATATGACAATTATAAAAAGGAAAATAAATGTATAGATTAGAAAATATAAAAATTTATGAAGATTTGTCAGAAGAAGATGTTTTAAGAAAAGCATGTGATAAATATAAAATAAATTTTAAAGATGTTAAAGATTATATTATTTTTAAAAAATCTATTGATGCAAGAAATAAAGAAAACATTTATTACAATTACACTATTGATATAGAGTACATTGGAGAAAAGAAACTAAAAAATGTAAAAGAAGTAAAAAAAGAAAATTTTAAGCTAGATATAGATATTAAAAGAAAAAGTATACAAAAACCTATAATAATTGGAGCGGGTCCTGCTGGGCTTTTTTGTGCTTTGATATTAGTTCAAAATGGAATAAAACCGATTATAATTGAACAAGGAAAAAAGGTAGAAGATAGAAAAAAAGATGTAGAAAAATTCTTTACTACTGGAATTTTAGATAAAAATTCTAATGTTCAATTTGGAGAAGGCGGAGCTGGAACTTTTTCAGATGGAAAATTAACTACTGGTACAAATGATCCTCTTTGTAGAAAAGTATTACATGAATTTGTGAATTTTGGAGCACCAAAACAAATAATGTATGTAAATAAACCTCATATTGGAACAGATAATTTGATAAAAATAGTATCAAATATGAGAAATTACATAATAGATAAAGGAGGAGAATTTTTATTTGAACATAAAGTAATAGATTTTAATATACAAAATAATAGACTTACAAGTTTAATAATAAAATATAAAGATGTAGAAAAAATAATTGAAACAGATACAGCAGTTTTTGCGATAGGACATAGTGCAAGGGAAACTTTTGAAAAATTATATGAGAAAAATATTAAAATGGAAAAAAAGAATTTCTCTGTTGGACTTAGAATCGAACATAAACAAGAAATGATAAATGTTTCTCAATATGGTACAAAAACAAAATTAAAACTTCCACCAGCAGAATATAAGCTTGTATATCACGGAAAAGAAAGAACATGTTATACTTTTTGTATGTGTCCAGGTGGTGTAGTTGTTGCTTCTTCAAGTAGTGATGGAGAAATAGTAACAAATGGAATGAGCAAATTTCTGCGTGATGGAGAAAATGCAAATAGTGCTATTTTAGTTGAAGTTACACCAAAAGATTTTAAAAGTGATTTTGTATTAGAAGGAATGTATTTTCAAAAAGAATTAGAACAAAAAGCTTTTGAATTAGGCGGAAAAAATTATTATGCACCAATACAAACTGTTGGAGATTTTTTAGAAAATAAAAAAACTACTAAATTAGGAAAAGTAAAACCAAGTTATATGCCAGGTACTACTTTTTCAAATCTTCAAGAAATATTACCAGAATATGTAAATACTACTCTTAAAGAAGGAATACTAGAGTTTGATAAAAAAATAAAAGGTTTTTCAGATACTGATAGTATTTTAACAGGAGTTGAAACTAGAAGTTCATCACCAATAAGAATTCTACGAGATGAATATGGTGAAGCAAACATAAAAGGAATATATCCTTGTGGAGAAGGTGCAGGATACGCCGGTGGAATTATGACAGCAGCAATCGATGGAATAAAAAGTGCAATTCGAATTTTAAGTAAAGAATAAAACTTAAGTTTGTGATATTAAATAAGGAGAAAATATGGAAGAATATTTTGATGTATTATCAGAAAATGGTAAGTATACAGGAAGAATAGAAAGTAGAGATGAATGTCATAAAAAAGGTTATTGGCATAAAGCTGTTGCCTTATATATTATTAATTCTAATAATCAAGTTTTATTACAAAAAAGAAGTTCAAAAAAGAAGTTATGGCCAAATCTATGGGATATATCAGCTGGTGGACATGTTGTTTCTGGAGAATTTGGCTTTCAAGCAATTATTAGAGAAATAAAAGAAGAATTAGGAGCAGATATAAATAAAAATGATATTACTTTTATTGGAAGTTCTACATCAACTAATATAAAAGGAGATATAATTAATAATCATTTTAATGAGTATTATATAGTAAATAAAGATATTGATATAAATAAATTGAAATTACAAGAAGATGAAGTTTCAGAAATAAAATGGTTTAATAAAGAAGATATTTTAAAAAGAATTGATAATAATTATGATGGAATTACAGAGAAGATGGGATGTTGGGAATATTTGAAAAAATATTATGAATGGAAAGATAGAAACTAATTTACATAAAATATTTCTTGACGAAAACTTAGAAAGATAGTAAAATAAAGAATAGAGTAAATTGGATAGTCGCTTGTAAAATCTGAAAAGATTTATAAGAGGAAAGTCCGGGCTCCATAGAGTAATGATACTTGATAACGTCAAGCGAGGGTAACCTTAGGGAAAGTGCAACAGAAAATAACAGCCTTTATTTAGGCTCAGGTGAAAAGGTGAGGTAAAAGCTCACCAGCGATATAGTGATATATCGGCTGTGTAAACCCTATCTGGAGCAACACCTTAAAGAGAAAATAAATAATTACTCGTTATTTATTTTCATTGTTCTTTTTGAGTGGCTTGAAATATATAGCAATATATATTCTAGATAAATGACTATCCACGACAGAACCCGGCTTATAGATTTACTTTAAAAGAGTGCTAAAGCACTCTTTTTATTTTAAAAAATATATTTGAAAAAAAAGTAGTTTTGAAATATAATACAAATGTTAATAAAAAAATATGGAAAAATGATAGGAGAAAAATATGTACGATATATATGCAGATTTACATGTTCATATAGGAAGAAGTGAAAGTAATAAACCAATTAAAATAACAGCAGCAAAAAGTCTTAATTTTGCAAATATTGCAAAAGAATGTGTAGAAAGAAAAGGAATTAATTTAGTTGGAATAATTGATTGTGCTTCACCTTATGTTATAGAAGATATAGAAAATTTCTTAAAAACAGGAGAAGCCTATGAAATTGAAGATGGAGGAATAATATATAAAGATAAAGTTTGTATTATTTTAGGAAGTGAAATAGAAACTTCTGAAATAAATGATGAAGGTAAAACAGGAAGTGCTCATAATCTTTGTTATTTTCCTAAGCTATCAGATATAAAAGCTTTTTCTAATGAAATGAGTACTCATATAAAAAATATAACACTAAGTTCACAAAGAGCAAATATTTCAGCTTATGAATTAATAGATATTGTTCAAAAGTATAATGGAATATTAGTACCAGCACATTGTTTTACACCACATAAGAGTTTTTATGGAAATTGTACAGACTCATTAAGAAAAATATTTAAAGAAAAATATGATATGATTTATGCTATCGAACTTGGTTTAAGTTCTGATACTTATTTAGCAGACCAAATAAGTGAATTAGAAACAAAAACATTTTTGACAAATTCTGATGCACATTCACTTCCAAAAATAGCTAGAGAATATAATAAAATGAGTTTAGAAGGAATTAGCTTTAAAGAATTCGTAATGGCACTTAAAAATGAAAATGGAAGAAAGATTGTTGCAAATTATGGATTAGATCCAAAACTTGGAAAATATCACAGAACTTATTGTGAAGTTTGTGATAAGAGAATAGAAGGACCAGCTCCAGTTACAAAATGTGATACATGTGATAGCAGAAATATAACTATGGGAGTTTTTGATAGAATTGAAATAATTAAAGATAAAGAAAAAACTAAAAGTCCAAAATTTAGACCAGAATACATATATCAAATACCACTTACTTTTATACCAGGGCTTGGAGGAAAAACAATAGATAAATTATTAGATTATTTTGGAACTGAAATGACTATTTTACACAAATTATCAAAAGATGATATAGAAGCTGTAGTTGGAGAAAAAATAGCTGAAAACATTATTTCTGCACGTGATGGAAAGATGCATATTGTAGAAGGCGGTGGAGGAGTTTACGGAAAAGTAGAATAAATGAAAAAATAATGAATACACTTTATTAAAATTAAAACTTATGTAAAAGGATAAAAAATGAAAAGTGTATTATATAATTATTTTTTAAAAAATAAAAAAAATTTCATTATAATTTCAGTTATATTTTGTATTGGAATTATGTTTGGAATTTTTTTTATCAATAATTCAACTGAAACACAAAAATTAGAGATAAACACATATATTCAAGAATTGATTAATAATGTAAAAAATTCAAATAATATTAATAAACTAAATTTATTATTTTTAAGTTTAAAAGAAAATATTTTACTTATTCTTTTAATCTGGTTTTTAGGATGTACGATAATTGGGGCAGTATTTATATATGTATTAATTTTTTATAAAGGTTTTTCTTTAGGATACACGATTTCAGCTTTAATTGCAGTATTAGGAGTAAGGCAGGGAGCTCTTGTTTCAATAGTAGCATTACTATTTCAAAATATTATTTTTTTACCAGCAATGTTTATAATTTCAGAAAATCGGTATTAAATTATGTAGTAACATTTATAAAAAAATAATAAATTTAAAGGAAGAAGTTATAAGACATTTTGTTATTATGTTGATTTCAATTATGTTATCTGTAATTTCTAGCTTTATAGAAATCTATTTATCTACTAATTTATTAATATTTTTGAAAGAAATTATTTAAAAACTCTTTACTTTTTGCAATATATTTGATATAACATAAATGTCTTATGTAAATTATTTTTTCATAAGTATAAAAATGGATTGGAGAGGTTATGTGATGGAAAAACAAATTAAACTTTTTTTAGAATTTCTTGAAAATGAAAAAAAATTGTCAGCAAATACGCTACAATCATACAAAAGAGATATTTTGCAATATCAAGAATACATAGATAAAAATGGTTTAAATTATTTAAAAATAGATAGTACAGATATTGATGAATATTTTAATACTTTAAAAACAATGAACAAAAAAACATCTACTATATCTAGAAATCTAGCAACTATTAGATCTTTTTATCAATTTTTGTTAAAAACAAAAAAAATAAAAAGAGATCCAACCATTGGTGTTCAATCACCTAAAGTAGAAAAGAAAGTTCCAAATATTTTAACTTCTAAAGAAGTTGAATTATTATTAGAACAACCAAAAAGCATTGATTTAAAAGGAATTAGAGATAAAGCAATGTTAGAATTTGCTTATGCCACAGGAATGAGAGTTACAGAAATAATTTCTTTAAATATAGATGATGTCAATTTAGAGCAAAGTTTTGTAACATGTAATTCTGGTGTTAAAAAGAGAAATATTCCTCTTGGTTCAATATCTTTAAAAGCTTTAAAAGATTATATAGAAAAAGCAAGACCAATATTAATTAAAGATGATACTATATCAGCATTATTTGTAAATATAAATGGAAAAAGATTAACAAGACAAGGATTTTGGAAAATAGTTAAATACTATAAAGAACAAGCTCATATTTCAAAAGAAATCACACCACATGTTTTAAGACATTCATTTGCAACACATCTTTTACAAAATGGAGCTGATTTAAAAGCAATTCAAACAATGCTTGGACATTCAGATATTTCTTCAACACAAGTATATATGCAATTTCAAAATGAGAATTTAAAAGATATCTATAAAAAGGCTCATCCAAGAG
This sequence comes from uncultured Clostridia bacterium, assembly GCA_947632605.1. GTDB lineage: Bacteria > Bacillota > Clostridia > TANB77 > CAG-508 > Scatovivens. The sequence continues at coordinate 41,897 of CANRPX010000003.1, read as the reverse complement.
CATAAATGTGAGAATAAAAAAGTAGACATTTGTCTACTTTTTATTTATAATATAAATATAAGTTTATGCGAAATGGAGTAAATAAATGATTAGTTCTGAAAGCCTTGACCCTGTAAGAGAGAGAGCTACACTTCTCGGAGAAGAAAAATCTAGTAAAACTAAAACAAGGATTGATTATATTGATATAGCACGAGGAATAGCAATTATCTTAATGGTTGTTGGACACTGTATTGCTATAAAAACAAAATGGACTTGGCAAATAAGAAAAATAATTTTTTCTTTTCACATGCCTTTTTTTATAATTGTTAGTGGAATGTTTTTTAAAGAAAACAGAAAATTAACTGATATAATTGTGAATTCAATAAAAAAGTTACTTATACCATACGAAATAACAATAATTGTTACTAATATAATATTAAATATTTTTTTAGATAACTCAATGACAGTATGTGGAACAATAAAACAAATTATAGTTGGCTATGCAGGAATAAATTCAAATCAAGTGGCACAATTATGGTTTATTCCTTTTCTTATTGCTTCACAAATAATTTTTTATATATTGAAGAAGATATCTAAACAAGATGATTTGTTACTTGGCATTATGTGTACTGTTATTTCAATGCTAGGAATTTATTTAGGAAAAAAACATATTTTCTTAGTAGTATGGAGTTTTGATATTACTCTAGCATGCATAGTTTTTTATTATATAGGATACATTTTTAATAAATTTAATTTATTTGAGAAAATATTAAATAATAAAAAAATTATTTTTTTAATTATATTAACATATATTGTTGGGATGCTTTTTGATCATATAGAAATAGCAAACAGAACATATCCAGAAGGTTTTACTTGCTATGTAACAGCTGTATGTGGGAGCTTAATAGTTTTAAAAATTTCTAAATTAATTGAAATTTTTTCAAAAATTTTAACTAAAATTTTAAAATGGTATGGAAAAAATTCGATATATGTTTTATGTCTTCACTATATGGAATATAGACTTATTGATTATTCAAAACTTGGATTAACAAGACGGAATAGAAATAGCTTTTGTTAAAATAATATTAATTACTATCTGTATGTTAATATTTATAAATGCTAAAAATATTATCGTGAAATTATTTAAAAAGTTTTTTATAGAAAGAAAAAAATTAAATAAAAACACAGTGCAATAAATGCACTGTATTTTATTTTGCAAGTTCATAAATTGCTTCTGCATAAATTTTACTAGATAATATAAGTTTATCTATTTCAATAAATTCATCAACTTGATGACACATATCTTTATCTCCTGGCATTGTAGCACCATAAGAAATAAAATTTTTGAAAGCTCTTGCATAAGTTCCACCACCAATTGCGATAGGAGATTCGTTTAAACCTGTTTTTCTGTTAAAAATATTAACAAGTGTTTTTACTAAATAACTTTCTTTATCAACATATAAAGGTTCTTGAGAACTTATTTTTTTAACTTCTAGATTATTAAAATCCTTTTTCAATAATTCATATTTTAAAATAATATCTGATAATTTAATACTTACAGGAACTCTTAAATTAATTTTTATAATTAATTTGCAATTTTTATATTCTAAATAAGAAACATTTGATGTAAGAATACCAGATTCATCTTCTAATTTATTTTCTGATAAAAATTTAGGGCTTGTTATATCAAATAATCCAATCTCATATAATGTATTTAAATATTTAGAATCAAATTCAAAATTATCTAATAAAAACTTAACCAAAATAGAAATAGCATTTTTTCCAAGTTCTGGATGAGCAGCATGTGATGCTATTCCAAAAGCTTCAATTTTTATAGTACTAGAATTTACATTTGAAATTTTAATATTTTCAGTACTTTCTAAAGATGAAACTAAATTTGAATTATTTAAAGATTTTAATGTTATAGAGCAATATTTTGGAACAACATTTAAAGCATTGTTATTAGAATTTATATCTAAAATTTCAAAATTTTTAATTTTTAAATCATTTTTAAGTTCAATAGATAAAATACCTTTTTCAGCATATATTGCTGGGAAATTTGCATCTGGGCTAAATCCAATTGAAGGCCATTCTTCATTCATTTTATAGTAATCAATACATTTCCAATCTTTTTCTTCATTTAATCCTAGAATTAATCTAACTCTTTTTGAAACTTTAAAACTATCTTTAATAGCTTTCATAGCATAAAGAGCTGCAACAACTGGGCCTTTATCATCAATAGAACCTCTACCAAATAATTTTCCTTCTTTTATTGTAGGAGAAAAAGGATTAAATGTCCAACCATCATCTTTAGAAGCAGGAACAACATCTAAGTGACCAATAATTCCTACTAATTCAGAGCCTTCACCAAATTCAATATATCCACAATAGTCATCTATATTTTTCGTTTTAAATCCCAAATCATTTCCAACAGAAAGAATGTAATCTAAGGCTTTTTTACAATCTTCTCCAAAAGGAGCATTATCGATATTCTGCTCTATTGAAACACTAGGAATTTTTATTAATTCTGAAAGAGTGTCTAAAATATTATTTTTTTCTTTTTCAATTAATTCATCAAACATAAAATTACCTCCATTATTTTACTATTATACATCAAAATATGGAAAAAAATAAAATAAGTTGATAAAAAACTTGAATTAATAAAATTTTAAGTATAAAATATTTATAGTTATTAAACAAAAGTTAATTTTAGGAGGAATTTTAAAATGAGAGATGAAAAAGGTATAACTTTAGTTGCTTTAATTTTAGCAATAATAGTATTAGTTATATTAGCTGGAATATCTGTTTCACTTGTACTAACAAATGAGGAAAAAGAAGATAAATCTACTACTAACACTGTATATAGAGAAGAAGATTTTTATGATTCATCAGTTTATGAAGATGATGAAGATGATGAAGATGTAGATGCAGATGAAGTTACAAATACAGAATCTACATCAGAAGAAAATACAGCTAATGATGTTGTATCAAATACTACTGAAAATGTAGTAACAGAAAATGTTGCTAACACAGTAGAAAATGCAACAGTTTAATTAAAAAAGAAAGAATAAATATGGTTAATATAAACATTATTTGTATTGGAAAATTAAAAGAAAAATATTTAAAAGATGCAGTATTTGAATATTCGAAAAGATTATCTAAATACTGCAATTTAAATATTATAGAACTTTCTGATGAAAAAATTCCAGATAAGATAAATCAAAAACTTATTGATGAAATTAAAGAAAAAGAAGGAAATAGAATTTTATCATATATAAAAAAAGATTCTTATACAATTTCTTTAGATTTAAATGGAAAGCAATATAAATCAGAAGAATTTTCAGAAAAAATTGAAAATATTAAAATAAATGGATTTAGCAATATTAATTTTATTATTGGTGGAACTCTTGGAATTTCTAAAAATATATTAGATAATTCTAATGAGTTAATTTGCTTTTCAAAAATGACTTTTCCACACCAATTAATAAGAATCTTTTTGTTAGAACAATTATTTAGAGCTTTTAAAATATCAAATAATGAAACATATCATTGGTAATTTTATGCAAGGAATTTTAATAATAAATAAACCAAAAGGTTTTACTTCACAGGATACTGTATCAAAAGTAAAGAAAATTTTAAATGTAAAGAAAGCTGGTCACACTGGAACATTAGATCCAATGGCGACTGGTATTTTGCCTATACTTATTGGAAATTATACAAAACTTTCAAAATATTTAATAGAACATGATAAAACATATATTGCTAAAATAAAGTTAGGAGAAAAAACAGATACAGGAGATTCTGAAGGAAAAGTTATTGAGATTAAAGAAGTAAAAAAAGAAAACTTAAATGAAGAAAATTTAACAAATGCAATTAAAAGTTTTTTAGGGGAACAATTGCAACTTCCTCCAATTTATTCTGCAATAAAAATTGATGGTAAAAAACTATATGAATATGCAAGAGAAGGAAAAAAGGTAGAAATTCCTGAAAGAAAAATTAAAATATATGATATTAATTTATTAAATTTTGATGAAAATGCTTCAGAAATCGAATTTGAGGTTTCTTGTTCAAAAGGAACTTATATAAGAGTATTATGTGAAAATATTGCTGAAAAATTAGAAACAGTAGGATATATGAAAAGCTTAGTAAGAACTAAAGTAGACAATTTTAAATTAGAAAATTCTATTACTTTAGATGAATTAGAAAAACAAAGTGAAAATCCAAATTTTTTAGAAAACAAATTTATTAAAATGGAAGATATATTTAATAATTATCCAAAAATAATATTAGATAATAGAAAAAAAGAATTGTTTTTAAATGGAGTAATGCTTTCTTTTGATTTAGAAAATGGAATATATAATATTTATAATGATAATAAATATTTAGGAATTGGAATAGTAAAAGAAAAACTATTAAAAAGAGATATAATTTTATAAAAATTCTACACAAGCATTGTATTTTATGATACAATGCTTATACTGTTTATATAGGTTTATAGATAATTCCTAAAAAATCTAAATAAGTGTTAAGGGGAAAAGTAAATTTCCATATTACTTTAAAAAATATATGAATTATCCAGAAAATTTAAAATTAGGAGATACAATTGGAATATGTGCTCCATCAGCTGGAATAACAAGTCCAGAGAAAATATTAAAATTAGATAAAGCAATAGAACAATTAGAAGAATTAGGATATAAAGTAATTCAAACTAAAAGTGTTAGAAAAGAAGAAAGAGGAAGAAGTACATCAGCAAAAGAAAGAGCAGAAGAATTTATGCAACTTTTAGAAAATGATGATGTAAAATTAATATTATTTGCAACAGGTGGAGACTTCTTATGTGAAATGTTAGATTATTTAGATTTTGATAAAATTAAAAAATTGAAACCTAAATGGATGCAAGGTTATTCAGATATTACTGGAATAAGTTTTTTATTTAATACAATTCTTGAAATTCCAAGTATGTATTCACAAACTGTAAAAGATTATGCAATGAAACCACTATATAGAAATTTAACAGATTCATTGAAAATAGAATCTGGAGAAGAAATTATACAATTTTCTTTTGAATTATATGAAAAAGAATGTTTAGAAAATGATGACAATCCACATTTACCATATAATCTAACAGAAAAGGTTGAATGGAAAAACATAACTGGCGAAGAAAAAATAATTATGCAAGGAAGAAGTTTAGGTGGTTGTTTAGATTGTATAAAATGTTTTATAGGTACGAAATATGATAATGTAAAAAATTATTTAGAAAAATATAAAAATGATGGCATAATTTGGTTTTTGGAATGCTTTGAAATGAATACACCAGAAGTTTTTAGAACTTTATGGCAAATGAAAAATGCAGATTATTTTAAATATTGCAAAGGTATAATTTTTGGTAGACCTTTAATGATTAGAGAAGATTATGAAATTACTTTTAATCAAACTGTAAAAGATGCTTTAGGAAATTTAAATATTCCAATAATTTGTGATGCTGATATTGGACATGTTTCTCCACAACTAGCAACAGTAAATGGAGCAATTTTAAAAATAACTTCTGAAAACGGAAAAGGAAATGTACAAACTTTTTTAAGATAAATTTATAGGGGGTTTTATGAAAGTAGCAGAAAAAGAAAGTAAAAATCTAGTACAACAAGAAAAAACAGAAGATAGTAATTTGCAAGATAAAAAAGATAAAAAAAGAGACTATTCAATTGATTTAATTAGAGTTGTAGCTTGTTTAAGTGTAATATGTGCACATCTTTGCTTACAAGTATTAAATACTGCTTACAATAGAATTGATTGGAGTAGATTACTAGAAAAAAGTTTTTTAAAAGATGGAATTGCATTGTTTTTTATGATAACAGGATTCTTCTTAGTTAATGGTAGAAGTTATAAAAAGATTTGGTCTGGTACAATAAAAAAGATTTTATTACCATCATTTATTTTTGTATTATTTACACAAGCTTTTTATCCTTTTATAGTAAATAAAGAAAGCTTTTTGTATTGTATACAAAACTTTAATGTTAATCCTATGGGAATAATTGAATCAATACTAAAAGCAGATGTTTCATATTTAAATGATACTTGTGCACACTTATGGTACATATATTCTTATATTAAAGTAATAATTTGGATTCCAATTTTATGGCTTGTATGTAAAGAAACTGATGAATGTAAACTAGCAAGAAGAATAATGTTAGGATTTGGAATTGCAAAATTACTTTTACAAGATATTCAAAGATTTTTTATTTTACCTGTAATAGGAGAAATAAATATTTTAACAATAATTCCTACTGAAATTGTATATGTATTATTAGGTTATGAATTATTTGTACATAAAGATAAATTAAAAAATAATAAAAAATTAACTATTTTTACATTTATTGGCTTTGTAGCAACAAATCTAATTAAATATAGAGTAGAAATTCTTTATATGGTAGTTAATAGTTTAGTAGATATTGTTGGAAGACCTAACTTCATAGAATGGGAATATACTGCTTTTAATATAATTTCTGGATTATGTTTGTTTATGTTTTTATATTCTATTGATATAAAAGGTGAGAAATTTAAAAAAGTACTTTTATGGATAAGTAATAAATCCTTTGGAATTTATTTAATTCATTATTTAATTTTAGCAAAAATAGATTTATATAAATTTGAAAAGATAGAAAAATTTATATTTGAATTATTATATTTATTTGTTGGAATGATAATTACTTTAATACTTTCATTAATAATACTAGTTATAATTGAGAAAATAAAAAATTTATTTTTAAAAGGTTTCAAATTAATATTTAAAAAACAAGAAAGTTAGATATATTTCTATAATAAAACTTTTTAGGTGGACTTTTTTGATATGATATGATAAAATATTACAAATTAAAATCGATTAGAAAATATGAGAAATATAAATTAAAGGGGGCTTTAAAATATGGAATTAAAAAGATGTGCTCGTTGTGGTAAATTCTATGCATCAGATGTAGAAGTATGCCAAGAATGTGAAAAGAAAGATCTTGCTGATTTAAGCAAATTAAAAGGATTTTTTGCAGAGAATTATGTTAGTGGTGTTTCAAAAGGTGAAATATCTGCTTCAACAGGAATTAGTGCTAGAAATTTAAATCGATATTTGGGCTATGAAGAATTTAGTGGAATTTATATTACAGATGGTTTTAATGATATAAATGAAAATTTAGATGATGATAAAATTAGCTTATAATATTAGGAGGAAAATAATGACAGATATAATTAAAGAACTGGAAGAAAGAGGTTACATAGAACAATTAACAGATGAAAAAGAAATAAGAGAATTATTCCAAAAAGAAAGTGTTAGATTTTATATTGGAATAGATCCAACAGCAGATAGTATGCACATAGGACATTTTGTAGCTTTGATGGTTGCTTCTCGTATGCAAAAAGCGGGACATAGACCAATTATTTTAATGGGTGGTGGAACAGCTACAATAGGAGATCCATCAGGTAGAATAGATATGAGAAGAATGCTTACAAGAGAAGAATTAGATTCAAATGTTGAAGCAATAAAAAAACAAGCAGAAAGATTTGTTTCATTTGAGGGAGATAATGCAGCTATTATTGTAAATAATGCTGATTGGTTATTAGATTTAAATTATATAGATTTTATGAGAGAAATAGGAACTAAATTTACTGTAAGTAGAATGCTTGCTCAAGAATGTTATAAAACTAGATTAGAAACAGGTTTAACATTTTTTGAAATGGGATATCTATTACTTCAAAGTTATGATTTCTTATATTTACATGATAAATATAATTGTAAATTGCAAATTGGTGGAAATGACCAATGGTCTAATATATTAGGAGGAGTAGAACTAATTAGAAGAATTGGTTCTGAAGATTCTTATGGTTTAACTTTTAAACTTCTTACAACTGCAGAGGGAAAGAAAATGGGAAAAACAGCAAAAGGTGCGTTATGGCTAAATCCTGAAAGAACATCTCCTTACGATTTTTATCAATATTGGAGAAATATAGGAGATACAGAAGTTAAAAAAGTTTTAAGTCTTCTAACATTTTTATCAATGGAAGAAGTAGAAAGACTATCATCTCTAAAAGATGAAAAAATAAATGAAGCAAAGAAAATAGCAGCTTTTGAAATTACAAAATTAATTCATGGAGAAGAAGAAGCAATAAAAGCTCAAAAATCAGCAGAAGCATTATTTGAGAATATTGGAAATGCAGAAAATATGCCATCAACAAAATTAGAAGATATAAATATTTCTATTTTAGATGCAATGGTTTTATCTGGAATTGCTCCTTCAAAAGGACAAGCTAAAACATTAATTTCACAAGGTGGAATAACTCTAAATGATAATAAAATTGATGATATAAGTTATAAATTATCTGAAAATGATTTTACAGAAGGATATGCTATTTTAAAGAAAGGTAAAAAAGTATTTCATAAATTAGAAAAATAAAAATTAAAAATAGTTTAAAATATCATCTAAAATGAATTTTTAAACTATTTTTATTGATTTTTTAGGAGAAATAAAAGAATGAGTAAAAAATTAATTGCAGGAATAATTATTTTAGGAATTATCTTATTATTTGGTTTGATATTTGGAATAAGAGCAATAAGAAATTTTATTATTATACAAAATATTTTTTCAGAGAACGAAGAAAATATTGAAAAAGATAATTATTATCTAAAGACTACTGTTTCTTACAATGGTGTAACTTCAGTAACCAAAACTTATTATAAAGATGGTGTAGGAAAAATGGTAGCAGAGAATGGAATATATACTTGGGTTGATGGAAAAGATGCATATATGGTTGATGAAGCAAATAAAACATTATATATTCTAGATTTAAATTCTTCTTTAGGTTTAGTTTCTTATGAAATGTTTGTTAGCTTAATTCCTGGATATAATAAAAATGTTTTTCAAAAATTTATTATGACAGGAAATTTGCAAAATAGTATAAAAACAGAAAAAGTAGATGAGAAGAAATGTTATAAAATAACAATTAAAGAAGATAATAGTACAAAAACATATTGGATAGAAAAAAACTCTAGCAAGCCCATAAAAGCTCGAGTAGAATTTGATACAGGTGCCATTTATGAATATGATTATGAATTAAGATTTAATGTTGTTGGAATAAAAGATGTTGAACTCCCAAAAACAGATGAATATCAAAAAATAGAAATCAAAACAAATGATTAATTTATGTTTTAGAAAAAATATTTACTTTTTAATATAATATAAAACCTAGAAAAACTATATTAATATTAATTGATTAGCTAATTTATTTCATTAATATTAATATAGTTTTTAATTATAATATTTATTAAAATTTTTGTAACGAAAAGTCATTTTTTTAGTCATATTATAAAGGAGAAAAAAATGCAAGATATTGAAGAAATATATAAAGAATATTTTGAAACAGTATATAAATATCTATTTTGCTTAACTCATAATAGTGACTTATCAGAAGAATTAACGCAGGAGACATTTTATCGAGCTGTTATAAATGTTAATTCTTTTAGGGAAGACTGTAAGATGTCAGTTTGGCTTTGTCAAATTGCAAAAAACTTATGGTATGATGAATTAAAAAGAAAGAAAAAAATAGAAAGTATAGATGAAAACAGTTTAGAATTTTTAAGTTCAAATGATGATTTAGAAAATAATGCAGTTTCAAAAGAAGAAAAAGTAAATTTATATAAAAAAATGCAAAAATTAGATGATTTAACGAGAGAAGTTATGTATTTACGAATTACAGGTGAATTGAGTTTTAAAGAAATAGGAGATATTTTAAATAAAACTGAAAATTGGGCGAGAGTAACTTTTTATAGAGGAAAAACTAAGATAAAGGAGGATAAAGAAAATGGATAATAAAAAAGAATGTAAAATTGTACAAGATTTATTACCAAGTTATGTTGATAATTTAACACAAAATGAAACAAATGATTTTTTAGAAAATCATTTAAAAAATTGTGAAGAATGTTCAAGAAAATTAGAAAAAATGAAATCAGAATTTAAATTAGAAAATAAGAAACAAAATAAAAAAGAAATAGATTACATGAAAAAAGTAAGAAAAAAACTTGGAATATTAAAAATAATATCTACATCTATTTTAACTTTAATTATTCTTACAATTGCTTTTGTTATTTGTAATTATTTCTTTATAAGATATGATGGAAAAATAGATAAGTCTGGTAATATGACAGAAGAAGAAATATTATCATTATTAGAAAAAGGTAGAGAAAATAAAAATTATTATTTAGAAGTTATTTCTTTAGCAAAATATAAAGAAGCAGATGATATTTTTTATTCTGATATACAAAGTGAATATTTTGCAAAAGATGGTGTTATTTTAAATATATCAAATGGTGGCAAAATTTATTATAATTATAATACTAATGAAGAAATATTTTGCAGTTCTGAAATAGATAACGAATATAAAACCGCTTATGTAACAACTTTACCAGAAGATAATAATTATAAAGGATTAGATTTTTTAAATGGCAACAATATTGATAGCAAAAATTATTTTTATAGATACATTGGAGAAAAAGAAATAAATGGTAAAAAATATATTGTTGTTGATATGAAACCAAAACCAGAAAATGAAGATGGGGGTTTATTAGAAAAAGTAATATCTAATTTATTTTCAAATAGAGTATTTATAAATAAAGATACTGGAATTATTGAGAAAACTGAAATGTTTGTTTTTACTAATTTTACTTTCAAAAAATTGGTAGAATATTACAATATGCAATTAAATTGTATTACAGATGGAGATGTTGAAAGACCAAATTTATCAGGATATGTAGTGCTTGAAGCTGAAAGAGCAAACTAATAAAGGAGGAAAAGATTATATGAAAAAACAAACTTTAATTGGTATTATTATAGGATTAGTTATTTTTATAATCCTTGCTAGTTTATATATAAACTATACAAATAAAAGTAATGATGAATCAAATGGTTTTGAAGAATTGTTTTATGAAAAGTATATAAATAGAAAACAAGAAAAAAAGATTTTTAATCAAAATGAAGATAATAATTTTAAAGTATATGGATTAAATTTAAAATTAAATTCTTATAATGTAGAAAAAGATAAGATGAAATTTAATATAGAAATAAAACCAGAAGATTTAGAAACAGATTATGATTATAGTACAATTAAATTCTCTTATTATATATATGATAATAATTATAATATTCTTACTAATAAATTATTATCAGAAAAAAGTAAATTAGTAGAACCATATTTTTACAAAGAAAATAAAAAGAATATATCTCAAAGCTCTTTAGCTAAATACAGAGAATATATACATGACACATACAAAATCTTTTCAAAAATGAATTTTACATTTGACAACAATTTTCATACTTGCAATTATGAAATTACTATGCAAGATGAAAATTTATTTAATAATATAAAAGACATACATCTTGTAATATATAATTTACAGTACAATTATTTTGATAAACGAACAGTTCATTACGATTCTGGAGATGTTGAAGAGACTAAAATAAATAATACTGTTTTAGAAGATAATTATTATGAATTTGAAATTAATAATATAAATTCATAAATAAATAATAAAAATAAGAATTGGTTAATAGATTTTTAGAAGCTTATTTTTTAACTTAAAAATGCCCATAAATTCTATTTACCAATTCTCTTATTTTTTAATATTGACCATTTGTGTATTCATTTCCTTCAAATTTCTTTTTCTTTTTTACAGTATCTATAATATTTTGAATATCTTGAGGAGATTCATCTAAAATATCTATACGAACAGAAGAAGGAGCTACTTCATCATACTTGATAGAAATAATCTTACTATTATAAATGGTTGTAATACAAGATGTGTTATCAGGTACAATTTTAAAATTGAAATTCTTTCTATCTTTCAAATAAAAATTATTATTTCTAGTACATTTTCTATCGCACTCTTTATAACATTTATTGCTTTTTCCAAGATAACAATAATTATTTGTCATAACTGGAAGTTTTCCATAAACTATCATTTCTAAATTAGAAAATTCTAAAGATGATTTAATAACATCAGAAATTTCAAGTTTATTAAGTTCTGGAGAAATAGTAGCAGTAGTAATTCCAAATGATTTTAATTCTTTAATACTATATGTATTGTAAATGTTTAAATTATAATTTCCAATTAATTCTAAATTATAATTTTTTACTAATTCTATTTCTGATAAGTTAGAAATTACAAATCCTTTAATATTAAATTTAGAAAAATCAGGTAATATTTTACTACTTTTAAATATAGATGGCATATAAACATAAGTATTAAATTTTGAGGTAATATTTTTTATAATTTCTTCAAAACTTTTATCTAAAAAATATTTTAGAGGAATATATATTTTATCAACATGTTTTAAAGTAGTGTAATCAAAATTAAAATATAGCTCATTTAATAAAAGAGAAATAGAAGTAGGATTTTCTGGTAAAATATCTTTGCTTGAGTTAGATTTAGATTTTGCTTTTTTTATTTTTAAATCATGTAAATGCGTTTCAATAACTCTTTTTTCAAGTTCAGAAAGTGCTTGCCTTCTCAAATCATTTAATACATTTAAAGGAACAAATAGATTGTCATCAATTTCAATAATTATATTTTTAAATTCAAATTCTGTATCACCAGTTTTTGAAATTTGATTTATAATTGTATCTTTAGTTATTGGTTGATTTTGAGCTACTTCTGGAATACTAGAAGAAATAGAAATTATTATATTTTTATAAAATTCTTCATTAGACCAAACTTTAATAGAAATAGGACAATCTTTTTTTAAAGTAATTTCTGCATTTAAAGAAATTTTTTTAAAATTTTTGTTTTGAGTAAAAGTAGGAGAAATAGCTTTATTTAATGCTTGACTTTCTAATCTATAAACTCGCGCACCAATTAATAAATTTCCTTTCATTCTACCAATTTTTACAAAATTACCATATCCCAAAGAAGAAAAATTTTGGTTGTTCATCATAAGTTCGGAAACAGTATAAATTTGATCATCAATGGAAATTTTATCTCCAATACTTAAAGTGTTTTTTAATGTTAAAGATATATGGCCTTTTGCTTCATTTGTAGATGAGATATTTCCAATAAATATTCCAGTGTTGTTAGGCCTATCTTTAAATATTAGATTTCTATTTTCAGAAGGTGAGAAATGACCACTAGAAAAGCCACCACGATTAAAGCTTTGAAGAAGTTCTTCTTTATCAGTTAAATTTGTATTTTCATTTTTTAAATTGATTTGTTTTTCAATTAATTTAATTAATTCACGATTTTCTAAATTTAAATTATTCAAAATTAAATCAATGTATTTTCTATAAAACTTTGTAACTGTTCCAACATAAACTGGATTTTTCATTCTACCTTCAATTTTAAAAGAAGTAATTCCCATTTTAATAAGTTCAGGCAAATATTCTATTGCACAATTATCATGAGGACTAAGTAAATATCCTTTATCTAATAATTGTTCATTTTGGTAAAGTTCATAAGGTAATCTACAAGGCTGTGCACAAAGGCCACGGTTTCCAGAACGACCACCAATCATAGAAGACATTAAACATTGACCAGAATATGATATGCAAAGAGCACCATGAATAAATACTTCAAGCTCAATAGAAGTATTTTCTTTAATATATTTAATCTCATCAATAGATAATTCTCTAGCTAAAACTACTCTAGAAAATCCTAATTTTTCTAATTGTTTAACTCCTTCTAGATTATGAACAGTCATTTGTGTACTTGCATGAAGTGGTATTTCAGGATAATTCTTTAAAAGATATGTTGCAAGGCCTAAATCTTGTACTATAATTGCATCGACTCCTAAATTGTAGCTATCAACAGCTAATTTAACAGCTTCATCAAACTCATCATTTTTAATTAAAGTATTTAAGGTTAAATGCACAGAAACATTTCTTAATTTTGCATATTTAATTGCTTCAAACAATTCTTCATTGTTAAAATTAGTAGCTCTTGCTCTAGCATTAAATGAAGATGCACCAAGATACACACTATCAGCACCATTTTGAATTGCAGATTTTAAACATTCAAAATCTCCGAACAGGAGATAATAGTTCTACTTTTTTCATAAGAAATTCCTTTCAAACATATATTACTTTAATTAAAGTGATTTTATAATATTTTAGTTAAAACTTCAAGAAAAGAGAATGTATTTATTAACAATTTAACTTTACTTTTTAAAAAATTATATATAAAATATTAAAAGTATATGATATGCATCATAAAGGAGGAATAAAATTGGGATCTGGAAAAAGAAGTCTTGATACTGAAAAAAATAAAAATATTAAAATAAATTATAAAATTATTGTGCTAGCTATATTAATAATTGCTTTAGTTTCTATAATTCTCTTTTTTGCAATAAACACTCCTAAAAAAGAGAAACAAAAAGAAAATAATAATACAGATTCTGAAGTCTTATCTTATGAAATTCCAGAAGTAGAGAAAAAAACAATAGATCAAATTCTTGCTGAATTTGGCGGAGAAGTAACTGGTCAACCAAAAGAAGATACATATTATGTAACAAAAGATGGAGTAGAATATACTGTTTATTTAGATGGAGAAATTGCTCAAGGAAAAATAGTTCCTTGGTCTGGAGAATCAAAACAGCCACAAGTTGATGAAGCAGGAAATGCTAATATATATACTGCTGAAGAATTAAAATGGATAGCAGACCAAGTTGTAAGTGGAGAAAGAAATTTTAGTGGTGTAACAATAATACTAAGAAATAATATAGATTTAGGAGCAAGACAAAAAGAAGATGGAACATGGGAAGGAACACCATGGACTTCAATCGTTGGATTTTTAGATGAAATTCCTCAAACAAATGAAGAGTCAAACACAGAAAATACTACTCAAGAAAATCAGATTCTTGATGATTCAATAGAAGTTAAAGAAGCAAATTTAAAAAGATTTGCAGGAGTATTTAATGGTAATGGATTTTCAATAAGAGGAATGAATGTTGTATCAGATAAAGATTATCAAGGATTATTTGGATTTTCTAGTGGAACAATTACTAATTTAAAATTAAAATATAGTAATGTACAAGGAAACAATGTTGTTGGTGGAATAGTTGGATTAAATTTAGGTCTTGTACAAAGTTGTTATATAGAACATGTAACAATACAAGGAAAAGAAAAAGTTGGAGGTTTTGTTCGGATGTTCTATGACAGAATCTAAAATAGAGTTTTGTTCTACGATAGGAGATAATTGTTTTATAAATGGTGATAAATACGTAGGTGGAATTTCAGGATATTCAAATAATAATACAAGTATAACTAATTCAACAAATTTAGCAAATATAAATGCAACAGACTATGTTGGAGGTGTAACAGGAATTGCTTTTTATGGAACAAAATTGCAAAATGTAGTAAATAACGCAAAAAATATTATAGGTAAAAAATATGTTGGTGGTTTAATTGGATATTCTGAAGCAGACATTAGTTATTCTAGCAATCATAATTTAGAAAATAAAGAAGGAATTGTTGCTGGAGATGAATATGTAGGTGGAATTACTGGAATAAATTATAAAATGGGAAATATTTCTGACTGCTTTAATACTTCAAAAATTGTTGTAAATGTTTCAAATGGTGGTGGAATAACAGGAATGAATAGTTCTAATATTTCTAATACATATAATATTGGAGAAATTGATACTAATGAAAATGAAGCAGTTAAAGTTGGCGGTATATGCGGACAAAATAGTTCAGAAAGCTATATAAATTCTTCATATAATGTAGGAAATATAACTTCTAAAAAAGATGTTGGAGGAATAGTTTGTTCTAATTTTGGAGAAGTATCAAATGTGTTTTATTTAGAAACTACAATTAAAAGTACAGGGCTTGATAAAGATTATTCAAGAGCAGAAAATGATATGAAGACTGCAATAGTTTCTAATTTAGGAGAAGGCTTTACTCAAGATGAAAATCAGATAAATTCCGGATTTCCTATATTAATATGGCAATCTAATAATGAAGTTACAGAAGGAGAATCTTAAAGATATATTTAAATATAATTAACAAAAAACTAAAAAAAGCTTGCAATTACTATAAATTAAGTGTATAATAATTATGTCATAATTTTAAACTAGAAGAGTGGGAACAAATCCCACTCTTTACTAATGTTTGGGAGGTAATATGGCAAATAATATTGAATCAAAAGTTGAAGAACTTTTAAAACCAATCATAACAAATTTAGGTTATACCCTATATGATGTTATATACGAAAAAGAAGGACAAGATTACTACTTAAGAATATTTATTGATAAACCTACTGGAATAGATATTAACGATTGTGAAAAAGTAAATAATGAAATTAATGATGTCTTAGATGAAGCAGATTACATTAAATCACAATATTTTTTAGAAGTATCTTCTCCAGGAGTTGAAAGAACACTAAGGAAAGAAGAACATTTTTTGTCACAATTAGGAAATGAAATAAGAGTAAAACTTTTTAAGCCTATTGATAAACAAAAAGAATTAATTGGAGTACTAGAAGAATATAATAAAGAAGAGATTACAATAAAAGTCGATGAAAAGACTATAAAAATAAATTTAAAAGATATAGCTGCTATAAAAACTATATTTAATTGGTAGGAGGAAATAAGAAAAATGAAAAATGTTGATGTAAAAGAATTGATTACAGTTATGGATGAATTAGAAAAAGAAAGAGGAATAAGTAAAGACTATCTTGTTGCAGCATTAGAAGAAGCATTAGTTAAAGCTTATAAACAAAACTTTGATGCAGATGAAAATACTGAAAATGTAAAGGTTACTATTGATAAAGTAACAGGAGAAATGCATGTTTATTCAGCAAGAGAAGTAGTAAAAGAATTACCAGTTCCAGAACTTGAAATTAGTTTAGAAGAAGCTAGAAAAATTGATAAAAATTATAAAGTTGGTGACGTAGTTAATATTGAAATAAAACCAAAAGACTTTGGTAGAATAGCAGCACAAAAAGCAAAACAAGTTGTTATACAAAAAATAAGAGAAGCTGAAAAAGATATGGCTTTTTCAGAATTTAATGACAAAAAAGGTGAAATAGTTTCAGGATTAATTCAAAAAGCAGATGGAAGAATAGTTGTTATGGATTTAGGAAAATTGGAAGGAGTTATGCCTTTAAAAGAACAAATTCCTACTGAAACATACAGAGTTAATGATAAAATTAGAGGATACGTTCTAGAAGTTGAAAGAGGTTTAAAAGGAACTCCACAAGTTATAGTATCTAGAAGTCATCCAGATTTTGTTAGAAAATTATTTGAATTTGAAATACCAGAAATATATGAAGGTTTGATAGAAATAAGAAGTATTTCTAGAGACCCAGGTTCTAGAAGTAAAATAGCAGTATATTCTAGAGATGAAAATATAGATCCAGTTGGTTCTTGTGTAGGCCAAAAAGGTGTAAGAATTCAAAATATTATAAATGAATTAAATGGTGAAAAAATAGATGTTATTGAATGGAATGAAGATCCAGCAATTTATATAGCAGCAGCTCTTCTTCCAGCACAAGTTATGGCTGTTGATGTTAAAGAAGAAGAAAAATTTGCACAAGTAATTGTTCCAGATGACCAATTATCTTTAGCTATTGGTAAATCAGGACAAAATGCAAGATTAGCTGCAAGACTTACAAATTGGAAAATAGATATAAAATCAGAAACACAAATTAGAGAAATATTATTAGCTCAACTTTCAGCAGAGCAAGAGTCTTCTAAAGAAGAACCATCTGAGGAAAAAGTTGAAGAAACTCAAGAAGTAGAAGAAGTTAGTCAAGAAAAAGAAAAGAAATCTACTAAAAAATCTAAAAAAGAAGAAGTAGTAGATGAAAAAGAAGAAACAAAAAAAGCTTCTAAAACAAAAACAACATCTAAGAAAAAGAAAGAAGAAAAAGAAGAGTCAGCTGAAGCAGTAGAAGAACCTGCTAAAAAGAGAAGAGGAAGACCTAAGAAATCAGAACAAGAAAGCAAATAATTAGGAAGTGATTTTAGATGATAAAAAAGAAAATACCATTAAGAACATGTATGGCATGTAATGAGCAAAAAGATAAAAAAGAATTATTGAGAATTGTAAAAACAAAAGACGGAATAATTGAGCCTGATGAGACAGGCAAAAAAAATGGTAGAGGAGCTTATATTTGTAAAAACGAAGAATGTTTAGAAAAAATTATGAAATCTCATAGATTAGAAAAAATCTTTGAAACAAAAATAAGTTCAGAATTATATGAAAGTATAAGAGGTGTAATTATTGGTAAATAAGATAAATGGTTTACTAGGAATTACTGCAAAAGCAGGTAAAATATCTTCTGGAACAGATTTAGTTTTAGAAGAAATTTCAAAGAAAAAAATAATACTTATTATTGTAGCAAATGATGCTTCAGAAAAAACTATTAAAAATATGAGATATTATTCTGAAAAAGAAAATATTCCTTTAATTGTATATGGAACAATTGAAGAAAATAGTAAAGCAATAGGAAAGCAAAATCGTGCTGTAATAGGTATCAAAGATAAAAACTTAGCTGAAGCTATAAAGAAAGAAATTTCCGGAGGTGAAGAATTTGGAAAAATTTAAAATTCATGAAATAGCTAAAAACTTAGGTGTAGAAGCAAAAAAAGTTTTAGAAATAGCTAAACAAGAACGGAATAGAAGCTAAAAGTCATTTAAGCTCTATCACTAAAGAAGAAATGGAAAAGATTGAAAAAAAGATTAAAGGAGTTTCAAAAACAAAATCTATGGATAATAAAAAAGAAAAGAACGATGAACCAGTTATAATTAGAAGAGCAGTTATTATTAATGATGATGAAGAACAGAAAAAAGAAGAAGAAAGAAAAAGAAGAGAACAAGCAAGAAAAAAAGATGTAGGTTTTATTGAAAATAAAAGGAATAAAGACTATAATATAGTTTATAGAGATAAACCTTCAAAGCCTCTTACAGTAAGTGAATTGTTAGGGCTAACTACAAAGAAAACTGAAACAAAAAAAGAAGAAAAACCTTCTAAAGTTGTAACTGATAGTGAAAAAGTAGAAAAAACAGTTTCTGCTAAAAAAGAAACAGAAGCTGTGGTTTCTGATGCAAAAAAAGTCCATGAGATAAAAGATAATAAACAAGAATTTAAAAATAATAAAAGAGAAACTCAATATAATAAAGATAATAAGAAAAGTTTTAGTGATAGTGAAAAATCTAATTTTGCAAAAAAAGATAATAACAGAAATAATTATAGAAAAAATGATGACAGAGGAATAGATAGAAAAATTAAAAACATAATGGATGTTGATATTCCAACAGAAAAAGAAAATGTTAGAGATTATGGAAATAAAGCAAAAGATAAAGCAAAACAAAATAGACAATTAGATGAACAAAAAAATATTAAAAAGAATAATCGTAGAAATAATAATAATGATTTTGATAATGATAAATTGAATAATTTAAAAAGACAAGGTCAATTATCTAATATGTTTAAAGAAGGAGATATGTTAGATTACTACGATTTAAGCACTGAAAGAGGAAGACGTGGCAAGAAGAAAAATGCAAAACAAGAAAATAGAACAAAACAAAAAATATTTAAATTAACAGAAATAACTATTCCTGAAAACATTTCAGTAAAAGATTTAGCAACAGAAATGAAAATAACTAGTGGTGATGTTATTAAAAAATTATTAAGTTTGGGAATAATGGCAACAATAAATAATGAATTAGATTTTGATACAGCATATCTAATTGCACAAGAATATGGAATTAATGCAGTAAAGAAAAATGTTGTAACAGATGAAGATATATTAATTGATGAAACAGAAGATAAAGAAGAAGATTTAAAACCAAGACCACCAGTAATAGTAGTTATGGGACACGTTGACCATGGAAAAACTTCACTTCTTGATGCTATAAGAAGTACAAATGTAATAGAAGGAGAATCAGGTGGTATTACACAACATATTGGTGCATATCAAGTAAAAATAAATGATAGAGATATTACTTTCTTAGATACACCTGGACATGAAGCTTTTACAAGTATGAGAGCAAGAGGTGCAATGATTACAGATATAGCAATTTTAGTTGTTGCAGCAAATGATGGTGTTATGCCTCAAACAGTTGAAGCTATTAACCATGCAAAAGCAGCAAATATTCCAATAATTGTTGCAGTAAATAAAATGGATTTACCTGATGCTAATTTTGAAAAAGTACAGCAAGAATTAATGAAATATGA
Source organism: uncultured Clostridia bacterium (assembly GCA_947632605.1). Classification (GTDB taxonomy): domain Bacteria; phylum Bacillota; class Clostridia; order TANB77; family CAG-508; genus Scatovivens. The sequence goes on along the minus strand of CANRPX010000003.1, from coordinate 21,712 downwards.
TTTAGTTCCTGAAGCTTGGGGTGGAGATACAATTTATGTTCCAATTTCTGCAAAGAAAAAAGAAGGTATTGATAATTTGCTAGAAATGGTACTATTACAAGCAGATGTATTAGAATTAAAAGCAAATCCTACAAAACAAGCAAAAGGTACAGTAATTGAAGCAAGACTTGATAAAACAAAAGGACCAGTTGCTACAATGCTTGTTCAAAGAGGTCAATTAGATGTTGGAGATACAATTATAGTTGGTTCTTCAATCGGTAGAATTAGAACTATGCAAAACTATAAAGGTAAAAAAGTTAAAACAGCTGGACCATCTACACCAGTAGAAATTACAGGTTTAACTTCTGTTCCAGAATCAGGAGATATATTCTATGAAGTAAAAGATGAAAGAACAGCAAAACATTTAATTGAAAAGAGAAAATCAGAAAAAAGAGAAAAAGAAATTGCACATAATACAGTTGTTACACTTGATGATTTATTTAATAAAATTGAAAGTGAAAATCTAAAACAATTAAATTTAATTGTAAAAGCAGATGTTCAAGGTTCAGTAGAAGCTTTAAAACAATCTCTAGAAAAACTTTCAAACGAAGAAGTTATAGTAAAAGTAATTCACTCAAATGTTGGTGGAGTTACTGAATCAGATGTTACTTTAGCAAAAGTATCTGGAGCAATAATAATAGCATTTAATGTTAGACCAGAAGTTATAGCCAAAACAATTGCAGATAAAGAAGGAGTTGAAATAAAACAATACTCTGTAATATATGATGCAATAAATGATGTTGAAGCTGCAATGAAAGGAATGTTAGATCCAGTATATAAAGAAGTTGTTATTGGTACAGCAGAGATAAGACAAACATTTAAAGTTTCAAATGTTGGTACAATTGCTGGTTCTTATGTTTTAACAGGAAAAGTAGCTAGAAATGCTGGAATTAGAGTAATTCGTGATAATATAGTAATTCATGATGGAAAACTAGTATCTCTAAAAAGATTTAAAGATGATGTTAAAGAAGTTGATAAAGGCTATGAATGTGGTCTTCAAATTGATGGATTTAATGATATTAAAGAAGGAGATCAACTAGAAGTTTACATTATGGAACAAGTAAAATAATATATTATGAAGGGAAGTTTATATGGCTAATAATAATAGAATGAACAAAATAGATGAGGAATTAAAAAAAGAAATTAGCAGAATAATTTCAACAGACCTTAAAAATCCTCATCTTACAGGCTTAATTAGTGTAAGTAAAGTAAAAACTACACCTGATCTTAGATTTGCAAAAGTTTATGTTACAATGATAAACGAAAAAAGCAAGAAAGAAAACCTATCTATTCTAAAACAATCTAGTGGATATATAAGAAGTAGTATAGCTAAAAAAGTAAATTTAAGAAATACACCTGAACTTATATTTGAATTCGATGATTCAATAGAATATGGTTCTAGAATAGATGAAATCTTAAAAGATATTACTAAAGATTTGAAAAAAGGAGAATAAATATGACATTAGATGATATATTAGTTGAAGTTAAAAATGCTGAAAATGTAGTTATTATGGCGCATGAGGCTCCAGATGGTGATGCCATCGGGAGTGCTCTTGCTATGTGCTTAATGATTAGAAATATGGGAAAAAATGCAATAGTATTAATGAAAGATTTTCCAGAAACTTTTTCGTTTTTACCAGGAAAAGAATTTATTTTTGTTGAATCAGAAATAAAAAAATATGATTTAGCAATTGTTTTAGATTGTCCAAATATTAAAAGAGTAAACTCAGAATTTATAGATTATTATGATGAAGCAAAAGTAAAAGTTCAAATTGACCATCATAATAAAAATGATATGTTTGCTGATTATAATATTGTTAATCATGTTTCTCCAGCAACAGCACAAATTCTTGTATCAAGTTTTGAATATTTAGGATTAGAAATAACAAAAGATATAGGAATATGTCTATTAACTGGAATAATTACAGATACAAATGGTTTTAGAAATAGTAATGTAACTGTTGAATCATTTGAATTTGCTTCTTGGTGCTTAGAAAAAGGAATTAACTTATCAAGCATTTATCATCAATCAATGCTTATGATGTCAAGAACAAAATTTGAAGCACAAAAAGTTGCAATGAATAGATTAGAATTTTTCGAAGATGGAAAAATTGCTTTTACATATTTAACGAAAAAAGATGATGAAGAACTAAATCTTAAACCAGGTGAACGTGATGGAATAGTTGAAATAGGAAAGAATGTTGAAGGTGTAGAAGTATCAATATTTATATATGAAAAAGATAATGGATTTAAAGCTTCACTTCGTTCTAGTGAATATGTAAATGTATCAGATGTATGTTCTGCTTTTGGTGGCGGTGGGCATATTAAAGCAGCAGGTGCTACTTTAAATATGACTTTTGAAGAAGCTAAAAAAGCTATTATTAATGAGGTTGCAAAAAATTTAAAATAATATAAAATATATACAAAAGTAAAACTGAAAGGATTAAGAAATGTTAAAATACAAAAGCTTAAGTTTATTAATTATAATATTTATTTTAATAAATTTGTTATTTAATAATATTTCTCTTGCTACTGAAGCAATATCAGTACCAGAAAAAAATATAAATTTAAAAATTGAAAACCTTACCGAAGGTTGCAAAATTTATTTATTACTTTCAGAAAATTTATTAAAGTATAATATGGAACAATTTATAAGTAATAACATTAATAATGTTTATACACAAGAAGAAGAAAAAGCTCAAAAATTAGATGAGCTTTTAAGAAATTCTGATTATACCGGTTATGTTAAATACTTTGAAGGTCTCGGTTTTAATACAATTAAAGAGAATGAAATTGAATTGAGACATTATTGCTTTTCAATGCAAAATACTGAAATAATTGGTGAATACGAATACAATAACCAAAAATATATTCAGATAAAAGTTAATTTAAATGATGAAAATGAATTTAAATTAATAATGAAAGATTACTTAATTGATTATAATGCTTTAGATACTAAATTTATGATTGATGATTATGGTACAATTACTTACATAGATTTAGATGGATATAAATACGAAAGGAATCAAGAAAAACCATCTCTTGAAGAATGTAATGTAAATTATACTTATTATGAGCAAAATGAATTTAATGAAATACAAAAAGATACTAGAACTGCTTATTTAATCTTATATATTGTCTTAATTATAATATTTATAATAATTTTATTCTTAATTATAAAACATTATAGAAAATTATGGAAAGAAAAAGAAGAAAGAAAGTTTTGGAAGAAAAAACTTACAAAAGAAGAAAAGAAATTAGAAAAGATTAGAAAAAAAGAAGAAAAGAAATTGGAAAAAGAGCAAATGAAGAAAAGAAAGAAGTTGAAAAGAAGGTCAAGATAACAACAAAAATAGATATACTATATAAAGGAGAAAACTACGAGCGATGAAAAAAGAAGATAAAAATCTAAAACTTTATCCAAAATATAGACCATTATCAAGAGATTTTCTATTTTTTTATACAATAAATGTACTATTTTTAACTCAAATAAAGAAAATAGATATGTCAGCTGTTGTTCTGGTAGATACTTTTTATGCATTATTTGTAATATTATTTCAAGTTCCTGCTACAATGATTATTGAAAAAATAGGAAGAAAAAGAGGAATGGTAATTGGAAATATATGTAATGCTATTTATTTAATTATTGTTATGAACAGTGATAATTTAGTACATTTGATTTCTGCTGAACTTATTTGTGCTTTAGCATTTGCCCTTAAAGATATTGCAGAACCAGCAATTCTGCATGAATCCATAATTTCTTCTAATGTTGAAAAAAGCAATATATTTGCAAGAATACAAGGAAATGCTGTTTCAGGATATTATATTTTAAGTGCGATTTCACTTATACTTTCTGGCTTTTTATATGAAATAAATGGATATATTCCAATTTCATTATCACTTGTAATAGTTCTTATTACAGTTGTAATGTCAACAAGATTTGAAGAAGTTGAACCACCAAAAGAAGAAAAAAAGGAAGAAGAAGTTTCTATAAAAGAAGCAATAATATTTTCATTTAAATCTAAAAGATGTAGGTGCTTATTAATTTTTTCTGCTGTTTTTTATGGTGTACTTTCTGTTCTTGGAACTTATGAAATTAGCTTATTAGAAAACTTAGAAATAGCATCAAAATACATAGGAATATCTTTTGCAATATTAAATATAGTTTCTGCAATTTCTTCTAGAAAACAATATTTATTTCAAAAGAAATTTAAAAATAGAACTTTATCAATTATAGGAATATTGCTATCATTATCAATAATTATTTCTGGTGGAGTAACCCTATTAGGATTTAATTTAATTATGACATTAAGCACTATTTTTATAATGTACATAATCAAATATATAGTTGTAGGATTATATAATGTTCTATTAATAAAATATTTAAGTAATTTTACAAATAGTAAAATTGATACAAAAATTTTTGCAGTAAATAGTTTTGCAAATTCTATAACAAGTGTAATATTTGGACTTTTTGCAGCAAGGCTATTAAAAATAATACCAATACCAAATGCAATGGTTGTATTTGGTACATTTAGCTTAATAATGATGATAATTACACTTATTTACATGAAAAATAAAGTAGGTATAGATCCAACAAAATATTCAGAATACGAATTAAAATATGATAACAAAAAACAATTGTAAATTTAAAATACACCTTATGCTATATAAGGTGTATTTTAAATAATAAAAGTTATTGAAATATTAATATAACAAGTATATAATTACCAAAGGAAAAGGAGAGATAAAATGATAGATTTAAAAAAAGCTAAAGAAGAATTTATGAATTATGTATCAAATTATGATGATAAAGAATCTAGTATTTATAGAAAAATACATCATTCAATAAGAGTTATGGAATTAAGTAGAGAAATTGCAGAGTCTTTAAATTTAAATGAAGAAGAAATTAAACTTGCAACTTTAATTGGATTACTTCATGATATTGCAAGATTTGAACAATTCAAAAATTATAGAACTTTTTCTGACTATAAAAGTTTTGACCACGGAGATATGGGTGTTCAAATATTAGAAAAAGATAACTTTATTAGAAAATTTATAGAAACAGATGAATATGATGAAATAATAAAAACAGCAATTAAAAATCATAATAAATTTTCAATAGAAGAAGGTTTAGATGAAAATACTTTGATGTTTGCAAAAATAATTAAAGATGCGGATAAATTAGATATTTTTTATGAAGCAAGTGAACTTATGCTTTGGCATACAGATGAAGAAATAAAACAAGTTGAAGAAGGAATTATATCTGAAAATTATATAAACACATTTAAAAAACATGAATGTATATTTAGAGAAAAAGATCAAACTAAAATTGATTCTATTATTTTAGTAATAAGCTTTATTTTTGATACTAATTTTAAATACACATTTAAATATATTTTAGATAATAATTTTGTAAATAAAATACTTGATAAATTTGATTATAAAGTAGAAAAAACACAAAAACAAATAGAATTAATAGAAAAAATTGCTTATGATTATTTAAATGAAAAAATTTAATATTAATTTAAGAAAAGTATTATATAATCAAAATATTATTGTTTAAGAAAATTAAAAAACTTTTAAATAAAAACTTTGGAGAGATTAATTATGATAAGAAAATTATTAAAATCAGTTAAGGAATATAAAAAAGACACATTTTTAGCACCTTTATTTATGATTTTTGAAGTTTTAATGGAAATTTTGATACCATTACTTCTTGCAAGATTAATAGATGAAGGTATAAATAAACAAAATATGATGACTATAATTAAAATAGGTGTAGAACTAGTTATTATAGCATTTTTATCTTTAAATTTTGGTAGATTATCAGGAAAATTTGCAGCAAAAGCCTCTTCAGGCTTTGCTAAAAATTTAAGAAAAGATATGTATACAAAATTTCAAGATTACTCTTTTTTTAATATAGATAAATTTAGTACATCAAGTATTGTTACAAGAATGACAACAGATGTTGTAAATGTTCAACAAGCTTTCATGATGATAATAAGAACAGCTGTAAGAGCACCTTTAACTTTAACATTTGCTTTTTTAATGGCATTTTTAATAAATCATAAAATAGCAATAATTTTTCTTATAGCAGCACCAATACTTGTATTTTCGCTATTAACTATTTCAAAAGTAGTTCATCCAATTTTTAGAAAAGTATTCAATACTTATGATAAACTGAATGCAGTTGTACAAGAAAATGTAAAAGGTGTAAGAATTGTAAAATCTTTTGTAACAGAAGAAAAGGAAATTAAAAAATTTAATGATGTTTCAAATAGTATTTATAAAAACTTTACAAAAGCAGAAGCAATTTTAGCACTTAATAATCCAATCATGCAGTTAACAATATATACATGTTTAACATTAATTGCTTGGTTTGGAAGTCATTTTATAGTAATAAATACATTAACCGTAGGAGAATTTACAAGTTTAATTACATACACAATGCAAATGTTAATGAGCTTAATGATGCTTTCTATGATATTTGTAATGCTTACATTAGCTTCAGAATCAGGAAAAAGAATTGTTGAAATATTAGAAGAAGAGCCTGATTTAAAGAATCCAGAAAATCCTGTTTTAGAAGTAAAAGATGGATCAATTGAATTTGATAATGTATCTTTTAGTTATTTTAAAGATATTAATAATTTAGCATTGAAAAATATAAATTTAAAAATTAATTCAGGAGAAACAGTAGGAATAATTGGAGGAACTGGTTCTGCAAAATCAACAATGGTACAATTAATTCCTAGACTATATGATGTAACTAAAGGAAACTTAAAAATAGGAGATGTTGATGTAAGAAATTATGATATAAAAACTTTAAGAGATGCTGTTTCTATGGTACTTCAAAGAAATGAATTATTTTCTGGAACAATTAAAGAAAATTTAAGATGGGGAAATAAAGAAGCAACTGATGAAGAACTTGTTAAAGTTTGTAAATATGCACAAGCAGATGATTTTATATCTAAATTTCCAGAAGGATATGATACTTTTATAGAACAAGGTGGAACTAATGTAAGTGGTGGACAAAAACAAAGACTTTGTATTGCAAGAGCATTACTTAAAAAGCCTAAAATACTTATATTAGATGATTCAACATCAGCAGTAGATACAAAAACAGAAAGTTTAATTAGAAAAGCATTTTCTGAAGAATTACCAGAGACTACAAAACTTATAATAGCCCAAAGAATTTCTTCTGTTCAAGATTGTGATAAAATTATTGTTTTAGATAATGGTGAAATTAACGGAATTGGAACACATGATGAGCTATTAAAAACAAATGAAATATATAAAGAAGTATATGAATCACAAATGAAGGGAGGAGATGAAAATGGAAAATAATAAAAGAAAACTAGATTTAAAAACTCTAAAAAGAATTTTTGGATATGTATTTAAAAAATATAAATTTCAATTTGTATTAGTTATATTTTGCGTATTATTTTCTTCCTTCGGTACAGTTGCAAGCTCACTTTTTTTACAAAATTTGATAGATGATTATGTTATGCCTATGATTGGACAGGAAAATCCTTCTTTTGCACCATTATTTAGAGCATTAAGTGTAATAGTTGTTATTTATTTAGTTGCTATAATATCATCATATACTTATAATAGATTGATGTCTAAAATAGGTCAAGGAACATTAAGAGATATTCGTAATGAAATGTTCGAAAAGATGCAATATTTGCCTATAAAATATTTTGATACGCATACACATGGAGATATAATGAGTTATTATACAAATGATACAGATACATTAAGAGAAATGATTTCTAGAGGTATTCCTCAAATGATATCTTTATCATTAACACTTATATTAACATTTTTAGCAATGATTAAAACAAGTATTTATTTAACAATATTGGTTGTTTTTCTTTTAATAATCATAATAAATATATCAAAAAATATTACAGGAAAAAGTGGTAGATATTTTATTAGACAACAAGAATCTATTGCAAAGGTTAATGGCTATATAGAAGAAATGGTAAATGGACAAAAAGTAGTAAAAGTATTTTCTCGTGAACAAGAGTCTATGGAAGAATTCGAAAAGTTAAACAATGAACTTTGTAATGATTCAACAGAAGCAAATAAGTATGCAAATATTTTAATGCCTACTCTTGCTAATTTAGGAAATATGCAATATGTATTAATTGGTATAGTTGGTGGATTTTTAGCAATAAAAGGAATTGGTGGATTAACAATTGGAGCAATTGTTTCTTTCTTGAATTTAAGTAAAAATTTTTCAATGCCAATATCTCAAATTTCACAACATATAAATATGATTATAATGGCATTAGCTGGTGCAAAAAGAATATTTAATCTTATTGATGAAAAGCCAGAAGAAGATAATGGATATGTTACTTTAGTAAATGCTGAAATTACAGATGGAAAAATTGTTGAAACAGATCATTACACAGGAAAATGGGCTTGGAAACATCCTCATAGTGATGGAAGACTTGAGTATGTTGAATTAAAAGGAGACATAGAACTATGTGATGTTGATTTTAGTTATGATGGTAAGAAAACAGTTTTACATGATATTTCTGTATATGCAAAACCAGGACAAAAAATTGCTTTTGTTGGTGCTACTGGTGCAGGAAAAACAACAATAACTAATTTAATTAATAGATTTTATGATATTGAAGATGGAAAAATTAGATATGATGGAATTAATGTAAATAAAATTAGAAAAGATGATTTAAGAAAGTCTTTGGGAATGGTTTTACAAGATGTTAATTTATTTACAGGAACAATTAAAGAAAATATTAAATATGGAAAACCTGAAGCAACAGATGAAGAAGTTATTGAAGCTGCAAAACTTGCTAATGTTCATAATTTTATTATGATGCTTCCAAATGGCTATGAAACACAAATTGATGGAAATGGCGGAAGCTTATCACAAGGACAAAAACAATTATTATCAATTGCAAGAGCTGCTTTAAATAATCCTCCAGTTATGATTTTAGATGAAGCTACATCAAGTATTGATACTAGAACAGAAAAAATTGTCCAAGAAGGAATGGATAAACTAATGGAAGGAAGAACAGTTTTTGTTATTGCACATAGATTATCTACTGTTAGAAATTCCAAAGCAATTATGGTTCTTGAAAATGGAAGAATAATTGAAAGAGGAAATCATGAAGAATTAATCGCACAAAAAGGCGAATATTATCAGTTATATACTGGAAATTTTGAACTTGAATAATTTTTAATTTATAGAGTTATTATATTACAATTATCCTTTACCCCTTGAAAGAAATTCTTGTAAAGTATATAATAACTCTATAAAAAATTTAGCTTTTTTAAGGAGGAAACAATGAACAAGATAGTGCCAATTACAGTTTTGACAGGCTATTTAGGCGCTGGAAAAACTACTTTAATAAATCATGTATTAACAAATCAAGAAGGTTATAAAGTAGCTGTTATAGTAAATGATATAGGTGAAGTAAATATAGATGCAGAATTAATACAAAAAGGTGGAGTTGTTAATGAAAAAGATAGCAATTTAGTGCCTTTAAGTAATGGTTGTATCTGCTGTACATTAAAAGTAGATTTAATGCAACAAATTGTAGATATAATAAAAACTGGAAAATTTGATTATATTTTAATAGAAGCAAGTGGAATTTGTGAGCCTCTTCCAATTGCTCAAACAATAACAGTTCTTTCAGAACAAACGGAACAATATGGACTTCCAAAGATTTGTAGATTAGATAATGTAGTTACAGTTGTTGATGCAGCAAGACTTGCTTATGAGTTTGGTTCTGGTGAGAATTTATTAAATGAAAATTTAGATGAAGAAGATATTGAAAATCTTTTAATTCAACAAATAGAATTTTGTAATACTATTATTTTAAATAAAGTAGATTCTATTTCAAAAGAAGAACTAAATAAAGTAAAAGCAGTTATAAAAGCTCTTCAACCAGTTGCAAAAATAATAGAAACAAATTATGCAAAAGTAGATGTTGGAGAAATAATAGATACTAATAATTTTGATTTTGAAAAGGCTGCTACATCAGCTGCTTGGGTTAAAGAATTAGAAAATGAAGAAAATGAACATGAAGATGATGACGACGAAGATGAAGATGAAGAGCATGAACATCACGAACATCATGGACATCATCATCATGATGAAGGTGAAGCAGAAGAATATGGAATTGGAACTTTTGTATATGTTAGAAGAAAACCATTTAATAGAAATAAATTTGAAGAATTTGTTAATTTTAAATGGCAAAAAAATATAATAAGATGCAAAGGTATTCTTTGGTTTTCAGATGAACAAGATATGTCTTATGTTTTTGAACAAGCAGGAAATCAAATGCAAATTGGAGAAGGTGGACTTTGGATAGCTTCTGCTCCTGAAAACGAAAGAAAACAACTATTTAAAGAAAATCCAGAACTTCTTAAAAATTGGGATGATGAAGTAGGAGATAGAATCGTAAAATTAGTTTTTATTGGTAGAGATTTAGAGAAAGACAAAATAAAAAGCGAATTAGATAAAATACTTGATTAAAAAATTAAATTAAGAGGTACGAAAATTGGAAAATAATAAAGATTATGAGAATGATGATGAAATAGTAATAAATATAGGAAGTACAAAACAAATAAGACCTCATGAAGATGAAGATATGGAGAATACTTCAAATAACAAAAGAAAAGGTAAGCATGAGGTTAAAAATGAAAAAGGAAAAAGGACTTCCAGAGTAGCTGAAAAGAAAGAAAAAGGAACAAAAGAGAAAAAGCCTAAGAAAAAATGGAGCAAAAAGAAAAAACTTCTAGTAGTGCTTACTGTTATATTAATAATATTTTTAATATTAGGTAGTATCTTTGGTGTATATTTATTTAAAGCAAAAGGAAGTGTAAAAGATGCTGTTTTAAATATGGCAACAGATATTGTTGGAGATCAAGACCCAATATTTGTATTGATACTAGGAGTTAGTGAAGATATTTCAGCCAAATTAACTGATACAATTATTTTATGTGGATATAATCCTTCTACACAAAAAGCTTTTATGCTTTCTGTTCCAAGAGATACATTTGTTGGTAAAAATCCTGCATCTGCTAATGGATATGATAAAATAAATGCACAATTTCAAAAGAGTGCAGAAAAAACAGTGGAAGCTGTTGAAATATTAACAGGTGTTACAATAGATCATTATATAATAGTTAGAAATATTTCTATTGAAAGTATATTTGATTGTATTGGAAGTATTGATTTTGATGTTCCAATAAACATGGATTATGATGATCCAACTCAAGATTTACATATTCATTTAAAGAAAGGATATCAAACATTACAACCAAACCAAATAGAACAATTATTAAGATTTAGACATAATAATAATGGAACATCTTATCCATCATCTTATGGTGATAATGATTATGGTAGAATGAGAACACAAAGAGAATTTATAAAAGCAGCAATGAGTCAAATACTTTCTGTACAAAATCTTGGAAAATTAAAAGATTTGGCAGCAATGGTTTATACTAATTTACAAACAAATATGAGTGGTCATAAGGTTTTAGATTATATTCCTCATGCACTAAAATTCAATACTTCTAATTTAAGATCTGAACAATTGCCTGGACAATCTGCTATGATTAATGAACTATGGTTTTATCAAGCTAACAAAACAAAAACCAGAGCTTTAATAGATGAATTATTAATTTATCTAGAATTAGATGATGATACTCTAGATTCACATTATAAATGGGCTTCAGCAATAAAAGGTGTTAAACTAACTGATGATTGGGAGCCAGAAGAAGTAAAAATTGATGATGATTATGATACTGGTGTAGACCAAGAAAATTGTAAACATAATTATAAAGTATATGAAAATACAGCTACTTGTATTAGCGCTGGAACAGTTACTTCTAAATGTACAAAATGCGGAAAAGAAAAAGATGAAACAGTACCTGCTTTAGGACATGATTTCCAAGGAGGATTTTGTACAAGATGTAAAGCAAAAGATCCAGATTATCAAGAGCACACACATAACTTCCTTCCTCAAAGAGAAGAACCTACTTGTAGCACTCCAGGAAGAACATATAATCAATGTTCATGTGGTGCAATTGAAGAAGGCTCAGAAAAAACAATAGAAGCTACAGGACAACACAACTATACAAAAGAAGTTATTGATAAGCAAGAAACATGTGTAGAACCAGGTAAAAAGCATATAGTATGTTCACAATGTGGTCAAACTAAACCAGGTTCAGAAAATATAGAAATACCTGCTTCAGGACATTCTTATACAATACCTGTGATTGATGAAGAAGCAACTTGTGGAAAACCAGGTAAACAGCATAAAAAATGTTCAAAATGTGGTACAGAAGACACAAGTTTAACAGAAGAAATTCCTGCTACAGGAAAGCATACATTTGAAAATGGAAAATGTTCAGTTTGTAATGAGCCAGATCAAACCTATCCATCTGGAGGAGGAAATGAAGATGGAAGTAATGGTGGAGATGGTCAACAAGGACAATCGCCTTTAGAATAATCAATAATAATAAAAACTCTCTTTATCTAAAGAGAGTTTTTTGTATTTAAGTAATATTTTCCATTTTTTTGTATATTCTAAAAAATTTTATTCATAATATAATTTATGAAAACAAAATTTATTTGGAAGATTTTAATTTATTTTATAGTTTATAGTATAATAGGTTTTTTTATAGAAACAATTTATGCTATTTTTACAAAAGGAATGTTAGAAAGTAGACAAAGTTTTTTATATGGACCTTTTTGTATAGTTTATGGTGTAGCTGCAATAGCTTTAATCTTAAGTTTGTCTAAATATAAAAATAAAAACATTAAATTATTTATATATGGAATGGTAGTAGGAGGGTTAATAGAATATTTTTCTAGTTATATAGCAGAAATTATTTTGCATGTAAAATGGTGGGATTATTCAAATGCTTTTTTTAATATAAATGGAAGAACTTGTCTTTATTATATTTTAATGTGGGGAGTTTTAACAATTTTATTAATAAACTATGTTAATCCGTTATTAGACAAAATATTAAAAAAAATATTTTTGAAATTTCCAGTTAAGATATTAAAGGCAAGTATAATTTTTCTAATAATTTTTATGTTTTTTGATGGATTAATTAGTTGCTTTGCCTTAGATAGCTTTTTAATTAGAGTTGCTAATGAATATAATGTAAATATTAAAGGAATAGATTATAAAGAAAATATAATTGGAAAGCTTTTTTCAAATGAAAAAATGATGATGACTTATCCAAATATGATTATAGTAAATGAAAAAGATGAGCCAGTTTATTTAGAAAGTATTTTAACAGATGTAAAAAACTATTATTATAAATTTGGTAAAGATTAATAAAATTTTTCTTTACGTTATTAAAGTAATATGATATAATTCATCAAATTAATTATCAGATGAGGAAGAGATAGATGAAGAAGAGTATATTAACAAAAAGAGAAGCAGAAGAAATAATGAAAGAAAGTTCACCTTTTTATATTTATAGTGAAGATCAAATAAGAGAAAATATAAGAAGATTGAAAAAAGCATTTTCTTGGAATAAAGGATTTAGAGAATATTTTGCAGTAAAAGCAAATCCAATTCCAGATTTATTAAAAATATTTGTAGAAGAGGGTTGTGGATGTGACTGTTCATCAGATACAGAACTTACACTTGCATCAAGTGTAAATGCACCAATTATGTTTTCTTCAAATGTTACTCCAGCCGAAGAATTTATACATTGTAAAAATCTTGGAGGAATAATAAATTTAGATGATATATCACATGTAGAATTTTTAGCTAATTGTGCAGGAATTCCAGAAACTATTTGTTGTAGATATAATTCAGGTGGAAATTTTGATGTTGATCCAAATTGTATGGGAACACCTGGAGATGCAAAATATGGAATGACTAGACCTCAAATTTTTGAGGCTTTTGAAAAATTAAAGAAATTAGGAGCTAAAAAATTTGGGTTACATGCTTTTTTAGCAAGTAATACTATTACAAATAATTATTATCCAAAACTTGCAAAAGAACTTTTTACACTTGCAGTTGAATTAAAAAATAAATTAGATGTAAATATTACATTTATTAATTTATCAGGTGGAATAGGAGTTCCATATTTACCAGATGAAGAAGAAAATAATATTTTTCTAATTTCAGATCTTGTAAAAAAAGAATATGAAGAAATATTAGTTCCAGAAAATATGGAGCCAGCTATATATACTGAGCTTGGAAGATATATGCTTGCACCTTATGGACAACTTGTTACAAGAGTTCTACATAAAAAAGATATTTATAAACAATATGTTGGATGTGATGCTTGTGCAGTAAATCTTATGCGTCCAGCAATGTATGGTGCATATCATCATATAATAGTACTTGGTAAAGAGAATTTACCACAAGACCATAAATATGATGTTACAGGCTCACTTTGTGAAAATAATGATAAATTTGCAGTAGATAGAATGCTTCCAGAAATAGACATCGGAGATATTCTTGTAATATGTGATGCAGGAGCACATGGTTCTGCTATGGGGTATAATTATAATGGAAAATTATATTGTGCTGAATATTTAAAAACTTCTAATGGAAAATTTAAATTAATTAGAAGAGCACAAACACCAACTGATTATTTTTCAACATATAGAATAGACCCAGAAACTGGAAAAGAGCGTTGGTAAATAAGTAAAAGCAGAGAGAAAAATCTCTGCTTTTTTAAAATCAAATTATTGTAAAAAGAGATAGATAGTGATAATATATTAAAGGAAAATATAAAAAAAGGAATTTAGATATGTATAAAAAAATTGCAATAATTGGTGCTCCTGGGACAGGAAAAACAACTTTAGCAAATAAACTATCTAAAATTTATAATATTTCTGCAACACATATTGATGGAATACATCATTTAGAAAATTGGAATATACGAGATAAAGAAGAAAGAGATAGAATTATATTAGAAATAATTTCAAAAGATGAATGGATTATAGATGGAACATATAAAAGTACTTTAAAGCAACGACTTGAAAAAGCAGATATTGTTATATGGTTAGATTTTTCAACTATAAATCAGTTATATGGAGTTATATCTAGATATTTGAAAAATAAAGGAAAAGAAAAACAAGAAATTCCAGGTTGCAAAGAAAAATTAGATAAAGAATTTTTACTTTATGTATTAAAATACAATAAAAATAAGAGAAAGTATATTATTGATAATTTAAAATATATTGATAAAAGCAAAATAATAATATTCAAAAACAGAAAAAGTATAAATAAATGGACTAAAATGCTTGAGAATAAGTAAATAACAAAGGAGAGAAAATGGCAAAGAAGAGTATAGCAAAAAATTATATATATAATATGGTATATCAAGTTTTAATACTTGTGTTACCTTTAATAACAACACCTTATCTTTCAAGAGTTTTAGGAGCAGAAGGAGTAGGAATATATAGCTATACTTATGCGATAGTTACATATTTTATTCTTTTTGGATCATTAGGTGTTGCTCTATATGGACAAAGAGAAATTGCTTATGCACAAGATAATCCTTCAAAAAGAAAAAAAGTATTTATTGAAATAGTTCTTTTTAGATTCATAACAATAATAATTGCAACAATATTTTATTTTTTCCTTTTTGTAAAAGGAAAAGAATATCAAATATATTATCAAATATTAATCCTTGAACTTGTAGCAGCTATTTTTGATATTAGTTGGTTTTTTCAAGGATTAGAAGAATTTAAAAAAACAGTTACTAGAAATGTTTTAGTTAGAATTTGTAGTGTAAGCTTAGTATTTTTATTAGTTAAAACAAAAGAAGATTTAGCCAAATTTACATTAATTTATTCATTAGCAGATTTAATTGGAAATATTTCTTTATGGTTATATTTACCAAAATATTTAAGAGGTGTAAAAGTAAATAATATAAATATAAAACAACATTTACCACATATTGTTTTACTCTTTATTCCACAAATTGCAAATCAAATTTACAAAATATTAGATACAACTATGATTGGTTGGTTAATTGAAGATAAATCTGAAACTGGATATTATGAACAAGGACATAAAGTTATAAGACTTCTTCTTACAGTTGTAAATTCTTTAGGAATTGTTATGATTCCAAGAATGGCAAATGCTTTTGCAAACAATGATAAAAAACAAATAAAAGCTTATATGAAAATGTCTTTTAAATTTACTTTCTTTTTATCATTTCCAATTATGTTTGGAATAATAAGTATTTCTAAAGCATTTGTTCCAGTATTCTTTGGAGCAGGATATGAGAAAGTAAATTATATAATTTATATATTAAGTCCAATGGTATTGTTAATGGGAATTGAAAATGTTATTGGTACACAATATTTATTACCAACAAAACGTCAAAAAGAATATACAAAATCTGTTACAATAGGAGTCATAGTTAATTTTATTTTAAATTATATATTAATTTCTTCATATCAAGCTGTAGGTGCTGCCATTGCAACAGTACTATCACAAATTGTTGTAGATGGTTTCCAATACAATAATATAAGAAGAGAAATAAGATTAAAAGAATTAATAAGATCTGCTTCAAAATATTTTATTTCTGCAGTTATAATGTTTGGTTGTTGTTTTATAGTAAAATTTTTATTAAATTTAAATATAATTCAAGGTTATATTTATAATTTAAGTACAAATATTAATAAAGAACAATTATTTAATATAATTTCAATTGTTTCACAGATGTTTGTAGGAGTTATTGTTTATATTGTTACTTTAATTGGTTTAAAGGATGATTATATATTCAGTTTTTTAAGTAAAATAAAAAATAGAATTTTAGGAAAAAAAGAGGCATAAATATATGGAAGATAAAAAGATTTTAGCAATCTTTGGTGGATCTTTTAATCCGCCACTGAATTCTCATTTTTCTCTTGCACAGCAAATAGTAAATGAATATGAAAATATAGAAAAAGTAATATTTGTACCAGTAAATTCAAAATATGAAAAATTAGGATTAATTTCAAATGAGCATAGATATAATATGCTTAAACTTGTATGCGACAAAAATGAAAAATTTCTTCTATCAGATATTGAATTAAATCAAGATAGACAATTACATACATTAGAAACTTTAGAAATTTTTCAAAAACAATATCCAGATAATACTATTTGTTTTATACTTGGAACTGATAATTTAAAAGAATTACCTACATGGAGCAATCCAGAAAAATTAGTTACAGAATTTAAAATTCTTGTATTAGAACGTGATGAAGATGATATGGAGAAAATAATAGAAGAAAATGACTTTTTGAAAATACATAAAGATTCTTTTATAAAACTTAAAGAAAATATTAGAAGTAATATAAGTTCAAGCTTTGTTAGAGATAAACTTAGAAGAGGAAAATCTATTAGATATTTGGTACCAGATGAAGTATATTTTTATATAAAAGAAAATAATTTATTTAACAATTAGAAAGGAAGATGGTTATGTTAGAAAAAGAAAAACTATATAAAGAAGCAGAAAATGCTATTGATTGGATTAGAGATTATGTAGAAAAATCAGGAGCTAAAGGAGTTGTTGTTGGAAATAGTGGTGGAAAAGATTCAGCAACTGTTATAGCAATGGCAACAATAGCATTAGGAAATGAAAAAGTAGTAACAGTAGCAATGCCTTGTAATTCTATTTCAGCAGATTTAGAAGATGCAAAACTAGTTGCAAAAACTTTTGAAGTACCATTTTTAGAAATAGATTTAAGTAAAAGTTATATGGAAATGGAAACATCAATAGATAATGCATTAGAAGTAATAAATAAAGAATTAAATAGAGAAGCAAAAATAAATATGAAACCACGTTTTAGAATGACAACATTATATGCAGTTGCACAATCTTTAGGATATTTAGTAATTGGAACTGGAAATTTGTGTGAAGCAATGGTTGGTTATACAACGAAATGGGGAGATAGTGCTTATGATTTTAACCCAATAGCAAATTTCACTGTACCAGAAGTTTTAGCAATTGGTGAACATTTAGGAGTTCCAGATAAAATTATTAAAAAGGCTCCAAATGATGGATTAGGTGGACAAACCGATGAAGAAAAAATGGGAGTTACTTATAAACAAATAGAAGAATATATAGAAACTGGAAAAACAGATTTAGAAGCTATGCCAATTATTGAAAGATTAAATAAAGCATCAATGCATAAAAGAAAAACAGTACCAACATATATTTTTGAAAGAACAAATTTTTTGAAATAATAAATTTTAAAGTAAAATAAATAAGTTATATTATATTTTTTAATTATTAAATATAATATAACTTATTTTATTAATACATATTAAAATATAAAAAATTATTTTCTTAACATTTCTTGTTTTAAATTATAAAGTTTTTCTGATAAATCTACAAAGTATTTATGTGGATTATCAATACGTTTTATTTCGTCCCAGAATGAATTTAAATCAATTTTTGAATATTCAGCAATACTTTTTACATCTGGAGAATTATAAACTAATTTTCCATTTTCAAAGATTTTTTCTTGAAGTTCTTTTATATAATAATTTGTAATTGTTTTCTTTTTCCAAGTAGCAAGTGGATCAAATAATGTATATTCATTTTCTGGTATTTTTTCATCATGTAATGTGATAAGATCTGCTAGAGCCTTATTTGTGTCTTTTGAATAAAATCTATAAACTTTTTTGAAACTTGGATTTGTAACTTTTACAACATTTTCACTTATTTTTATTTTAGGAATAATTTTTCCATCTTTTTCTAATGCAGCAAGTTTATATACACAACCAAAGACAGGATCGCTTTTTGAAGTTATAAGATTTTCACCAACACCAAATGAATCTACTTTTGCATCTTGCTCAAACAAAGATGCAATAAGTCTTTCATCTAAAGAATTAGTAAGACAAATTTTGCAATCTGGGTAACCTGCTTTGTTTAATCTTTTTCTAACCTCTTTAGATAAATAAGCTAAATCGCCACTATCTAATCTAACAGCAACGGGTCTTATATTTTGAGGTTTTAAAACTTCATCAAAAACTTTGATAGCATTAGGTAAACCACTTTCAAGAGTGTTATAAGTATCTATTAAAAAAGTACAAGAATTAGGATAGATTTCAGCATAAGCTTTAAAAGCTTCATATTCTGAATCAAAACTTTGTATCCAGCTATGTGCCATAGTACCACTTGCTGGAACATTAAATTCTTCTGATGAAAGAACACAAGAAGTACCAACAGCTCCACCAATAATAGCAGCTCTAGCACCATAAACTGCTGCATCAGCACCATGTGCGCGTCTAGCACCAAATTCCATAACAGGACAATTTCTTGCTTGATTTACAATTCTTCTTGTTTTAGTTGCTATTAAACTTTGATGATTTACTATTAATAACAAAATAGTTTCTAAAAGTTGAGCTTCAATAATAGGAGCTCTAACTGTAATTAAAGGTTCATTTGGAAAAATAACAGTTCCTTCTGGAACAGACCAAATATCTCCAGTAAATTTAAAATCTTTTAAATAGTTTAAAAACCCATCTGAAAAAATATTTTGTTTCTTAAAATAAGAAATATCCTCTTCTGTAAAATGAAAATCTTTTATAAATTCTATAATTTGTTCCAAACCAGCGAATATAGCAAATCCACCATTATCTGGAATTTTTCTAAAAAAAACATCGAAATATGCTATATCATTCATATTTTTAACAAAATATCCATTTGACATAGTAAATTCATAAAAGTCTGCTACTAACTCTAAATTTCTTTTATTCATAAATAAAAGCTCCTTTTCAAAATATTTTCTATATTATAAACCATTATAACGAATAATAAAAGCTTATATAATAAAAATTTAATAAAATTTTAATTGTTTTTTTCTAATATAAAAAGTATAATATATATGCAATATTTTGTATACTAAAAATAGGAGGTATAAGAATATGGATTATGTGAGCAAATTTTTAAAGAAAACAGGCGTATCTTCACTTATTGCATCAATTATATTTGCAATTTTAGGTATAATTTTAATTATAAATCCTGAGGCAATTGTTAGAGTGATATCTTTTGCTTTAGGCTTTATGTTTATTCTAACTGGTATATATAAGGTTATAAATTATTTTGTAAATAAAGGAAGTTACGATTTATATAATTATGATTTGGCTTTTGGAATAATAGCAATAGCTTTAGGATTAATAACAATTATATATTGTAGAGAAATAACAGCTCTTTTTAGAATTCTAATTGGTCTATGGATAATTTATAGTTCTGTTATAAGATTTAGTTTATCTTTAAAATTAAAAACATTAGGAACAGATACTTGGAAATACAGTTTAATTTTATCAATAGTTATGCTAGTTTGTGGACTATATGTATTATTTATATCAAATACAATTGTAGTATCAATTGGTATAGTAATTTTAGTTTATGCAGTTATAGATATAATAGAAAGTATAATTTTTTTACTAAATATAAAAGATATAGAAAATTAATTTTTGTGTAGACAAATATAAAAAATTAATGTAAAATATTAATGTTAATTTTTTTACAAGGAAGGATTATTACAAATGGAAAATAGTACAATAGATAAAGAAGAAAGAGTAGGTTCAAGACGTAGAAAATCAAGAATAGGCAATAGTATTGAAAAAGGAAAAAGAAATTCTAAAAAGAAAGAAAAAGGTGGTATTGTTTCAAAAATCTTCACAGTATTATTTACTTTAGGAACTTTAGGAATAATTTTCGTTATGTTCTTACTTTATGGGCCATATACAGGTTTTAGAGAGTGGTTAGTAACAACTGCAATGACAACAATGACACATCAATATTTTGCAACTTGGTTTTATGATGATGAAACAATTTCTTACATATTAAGTAAAAATAAAGTAGTTGAAATAGATGAAACAACAGATGCAAATGAAATAAATATGGCTGGTTTAAAACATACAACAACTTATGAAAATGAGTTTGAAAGAGCAGTATTAGAAAGAGATGAAAATAATAACGATTATAAAATTATAGAAATTAGTGAAAAGAAATTTGATGGTTACTTAGTAGCTGTATATGATCCATCAAGAGTACATACTGTTGTAACAGAAAAACTTGGAACTTCAGGTCAATATTTAACAACTATGGCTAAAAACAATGATGCTTTAATTGCTATAAATGGTGGAGGATTTAATGATCCTAACTTTAATAGTACAGGTGGACAACCATTAGGAATTACAGTATCTATGGGAGAATATAAAACCACAGCATCTTATGGTGGTTCTGGTGGAATAATAGGTTTCACTAAAGATAATAAATTAGTATTAGGAAAAATGACATTAAAAGAAGCACAAGAAAAAGGAATTAGAGATGCTGTTACATTTGGACCATTCCTTATAGTAAATGGAAAAGCCTCTTCAGTATTAGGAAATGGTGGTTGGGGTACTGCTCCAAGAACAGCAATAGCACAAAGAAAAGATGGAATAGTTTTATTTTTAGTATTAGATGGAAGAACTGCTTCAAAACCAGGTGCTGATATGGATGATTTAATAGATATTCTTCAAGATTATGGAGCATATAATGCAGCTAACTTAGATGGAGGAACATCTAGTGTTTTAGTAGTAAATGATGTTATAGTAAATGACCCAATAGATAGTACAGGAGCACATAAAACAAGACCAATAGCTACAGGTTTCATTGTTTCAAAAGATGAAAGCGATGATAGTGATCATGAATTAGT
>CANRPX010000002.1 GCA_947632605.1 uncultured Clostridia bacterium | reverse complement strand
CCAACATTGTATCATAAGTTTTAATTATGTGTCTTTTTATTTTCTTAAAAACGGTAATTTAATTTTACCATTTATATTTTAAAAATTAAAATATCTGGAAAGTTATATCCTTTCCAGATACTTTTTACCTTCTTCTTTAGTTAATATTTTCATATTTATATTTTCTTTTTCAAGTTCTCTTAAAACACATACTGTATCATCTTCTGATTCTAAATCTATAACAACTAAATTATTATAAAAATTTCTTCCAAAAGATAATTCTCTTATATAATTTTCTATTCCATCTTCTACATTTTTTACTGTCATTATTAGTTTTATATTTTCTTTTACTTTATGATATGTATTATTTCTAATAATTTCTTGAATCATAACTAGCATTCCGTAAACAGCAAAACACCAAATTATACCATAAACAAATACTTCTAGCATAAATTTCTCCTTTCATATCATTATGTTATATTTTATGTATCTATATAAATTTATGTGAAGTATTTTTACATAAAAACTAATAAAAAAAAGAAGCCTTACAACAAAATAAATTTATTTTAGGCTTTCTCTTTTTTTCTATGCATTTTTTAGTGTACTTACAAATTATTATACTAACATTAAAATTGCTGAATCAGCATTGTCACCCTTTCTTGGTTCCATTTTTAATATTCTAGTATATCCACCAACTCTTCCTTCATATTTTGGAGCTAGCTCATTAAATAATTTGTCCATTAAATCTACACCATCAACTTTATTTACTTTTTTCATCATTCTTCTTCTAGCATTTAATCTTGATGGCATATCTTTTTGTCTTTTTTCCATTTTTTCTTCTTTAACAACTCTTAGATATTCTTTTCCGTTTTTGCTTTTTACTTTTTCTGTAACTTTTCTTCCATTACTATCTAATTTTGCTTTAACTACTTTTACTTCCACTTCTTCAAAATTTTTATGTTCTTTTACAGCTAATGCTATAACACTATCAACAATTGATTTTACTTCTTTAGCTCTTGCTTCAGTAGTAACTATTTTACCATTTAAAATTAAATCTGTTGTTTGGCTTTTAAGCATTGCTAATCTTTGATCAGTTGGTTTTCCAAGTTTTCTTGTTCCTGCCACTTTACTTTCCACCTTCCTTAAAATTATTCTTCTTCTGATGTAAAGTTTAAACCTAAAGCAATCAATTTATTTGTAACTTCATCTAATGATTTTTTACCTAAGTTTCTTACTTTCATCATATCTTCTTGTGATTTTTTAGCTAAATCTTCAACAGTTTGAATTCCTGCTCTCTTTAAGCAGTTATATGATCTTACAGAAAGTTCTAATTCCTCAATAGGCATTTCCAAAACTTTCTCTTTCTTTGATTCTTCTTTTTCAACCATAACTTGAGTATTTTTAGCTGTTTCTGATAAGTCTATAAATAACTCTAAATGACCTGTCATAACTTTTGCAGCTAAACTTAAGGCTTCAAATGGTTTTAAACTACCATCTGTCCAAACCTCGATTGTTAATTTGTCATAATCTACCATTTGACCAACTCTTGTATTTTCAACAGAGTAATTTACTTTTTTAACAGGAGTAAATATAGAATCTATTGCTAATACATCTATTGGACTATTATCTTTTTTATTTTTCTCAGCAACATTATATCCTCTACCTCTATTTACAGTCATTTCCATGTGTAAATCACAGTTGCTTGAAGTTGTTGCTATATGTAGTTCTGGATTTAATATTTCAACTGTTCCATCTGTTACTATATCAGCAGCTTTTATTTCTCCAGCACCTTTAAAATCTATTCTTATGATTTTTTCTTCATTATCAAAAACTTTAAGTCTTACACTTTTTAAATTAACAATTAACTCAGGAACATCTTCTACAACTCCAGGTACAGTAGAAAATTCATGTACTACGCCGTTAATTTTAACACTTGTTATAGCAGCTCCTGGTAAAGATGATAATAAGATTCTTCTTAAAGAATTTCCTATTGTCATACCATATCCACGCTCTAATGGTTCACATATGAATTTTGCATAATTCCTCTTATCGTCTGCCTCTACACATTCGATGTTTGGTTTTTCAAATTCAATCATTCTTACCTCCTAATAGGTTAATACAACCCTATAAAAATTTAATATCTCTTTTCGTACGTATCCTAAGTATTTAAAAATTATTATTTTGAATATAACTCTATGATTAAGTGTTCTTCTACTGGTAAATCGATTTCTTCTCTATTTACTAATCTTACAACTTTAGCACTTAAGTTTTTGCTATCTAATTCTAGCCATTCTGGAATTGGTCTAACAGATCCAGCTTCTGCATTTGCTTTTATAATGCTATTATCTTTTCTAGATTCTCTAACTGCAACAACATCACCTGGTTTAACTAAATAAGAAGCAACATCTGTTTTTCTTCCATTAACTTCTATATTTCCATGTGTTACTAATTGTCTTGCTTGTGGTCTTGAAACACCAAAACCTAATCTATAAACAACATTATCTAATCTGCTTTCTAATATTTGTAAAAGATTTGTACCTGTAATACCTTTTTTATTAGAAGCCATTTCAAAATATTTTCTAAATTGTTTTTCACCTACACCATAGAATGATCTAGTTTTTTGTTTTTCTCTTAATTGTGTTCCGTACTCAGAAAGTTTTGTTCTTTTTTGTCCATGTTGTCCTGGAGCATAATTTCTTCTAGTTACGCTACATTTGTCAGAATAACATCTTGAACCTTTTAAGAACAATTTTTGTCCTTCTCTACGGCATATACGACATTGTTCGTCTTTATATCTTGCCATTTGTTTAAATACACCTCTTTCTAATATTTTCTTTTATTCTATACTCTTCTTCTTTTTGGTGGTCTACAACCATTGTGTGGTATTGGAGTAACGTCTTTTATCATTGTTATATCTAATCCTGCTGTTTGTAATGATCTAATTGCAGCTTCACGACCAGCTCCTGGTCCTTTAACATATACATCAACAGTTTTTAATCCATGTTCCATTGCTGCTTTAGCTGCAGTTTCTGCTGCTTGGCCAGCTGCAAATGGTGTGCTTTTTCTAGAACCTTTAAATCCTAATTCTCCAGCACTTGCCCAAGAAATAACATTTCCTTGTGTATCTGTGATAGAAACTATTGTATTGTTAAAAGTAGAATGAATATGAGCTGAACCTCTATCTATATTTTTTTTCTCTCTTCTTCTGATACCTGTTTTCTTAGCACTACTAGCTTTTGCCATTTGGTATTTACCTCCCTTAAAATTTATTTTCTAACTAATTTGCTTTTTTACTTTTACTTACTAATTTTCTAGGACCTTTTCTTGTACGAGCATTAGTTTTTGTTCTTTGTCCTCTTACAGGTAGTCCTCTTCTATGTCTGATTCCTCTGTAACATCCAATTTCAGTAAGTCTTTTAATATTTAAAGCTACTTCTCTTCTTAAATCACCTTCAACTTTGTAATTTTCCATAGCTTTTCTTATTTGTCCTACTTCGTCATCTGTTAAATCTTTTACTCTTGTATCTGGATTAACTCCTGCTACTTTAAGAATTTTTTGAGAACTAGGTAATCCTATACCATATATATATGTTAATCCTATTTCTACTCTTTTTTCTCTAGGTAAATCAACTCCTGCTATACGAGCCATAAATTTTTGCACCTCCATAAATTTTTATCTTTACTTTGTTTTGCTAAAAAACAAATAAACCTGAAATGTATTTTATTTTAAAAAATAAAATAGTAATTTATTTATTTTTTGGCATATATATAAACACAAAATGAATATCAATTTTTAAAACTGACAGCCGCTCCATCTTGTGTTAATATCTAAATTAAAATTATCCTTGTCTTTGTTTATGCTTTGGGTTTTCACAAATTACTCTAACTACGCCTTTTCTTTTGATGATTTTACATTTTTCACAAATTTTCTTTACTGATGGTCTTACTTTCATTTTATTTCCTTCCTCCTAAAATTTATTTATCGATATAAGATATTTTTTTATTAGCTTATACACACCCAAATTACTAAAAAAAGAATATCTTATTTTTTTACTTTTATTTTGCTCTCCAAGTAATTCTACCTTTTGACAAATCATAAGGTGAAAGCTCTAATTTTACTTTATCACCTGGTAGAATTTTAATATAATTCATTCTTAATTTTCCTGATATATGAGCTAATACTTGATGTCCATTTTCTAATTCAACTTTAAAATTAGTATTTGGTAATGTTTCAATAACTGTACCTTCTACTTCAATTACATCTTCTTTAGACAAATTTAAATCCCCCTTATATCAGCACAAATAAGCCTTTTCAGGCATATTTTGGCTTATTTTTTAGCTTCTTCGAGCAATAAATCTAGAATATTATATATTATTTTTATAGTATTGTCAATATTTTTGGTTCATTTTCTGTAATTAAAATAGTGTTTTCATAATGAGCTGCTAAACTTCCATCTTGTGTTGCTATTGTCCATCCATCTTCTAATTCCCAAATATCTGGTTTTCCAGCTATAATCATAGGTTCAACAGCTATTGTCATACCTGCTTCTAGTCTTGGACCTTTACCTGGTTTTCCATAATTTGGAACTCCTGGTTCTTCATGCATTTCTTTTCCAATTCCATGTCCTTGAAATTCTCTTACTACTGAAAATCCAAATTGTTTAACATAGCTTTCAACTGCATGTGATATATCACCAATTCTATTTCCAGCTTTTGCAAATTTAATTGCTTCAAAAAATGATTGTTTTGTTACTTCAAC
Source organism: uncultured Clostridia bacterium (assembly GCA_947632605.1). GTDB lineage: Bacteria > Bacillota > Clostridia > TANB77 > CAG-508 > Scatovivens. Next base: position 177,077 of record CANRPX010000002.1, on the reverse strand, counting down.
AAGCTCTCTTGCTTCTTTACTTACATTTCCAACTAGAAATGTTCTTGCAGCATCTCCATGATATCCATTTTTTAAAACTACTAAATCTACACTAACAACATCACCATCTTTTATAAAAATATCTTTTGAAGGTATGCCGTGAATTACTTCATCATTTATAGAAATACATAATGTTCCTGGAAAGTTTGGTACTCCTCTTATTCCACTTGGATAACCTTTTTGTGCAGGAATTCCACCTTTAGATTTTATAAAACTTTCTGCTAAATTATCAAGTTCTAATGTAGACATTCCAGGTTTTATTATTTTTTCAATATAATCATAAGTTTCTGCAGTAATTTTGCAGGCTTCTTTCATTAATTCAATTTCTCTATTTGATTTTATACTAATCATTTTTGCCCCTTTTTTTCTTTCCACATCTTGCTTTAATAAATTTTATTTTTTTAAATAATCAATTACATCTTTTGCAACTTCATCTTTCATTCTATTTACTGATTTACTTAATACAGTTGAATATAACACACCAGTTTTTTTATAGTAATCTGCTACTGGAGCTGTTTCTCTATAATAAACTTCTAATCTATTTTTAGCTTTTTCTAATTTATCATCATCTCTTTGATAAGTTTTACTTCCACACTTATCGCAAATTCCTTCAACTTTTGATGGATGTAAAACTGTATTATAAATTGCTTTACATTCAGAATTTGAACAAATTCTTCTATTTGTAATTCTTTCTAAAATCTCATCTTCTGGAGTTTCTAGATTAACTACTATATCAATTTTCTTATTCTTTTTTTCAAGCATTTCATCTAAAACTTTTGCTTGATTTACAGTTCTTGGAAAACCATCTAAGATTAATCCATCTTTTACATCATCTTCTTCTAATCTAGATGTTATAAGTTCTACTGTTAGATCATCTGGAACTAATTCACCTTTTGTCATATATTCATTTGCTTTTTTTCCTATTTCAGATCCATTACTAATATATTTTCTAAAAATATCACCACTTGAAATTGCAGGAATTTTAAATTCATTTGAAAGTATTTCTGCTACGCTTCCCTTTCCAGAAGCTGGAGCTCCTAACATAATAATTACCATAAAGATACCTCCTATTTATTATATTTATGCTAATTAAATAATAATTCAATTTACTATTATTTAATTAACATAAATATAAAGCATATACGGGTGGTTTATAAACCACCCTATATACTTTAAAAATCTATTTCTCTAAAAATCCTTTATAATGTCTCATTACTAATTGTGATTCTAATTGTTGAACTGTCTCTAATGCAACACCTACGATAATAAGTATTGATGTACCACCAAATGAAATATCAATACTTGAAAATCTCATAAGCATTGGAAGTATTGCTATTAAACTTAAGAATATTGCACCAAACCAAGTTAATTTACCTAATATTGATTTCAAATAATCTGTTGTTGGTTTACCAGCTCTAATTCCTGGTATAAATCCACCATTTTGTTTAATGTTTGTAGCAACTTCTGCTGGATTGAATGTTGCATAAGTATAGAAGAATGTGAATCCTACTATTAATAGTAAGTACACAATTGCATTTGCTAAAGAATATCCCCAAGCAACTTGTGATGAAGATGTTGCTATTGAGAATTGATATAAACCAGCTAAGAAACCTGTTCCACCGATTTTATCTGAAGCAAATATTTGAATCATCATTGCTGGAAATGTCATAAATGATGATGCAAAGATTACCGGCATAACTCCAGCCATTGCAAGTTTAAGTGGAATATGTGTATTTTGTCCACCATACATTTTTCTTCCAACAACTTTTTTAGCATATTGTACAGGAACTCTTCTTTCAGCTTGTTGTACAAATACAACACCAGCTACTAAAACAATTGCTCCAACTATAATTGCTAATGATGTAACTATACCTACTGTACTTATAGAACCATTTTGTACAATTAGATTCCATAAAGTAACAATTCCTCTAGGTAATCTTGAAATTATACCAACAAAGATAATCATTGATATACCATTTCCAATACCTTTATTTGTGATTTGTTCTCCAAGCCACATTAATATTGCTGTACCAGTAATTAATGATAATACTACAATTGCACCTGTTAAAAATCCTGGATTTATAAATACACCTGAAGTACTATAAGATATGTAAATACCTAAGCCTTCAATTAAAGATAGTACTAATGTTACTATTTTTGTATATTTGTTTATTTTTTGTTTTCCAGTTTCTCCACCTTCCTTCATTAGTTTTTCTAATGAAGGTATAATCATTCCTAATAATTGTATTACAATTGATGCTGTAATGTAAGGTGTTATTGTCATTGAGAAAATTGATAAGTTTGCAAATGCACCACCAGAAATTGTATTGATTAATCCAGTCAAACTTCCAGTTGCTGATTGCATTTGTTCACCAAGTGCTATCGTATCAACACCTGGTACTGTAATAAAACATCCAAATCTAAATATAACTATTAAAACTAAAGTATATAATAATCTTTTTCTTACATCTGGTGTTTTTAAAGCATTTTTAATAGTTTTGAACAACTAAATCACCTCAATCTTTCCACCTGCAGCTTCTATTTTTTCTGCAGCAGCTTTAGTAAATCTTTTTGCTTTAACTGTTAACTTTTTATCTAAGTTACCTGTTGCTAAAACAACTATTCCATCATTTATTTTTCCAATAATACCTTCTGCTAATAGGCTTTCTGCTGTAACTTCTTTTGCTTCTGATTTATTAAGCATTGTTAAAGTTACTTCTGTATAAGTATTAGCATGTATATTGTTAAAACCTCTTTTTGGTAATCTTCTATATAATGGTGTTTGACCACCTTCAAATCCTCTTCTTACTCCGCCGCCTGATCTTGCTTTTTGTCCTTTATGTCCTCTTCCAGATGTTTTTCCAAGTCCAGAACCGATTCCACGTCCAACTCTTTTTCTAGTTTCTTTCTTTACAGCTGGCTTGATGTTTCCTAATTCCATCGATTTACACCTCCTCTTTTAAAGTCTTAAAATAAATTCGTTTTAATTATATCATTAATAATTTTAAATTCATAGTAAAATTATTATAAAATTTCATTAACTTTTTTTCCTCTTTTTTTAGCAACTGCTTCAACAGTTTGCATATTTTTAAGAGCTTCGATAGTAGCATAAACAACGTTTCTTGGATTGTTTGTACCAATAACTTTAGAGTTTATATCTTTATATCCTGCAAGTTCAAGAACAGGTCTAACACTACCACCAGCAATGATTCCAGTACCTTCAGCACCTGGTTTTAACATAACACTAGCACTACCAAATTTTCCAACATATTCATGTGGTATAGTTGTTCCAACTATTGGAACTTCTATTAAATTCTTTTTAGCTTCTTCAATAGCTTTTTTTATTGCATCTGGAACTTCAGCAGCTTTACCATTTCCAACACCGATATGTCCTTGTTCATCTCCTACAACAACAACAGCGCTAAATCTAAATGTTCTACCACCTTTAACAACTTTTGCAACTCTATTGATAGCAACTACTGTTTCTCTCAATTCTACTGATTTTTCTTCCATGAGAATTTTTTTCCTCCTTTTTTCAATGTTTGCTTTTTTCAGCAATCAAAATACTGTTTATACAGTTTTATTAGAATTCTAATCCTGCCTCACGTGCTGCATCAGCTAATTCTTTAACAACACCATGATATATGAATCCACCTCTATCAAATACTACTGTTTTTACTTTCTTGTCTAAAGCTTTTTTTGCTATTAAAGTTCCAACTTCTTTTGCAGCTTCTTTATTAGCTTTTTTAGTTTTTATTTCTTTATCTAAAGTAGATACATAAGCTAAAGTTACACCTTTAGTATCATCTATTATTTGAGCAGTTATATTTTTATTAGATTTACTAACAGCAAGTCTAGGACATTCTGCTGTTCCACTAATTTTTCTACGAACTCTAATATGACGTCTTTCTCTTTCAGCTTTTCTATTTATTTTAGTTATCATTGATTTTCTCCTTTCTAGGTTTTCCTTATAGGGGTATATTTAATCCCTTAGTGTATATTTCTTTAAGGGATTAAATATACCCCCTAAAGCCTACTATAACCTAATTTGAACATTATTGTTTAAAAGAATTTTTATTTCTTACCAGCTTTACCTTCCTTACGTCTAATAGTTTCTTCAGCATATTTAATACCTTTTCCTCTATAAACTTCAGGTGGTCTTTTTGTTCTAATAATAGCAGCTGTTTGACCTACTAATTCTTTATCCATACCTTTTACAATTATTTCATTTTGATTTGGAACATCAAATGTGATTCCTTCTGGAGCTTCAACTTCTACTGGATGAGAATAACCTAAATTTAATAATAAGTTATTTCCTTTTTTGCTTGCTCTATATCCAACACCATTTACTTCTAATTTTCTTTCAAATCCATTAAGTGTTCCTTCAATCATATTATTTAATAATGTTCTTGTTAAACCATGTAAACTTTTATTTTGTGGTTCATTATCTGGTCTAACAACAGTTATAACATTACCTTCAAGATTGATTTTCATATCTTTATGAAATTCCTTCTCTAAAGTTCCTTTAGGACCTTTTACAGTAACTTTTTGTCCTTCAACTTTTACTTCAACTTTTTCTGGAACTGTAATAGGTTTGTTTCCTATTCTAGACATCTTGAATTTCCCTCCTTTTTTACTTTTTCCAACTAATTTGTTTTGTGAAAAATTTTAAACTACCAAATATAAGCTAAAACTTCTCCACCTATTCCTAATTCTCTTGCTTTTTTATCTGTCATTATTCCTTTAGATGTAGAAATTAATGCAATTCCTAATCCGTTTAATACTTTTGGTAATTCATCTTTAGATGCATAAATTCTTAAACCAGGTTTACTGATTCTTCTTAATCCATCTATAACTCTATTACCTTTCTCATCATATTTTAATGATATTCTTATTATTCCTTGTACATCACTTTCGATTTCTTCGAAATCTTTTATATAACCTTCTTCAAGTAATGTTTCTGCAATAGCTTTTTTCATTTTTGAAGATGGAACATCTACAGTTTTGAATTTTTGGCTATTTGCATTTCTTATTCTTGTTAACATATCTGCTATTGGGTCAGTTGTATTCACGATTTTCCCTCCTTTTTTAATATAATTTTACCAACTTGCTTTCTTAACTCCTGGTATTTCTCCTTTATGTGCTAATTCTCTAAAGCAAACACGGCATATTCCAAATTTTCTAATATATGCATGTGGTCTTCCACATAATTTACATCTATTATATTCTCTTGTTTTAAATTTTTGCTGTTTAGCGCATTTTACTTTTAATGATTTTTTAGCCATTTTTTTCTCCTTTCTTTAAAAAATCACTTTTCAAATAAACATTTTTATATGTTTTAGTTCATATTTTTTAAACTCTAAATGGCATTCCTAAAAGTGTTAATAACTCTTTAGCTTCCTCATCAGTCTTAGCTGTTGTTACAAATATAATATCCATACCTCTTAATTTATCTACTTTATCATATTCGATTTCAGGGAATATTAATTGTTCTTTAACACCCATTGAATAATTTCCTCTACCATCAAATGAGTTAGTTGATACTCCTCTAAAGTCTCTAACTCTAGGAAGAGCTACATTAAATAGTTTATAAGCAAAGTCATACATTTTTCCTGATCTTAATGTAACTTTACATCCTATTTTTGCACCTTCTCTTAATTTAAATGCTGCTATTGATTTTTTTGCTTTTGTTACCATTGGTCTTTGACCTGTAATTATGCTTAAATCATTCATAGCATTATCTAAAGCTTTAGGATTATCTTTAGTTTCGCCTAATCCTATATTTATAACTATCTTTTCTAATTTAGGAACTTGCATTACTGAAGTATAATTAAATTTTTTCATTAATGCTGGAACTACTTCTTTTTCATATTGTTCTCTAAGTGTTTCCATCTATTTCAAGTCCTCCTTCCATAATTTTTTTATTTTAATTTTGCATTACATTTTTTGCAAACACGAATTTTTTCACCTTTTTCTGTAACATATCCTATTTTTGTTGCTTTACCGCATTTTGGGCATACCACATTAGCTTTAGCACTATGTATAGCACATTCTACTGATATGATACCACCTTCTTCACCTTGTTTTCTTGGTTTGATATGTTTTTTTCTTACATTAACGCCTTTAACAACTATTTTGTTTTCTTTTGGCATTACAGTTAAAACTTCACCTGTTTTTCCTTTATCATTTCCTGATAAAATTTTTACAGTATCACCTTTTCTTATTTTCAATCTATTCACCTCTTTTAATTTTAAAGTTTATTTTTTTTATAAAACTTCTGGAGCTAAAGATATGATTTTCATATAATCACCATCTCTTAATTCTCTTGCTACTGGTCCAAATATACGAGTTCCTTTTGGTGTTTTGTCATCACGAATTATAACTGCTGCATTTTCATCAAATTTTAAATAAGAACCATCTGCTCTTCTTATACCTTTTTTAGTTCTAACTACAACAGCTTTTACAACTTCACCTTTTTTAACAACGCCACCTGGTGTAGCAGTTTTAACAGAAGCCACTATTATATCTCCAACTTCAGCATATTTTCTATGTGATCCGCCTAAACATCTGATACACATAATTTCTTTTGCACCAGTGTTATCAGCTACTTTTAATTTAGTTTGTTGCTGTACCATTTTAGTTCCTCCTTATTTTTTTATCTCTCAATATTAATTAAATTAAATATTGAATTTTTAAGAAATTTTATTTTTTAACTGCTTTCTCAACAATTTCAACTACTCTATATCTTTTATCTTTAGATAAAGGTCTAGTTTCCATAACTTTTACTCTATCTCCAGTTTGACAAGCATTTTCTTCATCATGTGCTTTTAATTTATAAGTTCTTTTAACTGTTTTGTTATAAATTGGATGAGCAACACTTGTTTCTACTGCAACTACAACAGTTTTGTCCATTTTATCTGAAACAACTGTACCTATCATTGTTTTACGAAGATTTCTTTCCTCCATTAGGATTTTCTCCTTTCTTTATTTTATTATTGATTATTTTGTAATTCTCTTTGTCTTAATATTGTTTTTATTCTAGCTATGTCTTTTCTAACTTCTTTTACTTTTAATGGATTGTCTAATCCATTTGTAGCTAAGCTAAATCTTAATTTGAATAATTCAGATTTTAATTCGCTTAGTTCTTTTTCTAGTTCAGGTGAAGACATATCTTTTAATTTATTATTCTTCATCTATACATCACCGCCTACTTCATTTTCTCTTTTAACAAATTTAGCTTGAACAGGTAATTTTTGAGCTGCTAGTCTTAAAGCTTCTCTAGCAATATCCTCTGTAACACCTGCTATTTCAAACATAACTCTTCCTGGTTTTACAACAGCTACCCAATATTCAGGAGCTCCTTTACCTTTACCCATACGAGTTTCAGCTGGTTTCTTTGTTACTGGTTTGTCTGGGAATATTTTAATCCAAACTCTACCACCTCTTTTAATATAACGAGTCATTGCAACTCTGGCAGCCTCTATTTGGTTTGATTTAATCCAACCTGCTGTTGTAGCTTGTAATCCGTATTCTCCTTCATTAACTACATTTCCTCTTGTTGCTTTTCCTCTATTTCTACCTTTTTGCATTTTTCTATGCTTTGTTCTTTTTGGCATTAATGGCATTAGTCGTTACCTCCTTTTGCTTCTTTTTTTTCTGGAAGAACTTCACCTTTATAAATCCAAACTTTTACACCTATTTTTCCATAAGTAGTATCTGCTTCATAGAATCCATAATCTATATCAGCTCTTAAAGTTTGAAGTGGTATTGTACCTTCTTTATAAAATTCAGTTCTTGCCATATCAGCTCCACCTAATCTACCAGATACAGCTGTTTTTATTCCTAAAGCACCTGCTTTAAGTGCTTTTTGCATAGATTGTTTCATTGCTCTTCTGAAAGAAATTCTTCTTTCTAGTTGGTTAGCTATACCTTCAGCAACTAATTGAGCATCTATGTCAACATTTTTTACCTCAACAATATTTAAATTAACTTCTTTGTTAATCATTTTTTCAAGTTCTGTTTTTAATGCTTCTGAAAGATTTCCGCCTTTTCCGATAACTAAACCTGGTTTAGCTGTATAAACATTAACTTTTACGAATTTAGCAGTTCTTTCGATTTCTATTTTTGAAATTCCACTAATAAATAGCTTCTTTTTTACATATTCACGAATTTTATGGTCTTCAACTAGATAATCACTAAAGTTTTTAGAATTTGCATACCATTTAGAATTCCAATCTCTAATAACACCTACTCTAATACCATTTGGATGAACCTTTTGTCCCATCGTAAATATCCTCCTTTCTCTTATTTACTCTCTCTTAAAACTATTGTTATATGACTTGTTCTTTTTCTTATTCTTACTGCTGAACCTTTAGCAGCTGGTCTTATTCTTTTTAAAGTTGGACCTTGGTTTGCATAAATTTCAGCAACATAAAGATTAGCTCTATTCATAAAATGATTATTTTCTGCATTAGCAATAGCTGAATTTAATAATTTCTCTATTATCTCAGCTGATGCTTTTGGTGCATATTTTACTATATTTTGAGCTTCTTCTACTTTTTTTCCTCTTATTAAGTCTGCTACTATTTTAACTTTACGGCTTGATATTCTAGCATAACTAAGAGTTGCTCTTGCTTCTAGCTCTTGAGTTTTCTCTTCCACTATTATTTCCTCCTATTCCTTGCTTCAAATGAAGCTTTCTATTTATTTGTTTTAATTAGATTTTATTTTTTTGCTGTTGTTGTTTTATCTCCTGCATGACCTTTAAATGTTCTTGTTGGAGCAAATTCTCCTAATTTATGTCCTATCATTTCTTCTGATATATATACAGGAACATGTTTTCTACCATCATGAACAGCTATTGTATGACCTACCATTTGAGGATATATTGTAGATGCTCTTGACCATGTTTTTAAAACTTCTTTTTTACCTGTTTCGTTCATAGCTTCTATTCTTTTGATAAGTTCTGGAGCTACATAAGGTACTTTTTTACTTGATCTTGACATTTTTTTCTCCTTTCAAAAACTATTTTCTTCTCTTAACAATAAACTTATTAGATACATTCTTCTTATTTCTTGTTTTGTATCCAAGTGCTGGTTTACCCCAAGGTGTCATAGGTCCGCTGTGTCCAACAGGAGCTCTACCTTCACCACCACCATGAGGGTGATCATTAGGATTCATAACAGAACCTCTAACTGTTGGTCTAATTCCCATGTGTCTTTTTCTACCAGCTTTACCTAATTTAATATTTTCATGATCGCTATTTCCAATTGTTCCAATTGTAGCTCTACATCTTATAGAAATTAATCTCATTTCTCCTGATGGAAGTCTAACATGAGCATAAGCTCCTTCTTTAGCCATTAATTGTGCTTCTTGTCCTGCTGATCTTACTAATTTTCCACCTTGACCTGGATTTAATTCTATATTATGAATTAATGTACCTACTGGAATATTAGATATTGGCATTGCATTTCCTGGTTTAATATCTACATTTTCTCCAGAAACTACTTTATCTCCATCTGTTAATCCAAGAGGTGCTAAGATGTAACTTTTTGTTCCATCTGTATATTCGATTAAAGCTATATTTGCGCTTCTGTTTGGATCATATTCGATACCAATAACTTCTGCTTCCATATCATCTTTTAATCTTTTAAAATCAATTACTCTATATTTTTGTCTGTTTCCACCACCTTGATGTCTAACTGTTATTCTTCCATAAGAATTTCTACCAGCATTTTTCTTTTTTGCAGTAAGTAGAGATTTTTCTGGAGTTTTTTTAGTGATTTCTTCATAATTTGAAGTAGTCATATTTCTTCTAGATGGTGTATATGGTTTATAATGTTTAATTCCCATTTTTATTTCTCTCCTTTATAATTTATTTTCCGGGTTATTTCCCGATAATTTATTTTATTTTAAGCTCCTACAAATTCATCAATTGAATCTTTATATTTTTTAGAAACTTTAACTTCTTTTCCACCTTTTCCTAAATATTTCATATCAGAAACATTTGTATCGATGAAAACAATTGCTTTTTTCCAGTCTGGAGTTTTTCCTTGATGTACTCCTACTCTTTTTTCTTTTCCTTGTACTGTCATAGTATTAACTTTTAATACTTTAACTTCAAATAATTTTTCAACAGCATTTCTTATTTGAATTTTAGTTGCTTTTTTTGCAACTCTGAAAGTGTATTTTCCTTCTTGCATATCAGCAGTACTTTTCTCAGTAACTACTGGAGCTAATATAATATCTTCTGCTACCATCTTATGCGTACACCTCCTCTAATTTTTTAATTGTATCTACTGTTAAAACTAATTTCTTATAATTTAATAAATCATAAACATTTATTGTATTTACAGAACCTGTTTTAACGTTTTCTATATTTCTAGCTGATTTTTGAACTGTTTCATTACTTGCTGGTAATACTATAAAAGCTTTATCTTCAACTTTTAAATTTTTCATAGCATTTACCATTTGTTTTGTTTTGATTTCTTTGAAATCAAATTTATCAACAACTACTAAATCATTTTCTAAAACTTTAGAACTTAATAATGATTTTATTGCTAATTGCTTTTCTTTTTTATTTACTCTATATTTGTAGCTTCTTGGTTTTGGTCCTAAAGCAATACCACCTTTAATCCATTGTGTTGCTCTGATAGAACCTTGTCTTGCTCTACCTGTTTCTTTTTGTCTCCAAGGTTTTCTTCCACCACCTCTAACTTCAGCTCTTGTTTTTGTACTTTGTGTACCTTGTCTTTGATTTGCTAAATAATTAACTAATACACTGTGAACAATAGCTTCGTTTGGATCTATACCAAAGATTTCTTCTTTTAAATCTACTTTGCTAACTTTTTTACCTTCTACATTATATACATCTATACTTGGCATTTAATCTTCCTCCTTCCTCTATTTAGATGTTTTTACTGAATTTTTAATTTTTAATATGCTACCTTTATTTCCAGGTACAGAACCTTTTATTAAAATAGCATTTTTATCTAAGTCTACTTTTACAATTTCTAAATTTTGTACTGTAACTTTATCTACACCCATGTGTCCTGGTAATTTTTTACCTTTAAATACTCTACCTGGAGTAGATGTTGGTCCCATAGAACCTGGTCTTCTATGATACATAGAACCATGTCCCATTGGTCCTCTAGATTGTCCATGACGTTTTATAACACCTTGGAAACCTTTTCCTTTTGTGATACCTTGAATATCAACTTTATCTCCTACTGCAAAAGTATCAACTCTTATTTCGTCTCCTACTTTAACTGTAGATAAACATTCTGGACAAGCTCTAAATTCTCTTAAATGTTTTGCATTTTTAACATTTGCTTTTTTAAAGTGTCCTTTTTCTGGTTTGTTAAGTTTATTTTCTTTAACTTCTCCATAACCTAATTGAACAGCATCATATCCGTCTGTTTCAACAGTTTTAATTTGAACAACTGAACATGGTCCAGCTTCTATAACTGTTACTGGAACGACTGCACCTTTTTCATTAAATATTTGTGTCATTCCAACTTTTTTTCCTATTAAAGTTTTCATCTTTCTTTCCTCCTATACGTTTTACCGCATAAGACATCTCTAATTTATTTCATTTTAAAGAGCTGTCTTAACTATTGGCTGATAAATCAGCATGGCCTAATTTACCCTTTTAAATTTTAAACTATAATTTAATTTCTATATCAACACCTGCTGGTAACTCTAATTTCATTAAGCTATCAACTGTTTTTTGTGTTGGATAAAGAATATCAATAACTCTTTTATGTGTTCTCATTTCAAATTGTTCTCTTGAATCTTTATCTTTATGTGGAGAACGTAAAATTGTTACAATTTCTTTTTCTGTTGGAAGTGGAATAGGACCTGAAACTTTAGCTCCTGTTCTTTTAGCAGTATCTACTATTTTTTCAGCAGACTGATCTAAAATAACAAAGTCATAAGCTTTTAATCTTATTCTAATTTTGTCGCTTCCTATTTTTGTGTTTGATGTTGCCATTTATTTTTCCCTCCTTAAATTAATATTATGGCTAACGGCAAGTTATTAACGTACCCTGGTGTTTCTTATAACCCCATTTTAAAATCCAAGCCTTCTTTAGTATTCAAAAATTAAATTGAAACATAAAATTTGTCTTGGATAAGTATGTACATTTATCAAACTTATCGCCCGGTCTAAGCCAAGACATACTCCGCAGAAGTTCCCTCCATCATACATTTTAAATATATGTGTAGCCACATTCTGCATCATCGCTTAATCTTACGCTTAAATATTATACTACGGAGCTATAGGTTTGTCAACATATTTTTTTTAAAATTTTACAAATATTATTTTTAACAAAGCTTTAATTTGTTTTTCTTATTTTTGATTTCTTTTAACATTCTTACGTATATATCAGCTAGTACAAATAATGTAAATATATAAAGTGTTAATCCAACATATATATTCGAATTTAAAAGTATACATGGATAAGTAATTGAAAATGTTTTTTGAATATTAAGATAAATTCTTATATTTTTTGCACTAAGTAACATAAAAAAAGATGATAACCAAATTATGTACCATGGCTGAAAATTAGTTAATAATAAGAAAGTAAAGCTTATTATAATATAAAAGAATTTATTCATTAAATCTTTTAATACTATTTTTTTAGAAAGCAATATTTTTAAGCATACTATAAAATAAATAATAACAAAAATTCCTAGTGCCACATTTTTTAATATATTAGCTAAATCACGATTACAAAGAAACATTATAGCGTAAATTCCGTTTGCAAATCTTGTTCTTTGAACAAGCATACATGTAAATATAGAAAAGTCTTTCATATATATTAAATATGGTAAAATTGTTATAATAAAAAAGCCTATTCCATATAAAATACATTTTAAAATTCTTCTACTAATACTTTCTTTTCGTAAATAATATAAAACTATAAATGGTAATAATAATATCATCACAAATTTTACATTTACTGCTAAAGACAAAAAGATTAGTGAAAAAATTATATTTTTTTTGCGAACAATCATATATATAGACAATAGAACTAAAAATATCATAAATAAATCATTATGCATACTGGCTATACCATTTATTAGTATAAGTGGATTTAGTCCATATATTACAGCATATTTTTCTCTTCTAGAAATTTTATAAACTAAATAACAATTAATAACATTTAAAAATACATTCATAATTTTAAATGACATTAGTCCAATATCTGCATTTCCAAATGATATTTTAGAGATAAGCATACATGCAATAGTCCAAATTGGACCATATACTACAGTAGTATTAGACCAACAATTATTATATCCTTCTTGAAGCATAGAATCTTTACTTAGATCTATTTTGTTTTCATCTACAAATTTTTTTATTGATATATAGTATGGATTTTGATTGTACTTTTCTGTTAATCTTCCTGTTCCCAAATAATAATAAATATCTGATGAAAGAAAAGGTGTAACAAAAATAAAAATTAAGCTAATAAAAAGTACAAAAATTAATATTCTTTTTATGCCTTTCAAATTTTTTTTATGGTTTTTTATTAAATTTATATAAGCAAAAGTAATAAATGCCATTACTAGCAAAAAGATAATTTGCTGTATATAAAAATTTGTATTATTATGTAAAAAATATCTTTCTTTATCAAAAAAGGTAAATGTTTTTTTTCTTAACAAATATATATAAGAAGGTAATACAAATAAAATTGTTGCTATTACATATAAAATTTTTTCTTTTAAAATTTTTCTTTTTTCCATATTATTATTCAGCTAGTAAAGAACATTTAATATCTGTTTTTCCTTGCATAACTCCATTATTATATTTTAGTAAACTTATTGTAGGATTTCCTGTTGCATGAGGAATTTCTAATATAATTTCCATTATTCCATCATTATCTACATCTAATACTTCTACATTACTTATACTTAAATAATATTCTGCATTAGCATCTTTTCCCCATTTACTTTTCTCAATTGAGGCTAAATCTGCTATCTTTTTTCCTTGTGAATCAATTGCCATTATTTTAGAAAATCCTGTTGTTCTGTTTGCTAATATTAAAATATATTCTTCAATTCCATTTCCATCTAAATCAACTATTAATGTTTTGTTTCTATCAAAATCTTTTATTTCTGAATTATTATCTGAAACTATTGTTGGTATAGTGTTTACTACTTTTATTTCTCTTGGTATTGCATCATAATCTTCTGATATTGCAATTTTTCCTACTCCATCAATTTTTGCTAATCCATCATATACTTGTGATGAAAGTATTCCTAAACTTGATTCTTTTTTACTATAATTTTCATAAGAATAATATGTTATAACATATTTATCACTTTCTACAGCTGTACTATCTATATATTGAAGAGTGACTTCGTCCATCTTGCTAGTATCTAATATCAAACCATTATATAAAACCACTAATGATTCATTCATTAATTTTTTTTCTGAATCATCTGTAATTGTTGTATTTGTGGTTTGATTTGTTACTTGTGTAATTGCAGAATCTAAAATATTTGCAACTGTATCTACTTCATTTGCAGTTTCGTTTTGAGGTAGATTTGATACTAAATCATTATATTGTTTATCATAATCATTTTTTGCTGTATGTATTAAGTAATATGTTAAAGCACCTGTTCCAATAATTAATATTATAAATGCTACTAATACAAAATTTCCTAAAGTTCCAATTTTTACTTTTGTTGTTTCTGTATTAACTTTTTGTTTATTTTCATTTTGTTGTTCTTTTTTTTCATTCTCAATTTCGCTCATAAATCTATCCCTTCTAAATTTATCTTTTGAATTATATATGAATATTTTATTAGTTTATCATAAAATTTTAAACATTTGAACTGTCTATATATTCTATAATTCTATTTATTTCATTTGTCATTGTATCTTGATATCTTGGTTCTTCTTCATTATAAAATGAATTTAAATCATAACCATATTTATTTAAAAATCTATATGTTTCTATTTCTAATAATTCTCTTTTTGAAAGTTTTTTATCTCTTACTGGTAAATTTTTACCTTCTTTTTCATCTATTATTGTTCTAACTTTACTTTCTAATATAATATAATTTTTTCTTAATTGTTCTGCTATCAATTTTAAATTCTTTACATCATCTGTTATTAATTCATCATCTTCATTTTCTTCAATAAACATTTCTATTTCTGCCATTAGCTCATGAATACTATAATTATGTGCTAATGTTAATTTTTTAGATAATGTTTTCCTTATTGCTGTTTGTCTAACTTCGATCTGCTCTAATCTAAAGTTATCTAATTTATTTTGTCCTGTAAAAAATCCTAAAAAGTTTGATAAAGTTCCTTTATCTTCTATATATTCTAAATCATCTTTTAATTTTTTAAGTTCAGCTTCTCCTCTTATGTCTCTAATTTTTTCTGCAATGCATCTTTTTAGTTCATTCTCTTCAATTACTTCCATTTCTCCAAATCTATCTAATTTAGAATTTTTTATAGCAATTTTAGGATTATTTAAATAATTCATCAATGTACTTACTTCAAAATTATTTCTTATAATTTTATTAAGCTCATCTATTGTTTTTTTAGATTGTTTCTCATCACATATATTTTTTGTTTCTAATGTGATATTTTCTATCATTTCCAATAATTTTTCTGCACTTTTTCTCATTTCAAAAGCATTGTTCAAAGCACTATAAGAAGCTCCTATATTTCCTGCTACTTTCGCATGATTTTGTTGTCTAGAAATTAATGTATTTATATTTTCTAAAAGTTTTTTGGTTTCTACAAGATTTTCTCTACAACCATCTTTAACTATGTATGTAATTGAATCTTTGTCTTCGCCTTCTAGTTCTCTTTCTATTTCCTTTTCTAAAGTATCTTCTTCCTCTTCAACGTTTTCAGTAGAAATATCTGGTTCATAACCCGAAGGTACTTCATCTATATTATCATTTTTTTCTTCTTGAGGATTTAACTGCTCATTTTGTTCTTCAATAACTTCAGATTGTTCTTCATCAGTTTTAGATTCACTTTCTTCTATTTTTCTATTTTCTTCCTCTTCTTTTTCTTCTAATGCAATTTGTTCTGAAAGTTGTTGTTTTAATATGTCAAAATCTTTTTCTATTTCTCTACATTCTGCAATCATATAAACTGCAATATTTCTTTTCCAATTATTTATAAATTCTATATTTTGTTTTCTCATTTCAAACAATTCATTTGATTGTCTTTTTAAATCTTCAAGTTCATTTGTTATTCTAACAAGATCTGATGGTTCTATTGCAGCAGCATCATCATCCTCATCTAAAATATCATCATTATTTTCTAATTTATTTATTAATTGTTCAAATTTACGAATATTTTCAAAATTGAAAGTATTTTCTTTTTCAAGTTCAATACATTCCTCAAGTTTTCTTTTAATAGAATATGAATTATCTAAAATATAATTATATAAACCATATCTATCATTATCTTCTAAAGGATCTAATTCTTGTTTTTGCAATTTTACATCATAAGTCTTTACAGTTTTAGAGTTTGTATTAGAAATTATTTCTTTAGCTTCTAACATGTTTTCTATTTTAGTAAAAGGAGAAATTAGAACAACATCACTATCATCTTCTAATACATCTTTTACTAAAACATAAGGGACATCCTTTCTTAAAGCTATATTCATACAAGCTGGTCTGTTCCATAAAGAAGCATATTTGTCAATTGCATCATTCTCATTTTTGGTTCCTACTAAAAATTTATCTATAAATAACTCGTTTTTTATTCTTTCTACTTCAGCTAAATTCGTTCCTCTATAAATAATTGTATTTTCTCTTTTTTCTTGAGAATAAAAATATTTTAATATTAATCTATAAACTAGTTTTATATTTTTTAAATAATCAATTATAGAATTTCTTAAATATGATATATAAACAACTTTGTTTTCAACATCTTCACTTAATAAAGCTATATCTGTTTCACTATCACTAATCAACATTTGATTTATAGCTTCATAATTTTCATTTATATATGTTTTTAATGCATTCAATTCTTCTTCAGTAATATTAAGATCTGTCATTTGTACCACCTCATATTTAATCTTAAAATTTATTTTAGTATCTCGATAGCTTTATTAAGTTGTTCATCTTCCTCTGTTTCTTTATCTAATTCAACTTCATAATCAGGAGTAATTCCCACTTTATTTATTTTAGTTTCATTAGGTGTAAAGTATTCATTTACTGTAAGTTTTAATGCACTTCCATCATCTAACATAAATACACTTTGAATTACACCTTTTCCATAGGTTTTTGTACCTACTATTTTTGCTTTATTATTATCTTTTAGAGCTCCTACCAATATTTCTGATGCACTAGCTGAATATTCATTTACTAATACAACTAGGTCTTCATTAATAATTGGTTCTTCTTTAGAAAGACTCTCTTCTTTATTTCCTTTTGAATCTACTGTTATTAAAATTTTATTATCTTTTGGAAGTATCATATCAGCAATTAAAAGTGCTTCATCTACTATTCCACCTGTATTATTTCTTAAATCTAATATAATTTTTTGTGCACCTTCAGCTTTTAATTTTTCATATCCTGCTTTAAATTCATCACTGCAACCTTCATCAAATGTTAATAATGAAATATAACCTATTTTATTTTCTAACATTTCTGTTTCTACATGATAAACTTTTATTGCTTTTCTTTCTACTTCAAAATCTAAATACTCTGTTCCTCTTGAAACAGTTATTTTTACTTTTGTTCCTTCTGGTCCTTTTATTTTTGAAGAAACAATGTCTGAAGATACTCCTAAAACATTTTCATCATCTACACTAACTATTATATCTCCTGGTTGCAATCCTGCTTCTTCAGCAGGTGTGTCTTTTATTGGTGAAACAACAACTACATTGTTATTTATATCTACACTCATGTAAATTCCTATTCCTACATAGTTTCCCAATGCATCTGCTTGAAATTCATCCCATTCTTGTTTTGTCATATATTCAGAATATTCATCACCTAATCCATTGATATATCCTTTTATAGTTTCATCTAATACTTTTTGTTCATCTATTTCATTAGTTCCAATATAATATTGATCAATTGCTTTTCTAAATCCTTTTAAGTTCTCTGCAATTATATCAATATTCTTATCAGATATTTCTGATGCTTCTATTTTTTCTATGTTATTACTTTTATAGTAATAATATAATGTAAATTCTGAAGCAATAACTGCTGAAATTATTGCAACAATTATTATAGTTACTATAAATTTTATTTTTAGAGTTTTCTTTTCTTTTTCAAACTCTAATTCTCTTTCATTCTCTTCGTTTTCAAAATCTTCCATTTATGTCTTTTAGCTAAGCTATTAATCTCCTTTAATTTTATTTAGGTTTTAAGTTTTTGCCTATAAACTTTTATGTATAAATTAAGGTAAATATGGCACTGGATTTGTTGGAGTACCACCAATTAAGACTTCAAAATGTAAATGTGGTCCTGTTGAATTACCAGTAGAACCTACTGAACCTATTTGTTGTCCTTGTGATACAGTTTGATTAACAGAAACGGCTCTAGAACTCATGTGAGCATATAATGTCATTGTTCCATCATGATGGTCTATAACAACATATTCTCCATAAGATTTATAATTACCATTTGGATATCTTAATGCTAAAGATTTAACAACAGTTCCTGATTTTACTGCTCTAATAGGAGTACCTGAACTGCATGCAAAATCTACTCCTGTGTGTCTTCCACTACGAGTTTGATATGAACCATAACCAGTTGTTATATTAGCTTTTGTTTTTCCAGCAAGTGGTGATATGTATCCAGCAGCACTAGGAGCTACAACATCTTTTACAGGATTCTTTTTAGATATTGCAGCAAGTTCTGCTTGAATTTGTCTTTTATCTTCTTCAAATTGCTCTAATTGTTCTTCTAATTCTTTTTCTTCTTGGCTTAAATTAGAAACTAATTGATTTTTTTGATTTACAGATGTTGATAATGCACTCTTCTTAGTTTCAACAGCATCTTTTGATGTTTGAACTTCATTTTTTGTACTTTCTAGCGAATTTTTTTCTGATTCTATTTGTTGTCTTGTATTTTCAATTCTATCTAATAATTCTTGATCATATTCTGCTAATTGTTCTATCATATAATATTTTGAAATAAAATCTGCTAAACCTTCTGATGATAATAGAACATCTAAATAACTTGTTGTTCCAGTTTCATACATTGCAACTAATCTTTTTTCCAATGCTTCTTTTTGAGAATCAAATTTTTGTTGTTGCTCTTGAATATTTGTTTCTTTCTCTTCAATTTGAGTATTCAAATTTCCAATTTGACTTTGTAAATTATTAATTTCTGTTTGATATGTTGAAATTTCAGAATTTAGCTTGCTGATTTGTTGTAAAGCTGTTGACATTTCTGTTTTTACACCTGCTATCTCTGAATTTGTTTGATCAATTTTTTTATCAATATCTGATTGTTGTTGTTGTAATTCCGAAGATGTAGCTGCATAAGTAAAACTTATACCACTTATTACAACTATTAAGACTAATGTGCTTATAAATATTATTCTCTTCATTTTGTTAATATTCATATTATTTTTACCTCTGTAAGTTTTCTTTTAACTTCTTTCTTTTAAATTTCTTCTTCTGTTTCTTCTTTATTTTCTTTTGTATCAACTTCAACTATTGTTGTATTTTCATTTTCTGCTATATTATTAACTGTATTGTTATTTTCTGTTTTTGCATTAATTTGTTCTGTTTGATTATTATTGTTGTTTGCATAAGATGTTATATAATCTAAAGGCTGAACATATTCACCATTTATTCTAACTTCAAAATGAGCATGTGGTCCTGTTGAATAACCTGTTGATCCAACTTTTAATACAGGTGTTCCTTGATATACAGTTTGTCCAACTTGTACTAATATTTCTGAACCATGTCCATATAAAGTAGTTATTCCTCCTCCATGGTCTATTATAACCATATTTCCATAAGCATTATTCCAACCAGCATAAGTTACAATTCCATCATTTGCTGCAATAAAAGTTGCACCCATTGGAGCTCCTATATCAACACCTGTATGAAGTTTATATACACCAGTTATTGGATGTGTTCTCATTCCAAATTGTGATGTTATTCTAGTGTATCCTGGTACAGGCCAAGCCATAGTTCCACCAACATATTGTTGACTAACATTTGCTAGTGCTAGTAATCTAATTTCTGTTTCTATATCTGCAATTTCTTTTTGATATTGTTCAACTTTTTGCTGCATCTCAATTTCTTCTTGTGATAGTTGTTGTAATTTACTATTTTTTATAACAGCCATATTCTCAAGAGAAATATTATTTTTTTCTATCGTTTGTCTTGAAGCTTCTAATACTAATTTCTTTGTTTCTAAACTTTCTGTTAATTTTTTATTGTATTTTTTTTCAGCAGCTGCTGTTTGTAATAAATCATTATCTGCTTTTGAAATCTCTTCTATTAAAAAATAATTAGATACAAATTCCATAATGCTTTTAGAATTTAATAGCAAATCCAAATAAGATACTTCTCCTATTTCATACATTGCTACTAATCGTTTTTCTAATAAATCTTTTTGATTATTATATCTATCATTTGATTTTTCAAGTTCTTTTTCAGCAGCATCTATATATGTTATTAAATTAACTTCTTGTGCTTGCAAAGTTTCTATTTCCATTTGTTTATCATAAATCTTTTGATTTATTTCTGATATTTCAGCAACAGTAGTTGTTAATTCATCTGTTATAAATTGAATTCTATTATTAGATTCTTCTAAATTTGATTCTAATTCTGATTTTTCTATTTGTAAATCATCTAATGTTTTTTCTTCTTTCTTTTCCTCCTGATTTTCTGTATTTTCATTTTGAATTTCTTCTGATGTAGCATTTGTTTTAATTAAAATGAAATTACATGACAAACAAAATATTACTAAAATTATTAAATTAATTTTAATAAAACGTTTCACTTGTCTACTCTATACCTCCAAGTATTTTTTCATTGATACTGAACTTCCTATAATTCCTATTCCTATTCCTAAAACTGCATATACAATTGTAATTGGTTTTGCAATTTCTAAAAATGTAAGTAAAGTTACTCCCATTTTTTGTAAAACATTTGATGCCTCAATATTTTGTATAACAACATCATATAATATTCCTACTATTAAAAGAGTAATAATAGCAGCTATTATACCAATTATTATACCTTCTATAATAAATGGCCATCTAATAAATCCATTTGTTGCACCTACATATTTCATAATAGAAATTTCTTTTCTTCTAGCATGAACTGTAAGTCTAATAGTATTAGAAATAATAGTTATAGAAATTACTAAAAGTACTGCAAAAATAACTCCTATTGTTATTCTTACACCTTTAACTATCTTTATTAATGTTTCTATTGTACTATCTCTACTTGTAATATTTTTAACAATTGAATCATGCTCAGTAGATTCTTCAATTCCTAAATCTACTTCATCACTTCTTCCATCTGTTGCAATTTTTGCACCTATTCTTTGTACTTCTTCTTCTATTTCTTTAGATTTTTCTAGGTCTGTTAAAGTAACAACAAAAGATGCTGGAAAAATATTATTTTCTCCTTCATAAGCTGTTAATAATTCTTGACTATCTTTCATTTGCTCTTTCATAGAATCTAAAGCTTGTTGTTTATTCTTATATACAACAGTATTAACACCATCTAATGATTTTATTTCTTTTTCAAATTCTTGTTTTTGTTCATCAGTAGTTTCATCCCAAATAAAAACTTCCATACCTTGTTTCATTTGAACTTGTTCTAAAACTGAATTTATATTAACACCAATAGCAAAGAAAACACCAAAAAGAAACATTGTACAAATCATTGTTATAACTGATATTACTGTTGATTTTGTGTTTTTAAAAACATTTCTAAAACCTTCTCCTATTGCATAGGATAACCCATTATACCTCACTATTATAACCACCTTTTTTATCATCTCTTATGATTATACCTTTATCTATTTGTATAACCCTTTTTTTCATTCTATTTACTATATCTTTAGCATGAGTTGCCATTACAACTGTTGTTCCTCTAGCATTAATCTCATTAAGTAAATTCATTATATCCCAAGCTGTTTCTGGATCTAAGTTTCCAGTAGGCTCATCTGCAATAATCATAGATGGATTATTAACTAAAGCTCTTGCTAATGCAACTCTTTGTTGCTCACCACCTGATAATTCATGTGGATAACATTTTGCTTTATCACTTAGTCCTACTAAAGATAATACCATTGGTACTTGTCTTCTAATATGTTTTGGTGTGGCTTTTACTATATACATAGCAAAAGCTACATTTTCATAAACAGTTTTATCTGGAAGAAGCCTAAAATCTTGGAAAACAACTCCCATACTTCTACGCAAAAATGGTACTCTTTTTGCTTTTAAGAAAGTTATATCTTTTCCATTTATTATTATGTTTCCCTTCGTAGCCTCTTCTTCTTTTAATATTAATTTTATTAATGTTGATTTACCAGATCCAGAAGTTCCTACTAAAAATGCAAATTCTCCTTTATCAATGCTGAAAGTTGCATTATGAACAGCTTCTGTTCCTGTATCATATATTTTACTTACATTTTTAAATTCTATCATTTAATATCCTTTCTTTCGCGCATTTCCCCAAATACTTTTTTTACCAATATATCATATCAATAAACTTTTAAAAAATCAATACTACTTGCGTTAAATTCTAATTACATTTTTCCAAATTTTATGTAATTTTAATCACAGTTTTTTAATATTTATATTTATAAATTTAAAAAAACTAGTTGAATATAAAATTCAACTAGTTTTTACTTTTATTTTTATTCGAATTCAAATTTTATGTCTTGAAGTAGTATTTCATTTCCTGAATAATCAATGTGTACAATAAAATGGTAAGTATACTCATTATTATATGTAATATTCATTTTAAAAGTTATTGTTTTATCTTCTATTTTTAAAGTATCTACTTTAAATTCACTTGCTGTATATTTTATTTCTTTTTCATTCATCTTTAAAATACTTTTTACAATTCTTTTAAAATTATTTACATCACAATTATAAAATAAAGAATTTATTGTAGCTTCATTTGAATTATAATATTCTTCAATTTCTGAATCAAAACTATTCTTTAAATCATTATACATTTCTTTTAAAACATCTATTGCTAAATTCTGAATTCTATCTCTCATTGTAATACTTTTTATTGGAAGATTTGCTAGTAATTCATCAAAGTTTTCTGTATCTACTGAATATTCTGTAATCTCAACTTCATAATTTCCTAAATCATCTACAATTTCAGGCTCTACAAAAAAAGTTTTCAAAATAATTATTAATGCTAATAAAAT
Organism: uncultured Clostridia bacterium; assembly: GCA_947632605.1. Classification (GTDB taxonomy): domain Bacteria; phylum Bacillota; class Clostridia; order TANB77; family CAG-508; genus Scatovivens. The sequence goes on along the minus strand of CANRPX010000002.1, from coordinate 153,683 downwards.
TACAAACAAAACTGCCAAAGCAATAATTAATATTTTAGTTTTTTTCTTTATATCCATATAAACCTCTCTATTTTATTAATAATGATATTTATTACCAGTTCCTGGTGGAATTTGTATTGGATCTGCTGAAGCAGGTACATTAGTTCCAGCAGATTTCCAATAAAATCTATCATCTATTGGATTTGGAATTTCATTTCCACCCATTACTTTTTTAGCTACTTCAATTGCTAAATCACTTGGTGCATTTACATAGTAAGTTGTTCCATTTACAACTATTGAAATTGTTTCTCCTTTTACAACATATCCGCCTGTACATTCTGAAGGATCTGTGGCAACAACAACAAATTGATTTGGTGCTACTAAAATTTCTTCTAATGTTGCTCCGAATTTTCCACTTTCTAATCTATTTCTTATAACCCATGCTGCAGCTGCTTGTCCTTCTTCTGAATTAGGTCCACATTCTGCTGTAAGAACACCTGCCATAAATACTAGCACATCTTCAGGAATATCTAATCCATCAGTTCCAGTAGGTTCATCTAATTTCATATAGTCTTCAACATTTTCTACTACTGTTGTATCTAGGTCTCTCATTATAATTCTTATATAGTTTCCTATTACTTTATCAAGATTTTCTTTTGAAGTAGTTTCTTCTTTTCTAAAGTCTTCATAATTTTGATGTCTGTAATCAACTATCAATTCTCTATCTGTTAAAGTTCTTCCTAATACTGTTCCTTCTTTTATAACTCTTAGTCCATTTATAAATATAGATGGTGCTGCTTCATCTTTAACTATATTTTCTGCTTCTAATTTATCTGTTGCTCTTTTACTAGCTAATTTATATTCTGGATCCATTCTATATACAGAATCTAGCCAATTATCATCATCATTTATATTTCCTAATGTTGTTTTTGTAAAGCTGTTTATTGATAAAGCTTCACCAGATGGTGATTTATTCTTTTGATCATCTTTGCTTTCATTATCAAAGTTTTCATCAGGAAGTTCACATTTAAATCCATCAATATAAACTACATATCCTGAAATTCCTGCTTCTTGATAATTCTCTGCAAATTCCTTGTATGCATATAATGTTTTATCAGCATTTGACCAAGGATTTGATTTACTATTTACTTCTTCTGCTGTTAAATTTTCAAAATCTTTGTATGTTCCATTAGCTTTTAAGAAACTTGAAGACCATCTTGTTGAGCCTAACATTGCTTGTTCTATCTTTTTATAATTTTCATTATCTAATACTAATATTTTTGCATATCCTACTTTATCAGCAATTGGTTCTTGATTTGGATCTGGTTCAGTAACTGTTGTACCATTTTCAATTAATCCTTTTTCATATTTTAAATCTACATTTGTTCTATAAGGTTCTCCTGAAACAGAATCTACATCACTATCATTATAAGTATCATATTCTAATAAAATTCCAGTTACTGGTGAAACAACTTCTTCATTTCCTAAATATCCTTCATAAGGTGCTGCTTCATGTTTATCCCAGTCTAATCTTAATGCAAACATTGCATTATCTGGCCATCCACCAATAAGCTCTATACAAGAAGTTCCTTCGTATTCTGTGCTTCCTGCTTCTGTATAGTGACCACCATTATATTTTTCAAATCCTCCTGCAACTTTCTTTCCGACCATATCTATATGTCCTTCATAACATAGTATATCTCCTGGTTCTAATTGATCTCCTGGTTTTATAATTTTAGGATCTAAATTATTTATTATATAAGTTGCTAGAGAATCTGCTCCATCTAAGTGATCCTCATCTGGCATAACTTCAACATTTTGAAGTGCCCAAGATACAAGAGTTGCACAACAGAAATTGTGTTTTCCTACACTTTCTTGTGATGCTGCAAAGCTTTGTTGTAAATTACAACCATTATTATGTACAGGTGGATGTTTACAATGGTTTGCATCATGAGGACAACTACCATCTTTTAAGTGCATATTTGTAGCTCTACATTCATCAATACATTCTTCACAGTTTTCTGGCCTTACATATACACAATAATCATAACCTTCTGCATTTATATATTCACACATTTCTCTTGTTGTATCTAAGAAATCTTGTAATTTTATTTGTGATGGTTTCTTTGCAGCTCCATTTGCTGAACCAACTGAAGTTAAATTATTAGAACTACTTTGTGAAATTCCATTTACTGAGCCATTAACTGCTGCATTTTGCTGTGCATTTATTTCTGGTGGAATTTCACTTCCCATTTTTGCAACAAGATCATATATTGTTTGTTTTTCATCTGCTTCTATGTCACCTTTAGAATGTATCATTGTTCCAAATTCGTTTTCATTTTTATCAATTGATCTTCTTGGATATCCATAAGATCCTATATTTGGAATTAAAAATTCTAATAATCTTGGTGTTTCATCTGTTAATTCTTCTTTTTCAAAGTATCCAAGTTCTACTATCAATTCTTTAAAATCTCTATATATGTAGTCTGCATCTAATGTATGTTCATTTTCTAACATACTAAATGCATTTAATGAATCTTGATTTAGTGATACTTTTCCAGAATAATCTTCTACTTTATATGTTTTTCCATTATATGTTGTTGTTTTTGATAAATCACTATCATCTAATGGTCCATAATCTATATTATTTTCTCTTCTTAATTTTGTTATTACTTCTGCTGTTTCTACTGATCCATCATATCTAAAATAAGTATTCTCTAAGAACATTTTTTTAATTTTTTCATTTGTTTCAGTTCTTTGACCTTCACCTGTTTGCTTTACTGTTCCTGTTGTTATAATCTTTACATAAATATCTTTTTTAATTTCATATTCATCATCATCTTTTGATATATTTGGATAAGCAGGAGAAAATTGTTCAATTGTATGTGAATTCAATTCATAAGCAGATAATTTATTTCCTATTTCATTCCACTCTAAATCTTCTGCCATATCTCCTATTTTTCTTACTATTGCCTTTTTAGAAACAGCAATTCCTTCTTTTTCTGCCTCTTCTTGTGTTCCGCTATATAAAGTACCATCTAATTTATATAATTTATATTCTCCTTCTTTTTCTCCAGCTGATTCATCATAAGTTTCGTATAATGTCCATCTTTCTTTCATTATTGATTCATAATCATAATCATAATCAACAAACATTTTATCTTTATCTGATACAAAATAAACATCTCTATACCAATGATCTGTTACTTTAGAAATATATGGTTGATATATTTCTAAACTTGATACATCAACATCTTTTAATTTATCATAAATATTTTGTAAATATTCTCTACATGCATCACAAGCCTCATCTCTATCAAGTGCAGAACATCTTATTCCATCTACTTGTCCTGTACAATTTTCTGGACTTGGTATACCAAATTCTTTTAATATATTCATTGCTTCTTCATTGCTTATTCTCCAAGCATTCAAGGCACCTGTCCAACCTGATTTTGCAGCTTCATAAAAATCATCATAAGACTTATAATCATCTGCTCCTATCTTATAATAACCAACTGCTGTATTTGAACCACTTGCTCCACCACCTACTGGATGAAGTAAAAGTTGAATTACTGTTTCAAAGCTTGTTGCCATATCATAACTTAAGTCTGGCATCATTGTTGCTAAATGTACTGATAACAAGAAATCTACTGGCATTCCATATCTTCCTGTCCAACCATCTAAATTATATGTCATAGCATTATTAAACCAGCCTCTTTTTATCTCTAATGTTTTTCTTTCAGCATCTATTGTAATACTTCCTAAATCATAAACATTATAATATGATGCTGCTTTACCGATTTCTCCTCCATCATACCAAATATCTATCATTCCTCTAGTCCAATATTGATTTAATTGTCCTGCACTAAATAATGATCCTAAATGTGCAAGTAATGCAGTAAACCAATTTCCTGTTGAAATATTAAAGTTTTTAATTGTATATACATAATTATCTGATATTAAATATGTTGAAATAAAATCACTTTCTGCATTTATTATTTTATCTGTTTCTCCATCTCTTTCAACTCCATCTTGAGTATCTCCAACATAATCTGTTAAAAATCCATATCCTTTTAAATCATAGCCCATTTGTTCAAGATAATCTAATGTTTCATATATATCAACATCCTGTACTTGTGTTGTGGTATCAGCTCCAAACCAACTTGCAACTGCATTTCCTACTTCTCTTGCTAATTCTTTAATTTGATCCATAACCATTCCAGGCATAGTTATGAAAAACATTACTATGCCTATTATAATTATTAAAATAAGTATAAACACTAATACCCAAGTAAGTACTGGTAATAATGCTTTAACCAAAGTTTGTTTTGCAGCATTTTTAGTTGCTGTTTTTGATAATTTCTCTTGAATTTTCTTTTTAGCACTTTCAGAAGCTTTATTACTCATGCTTCTATCATTTTGTGCTTCTTGCTCTTGTGGTAATCCACCACTTGGCTCTTCATTTTCTAATTCTTCATCATCATTATAAAACATAATTATACGTTCCTTTTATAAATAATAAACTTATCTAATTATATTATACTACTTTTTACCAATATTTTTCAAGATTTTCCTTGATATTAGTATGTTTAAGAGCATTTTAATTAGTAACTCTTCCAGTATGATTTTCTGAATTACTTGTTGTATCTATATCTAATGAAGTATTAGAAGTATCATACATTTCTTCATTTTTCACAACTGGACTATAAATTATAGAAGTAGAATCGTTTTCTATACTATTTTTAAATTTAATAGTAACAAAAATTTTCTCATTATTTTCATATTGAATTGACAAAACAGCAGTTGTTCCATCTATAAGATTTTTTGATGATTTTTCTTCTATATTACAGTATTCAATATTAAAATCATTATTTAATGTTTTTATTTTATTAACCAATTCTGAAAATTCTTCTTTACTGGTTATTCCTATATACATTTCTATTAATTCATAATTTTGATTATAATAAGAATCTATATTTTCAATTTTATAATATTCTGGTATTAATTCTTTGGCAAAAAAATCAACTGATTTATCTAATATTACAGAATTAATATCACCTTTGTATATACTATAAAGTTCATAAACATTTCCAACAGTTATTGTTCCTTCATTAAATTTAGATTCATCATTAAGATAATTTAATTTTGATTTTACTTGCGAACTTGGAAGGAGCAAATATACTATTCCAATCACTAGTATAATAAGTAAAAATATAATTATATTTCTTATTACTTTTTTTAAATTCATACTTTTCTCCTTTTAACGTTGTTCTATTCCATTGTCAGTTAATATTGATCTATCTGCTGTTCTTACCCATTCTTCTACTTCATCTTCAGTTAATTTTCCATCTAAAATACCGTATGCTATTTCTGGTTCATTAAAAGCTCTTCCTGAACTTGTATTTCCACTAGCAGGTCCTGCTGTTGAACTTGTATTTGCTATTGTATATCTTACATTATCTAATATTTGCTCATCTGATTTATTTTGATAAGATTTAACCCATCTCCATTTTGCTCCCCATAATTTTAAATGCAATATTTCTGCTTGTACACATGGTGGTCTTTCTTCTAGCCATGGGACTTCTTCTATCATTCCATAATAATAATGTTCTTTTGCTTCTTCCATCTGAGCTGTTAAAAATTCTTCATGATCAAATTCATCACATTTTAGCAAAGCTGATTGCACAGAATTTGCACCATTATAATCGCTCCAATACCACGATGGACCTTTTCCATCCATGAATGACAAAATATTATAAAACTCTGGATAATTTTCTTTCATGAATGGTATAAAATTATCTCTTTGATTACACAATCCATCACTTGTTAAACTTGTTTCTTGTATTATTCCTATTGCAACTTCTCCTTCTGAACAAGATGAAACACAAGCTGTTCCTGTGTATCTTCCTCTAAGATAAGATGGTTTAACATCTGCTGCACCACTTTCAAAAGGTATAAAATAGAATAATTCCCAATCATTTTTCTTTTTATCTAATATTCCATCATCTAATTTCATATAATCTTCAACATTTTCTACAACTGTTTTATCTTTATCTCTCATTATAATTCTTAGATAATTTCCTATTACTTGAGGTTTTATATCTTTATTTTTTCTAATAGATTCGTAAGTTCCATTTTTTCCAGCTCTATATTCTGGACTCTCTAATAATTCTTTATCTGTTATAGTTCTTCCAAGTACTGTTCCTTCTTTTATTATTGTAATACCATCATTTATAACTAAAGAAGGTGCTGCTTGATTTTTAATTTTGTTTTCCATATTTAATTTGTCTGTTGCTTTTTTACTTGCTAATTTATAATCATCATCTTTTTCATATTCAGATTCTGGTATTTTTACTGATGATGATATTTTTCCATTTGTAAAACTATTTGTTGTTATTGTTTGAAAACTTTGAAAACTTAAATCTTCTCCATCTGGTATTTTATTTTCTAAATCATCTTCAGATTCATTGTTAAATTTCTCATCAGGTAATTCACACTTAAATCCTTCTATGTAAACTATGTTTCCTGAAATTCCAAACTCTTGATAACTTTCAGCAAATTCTTTATATCCATACAGTGTTCTTTCTATATCTGTCCAATTTTTTATTTTTTCTTTATTTAAATCCTGAATATCTTTTTCATCATAATTTCCATTTTCAGGCAAGAATGTATTTCCTCTCCATCTTGTAGAACCAATTAAACTAGTTTCAAGTTTCTTATAAGTTTCATCATCTAATACCAAAATTTTTGCATAGCCTACTTTTTCTGGTTCTATTTCTTTTGGCACTTCCGGATCTGTCTGTGGATTTTCAGGATTATCATCTGGATTATCAATTAATCCACTTGTTGTTTCATATTTTAAATCTATATTTGTTCTATAAGGTTCATTTGTTATAGAATCTTTTTCTATTCCATCATAAGTACCATATTCTAATAAAATTCCTGTTACAGGTGAAACTACTGCTTCATTTCCTAAATATCCTTCATAAAGTTCTGGTTTATCTATATTCTTTGGAGCTTCATCTGGTATAAATATTCCTCTAGATGATACTTGTGAATTTTGCATATAATAATAAACAAATTCTTCAATAGGATTTTCTCTTTGAAAATCTCCTCTATGTGTATATTCATGTGTATCTGACGTTGTATTACAATATATAGGTGTTCCATCATCATCTATTCCTATAAATACAAAGTAATGTCCTCCACTTGTATATTGATATGCATCTGATAGTTTTTGTGCTTTTCCAACTAATACTATAACTGGTTTACCTTCTTCTAATGCTTCTTCCATTCTTCTTGCTAATGCAAGTCCTTTATCTGTTAGGTCTGGACTAGCACTATTTCCAATTGTATATGCTTCACCTTCAATTCCAACGGTTGCTAATGCTTCTTTTATTCCTGATAATGATGGTGGTGTACCATGATATAAATTTCCATAATATAATGGTCCTTCTTCAACTCCATATCCTGATGCTAAAATTGCTGAAGATATTGGTCCACATCCGCTAGTAACATAATTATTGCTACCAAATGGTTTTGTGGCATAACTTCCACATCCTTTGTTTTGTCTATATTTTTTATATGTAACTCCATGAAGTTCTACTCCATAATCATATCCATCTCCATGTACACTCTCATCAATAGTATATGTTTTAGATCCACCTGAATATTTACTACTATAACTTCCAGATGCCCCTACAAGTTGATTTAAATCATTTAATGCAATATTTTGTTCTTTTTCATCTTGAATAGTTGGATCTTTTTCTGGTTCTGTTTGAGTATCTCCATCTTCTATGTAGTCACCCAATTCCTCGTTTTCTTGAGCAATTTGAGATATCGCATTATATTTTTGAGCATCTATATCACCTTTAGAATGTATCATTGTTCCAAATTCATTTTCATTTTTATCAATTGATCTTTTTGGATATTGGAATGATCCTATATCTGGTACTAAAAATTCTAATAATCTTGGAGTTTCATCTGTTAGTTCTTCTTTTTCAAAATATCCAAGTTCTACTATCAATTCCTTAAAATCTCTATATATGTAGTCTGCATCTAGTGTATGTTCATTCTCTAACATACTAAATGCATTCAATGAGTCTTGATTTAATGATACTTCTCCTGAAAAATCTTCTACTTTTTTTGTTTCACCATCTACAACTGCTGTAACAGATGTATAATCTACTTCATTTCCATCTGGTCCTATTCCTTTTACTGGTCCATAATAATTTGTGTTCGGATTAATATTTTCTCTTAATTTATCTATTACTTCTGCTGTTTCTACTGATCCATCATATCTAAAATATCTATTATTTAAAAACATCTTCTTTATTTCTGAATTTGTTTCTGTTCTTAATCCTTCTCCTGTTTGATTGATAGTTCCATTTTCATCTTCATAAGCAGACCATATTCCCCAAGAGTTTTTATTCCAAGATATATCTTCAAAAGATTCATCATCAGTATATTTTAATGTTTTAGCTTTTTTTGCAACTTTTACTCCTTTTTTTTCTGCCTCATCTGCTGTTCCATCAAATAATATATATTCTCCTCCTGATGTTTTATATGTTCCATCATCATTTATTTCATATAATTTATATTCTCCTGCTCTTTCTGGATCATCTGCTGGATATGTCTCATATAATGTCCATCTCTCTTTCATTACTGATTCATATTCATAATCATAATCTACAAATTCTCTATCTGTTTGTACAAAATATACATCTCTATACCAATGATTCTTTACATACGCTATATATGGATCGTATGATGCTGTTCCTTCTAAATAACTTCCCGTTTTATGTAATAACATTACTATTTGTGTATCAAATGACTCTACCATATCATAAGCTAAATCTGGCATCATTGTTGCTAAATGCACTGATAGCAAAAAGTCTATTGGCATTCCATATCTTCCTGTCCAGCCATCTAAATTAAATGACTTTACTCCACTTCCCCAGCCTCTTCTTACTTGTAATGTTTTCTCATCTTTTTCTTCATCTATATTTATCTTTATTCCAGACCAACCTATTAAATCTCCAAATCCTCCATAATATGTTCCTGGTACTCCTATTGAAGATTCATGATATACTGATATCATTCCTCTTCCCCAAAATTGTCCTAATTGTCCATTTGTAAATAAGTTTCCTACTTTTTGAAATACTGATACTATTGCTCCTAAAATTCTATGTCCATTATTTGCTAAGTCATTTGTTTGATTAAAATTTGCTATTGTATAAACATAGTTGTCTGATACTAAATATGTATATATAAAATCACTTTTTGCTTCTTTTATTTTTCCTTCATCATTTCTTTCTACTCCATCTTTTGATTCTCCAACATAATCTGTTAAAAATCCATATCCTTTTAAGTCATATCCCATTTGTTCTAAATAATCTAAAACATCATATACTTGTTGATCTTGAATTTGAGCTGTTGTATCTCCCCCAAAAAATGCTTCCAATTTATTTCCAATTGAAATAGACAAATCTTTTAATTTATCCATAACCATTCCAGGCATAGTTATGAAAAACATTACTATGCCTATTATAATTATTAATATAATTATAAACACTAACACCCATGTAAGTACTGGTAATAAAGCTTTTACTAAAGATTGTTTTACTGCATTTTTTGTTACTGATTTTGATAATTTCTTTTGTATTTCTTTGTTTGCAATTTCAGATGCTTTACTACTTGTACTATTACTATCTAAAGATGTTTGTTCTTGTTCAGGATTTTCTCCTAATCCTTCGTCTAATTCTTCATTTTCTGGTTCATCTCTCATATTTTTACCCTTTTATTTATTTTAAAATAAATTTTATATCTGGTTTATTTACTCTAATTCCATTTACAATATACATTTCAAATGTAATCTCAGACTTTTCAAATTCTATTTTTAATTCTAATTTAGAATATCCATTTTCTCCATCTGCTACAAATTTTTTTACATCAAAATATGATTTTTTATATGTTGTACAATCTATTTTTTGTATCTTTTCAACTATTTCTTTATAATAAGTATAATCTTCTATTCCTAAATTTTTGTAAATTCTGTCTTTATTTGTTTCATAATAAGTTTCTATTTCTTCATTTGTTTTGTCTTTTAGATTATCATTTATTTCTTTAATTTCTTCAAAAACTAATTTATATATTGAAGAATATATATCTTTTTCAGATACATTTCCTTCATACAATCTTAATAAATAATTATATCCTTCTGGAACTATCTGTTCATTTCGAAGAAATTTTTCATCTACTTCTTTCTGTGCTTCATTACTTCCGTATGAAGTTTCTTCTGGATTTTTGGAAAAAACTTTATAAAGTATTAAAAATGTTAGTAATAAAACAAGTAAAATAATAAATATAATTAATATAATTTTATTTATTTTTCTTTTTCCCATTTTTTCTCCTTTTATTTTAGAATTTTCTTATATCTAAAAGTCATTTCTGCATTTACTTTTTCTACCCAAGCTTCACCACAATATATTGGCCCAATCTGTGAAACTAAGAAATTATTTCTTTTATAATAATATGGTGCATTTGCAATTAAATCTCCAAAATCATCAACAGCAGCTGCAAAACTTGGATATGATCTCCAGCCATTAAGTGAATGACCTCTATAACTACCTTTTATACTAAACCAGTTATGAGTACTTGGATCAATAGCTGCCCAAGCTGTTCCACCACCAGATTCTATTATTGTTACACATGCTGCAAAAACAGCACTAACTTGATATTTTTCTTGCATCTCTATAAATGCATCTGTATTATCTAATATATTTTTTCTATCAGCAAACATTATTCTAAATTCTTCTGCTGTAACAAAATTTGTTTTATCTGAAACATCATAGTCATCACATAAATGAAGATTTCTTTTATTTTTATCATCAGGAGTATCTAATTTCATATAGTCTTCAACATTCTCTACTACTGTTCCATCTAAATCTCTCATAATTACTCTCAAGTAATTTCCAATTACTGAAATTTCTGAATCAGGATTTTCTCTAATTTCTTCATAAGTTCCAAATTCTTTATTTCTATATGCTGGATCTTCTAATAATTCTTTATCTGTTAATGTTCTTCCTATTACAGTTCCTTCTTTAATGAAATATAATTTGTCAGTATATAAAGATGGACTTGCAACATCTTTTATTTTTGTTTCAGCATTTAATTTTTCTGTTTCTGTCTTACTTGATAATTTATATTCTTCATCTTTTTCATATAAAGATTTTAATTTATCTTTAGAATCTAAGTTTAAATTTGATGGTGTTACTTTTTCAAAATAATCCCAATCTATTTTTTTATCATTTGTTACTATACCATCATTTAAATCTCCTGGTAAACTACATTTAAATCCATCTATGTAGATTACATATCCAGATATTCCATATTTATCATATAATTCTGCATATTCTTTATAACCATAAACTGTTTTATCTATATCTGACCAACTATCTATATCTTCTTTTTTCTGTAAATCATCTCTAAAATTATTACTTTCTGTTAATAAACTATTATTTTTCCATTTACTATTTGTACTTTTCTCTAATTTTAAATAATTTTCTTTATCTAAAACTAATATTTTAGCATATCCTACTTTATCTACTGGTATTTCTTGATCAGTAGTCACATTATTATTACGATCTTTATTTAAAAGAGATTCAGTTTTATATTTATAATCTACATTTTCTCTATATTCTGTATCTGATATGGTATCTATTTCATTTGTGTATGTTCCATAATCTAATAATATTCCTGTAACTGGTGATACTACATCTTCATTTCCTAAATATCCTTCATATTTTTCTGGATATTCTAAATCCCAAACATGGATTCCTACCCAACCACTTGCAGCAGGCATTGCACTTCTAGGAGAATTTTTCTTTAATTCAACTCTCCATGATGCATCATTTGTATAATCATGTCCTGTTTGATAAATTGTAATTGTATCTTCAGTTTCTTCTCCAACATACATAATATGATACCATCCAGTCCAATCTGCTGGATTTGTACTATTGTTTCCATTTGATTCATAACATTGGATTAAATCTCCAAAATGTAATTCACTTATTTCGAAAACTGGTTTTCCACCATATTCATTAAGCATACTATCTATGCTAAGTGTAGTAGCTGGTTGATTTTCTCCTCCTATTAAACCTGCTTTATAATAAACTTTATCTGTTGTGTAATTACAATTTGTTACAAATCTTTGTTTAAGCATACAATCATCTATTTTTTTTGGTAAACCACCATCATGGTCATGGTGAGGTATAGAATTTCCAAAATTTGGATATGCATCTAAAGACAAATTATTACCAAACATTGTGCATCTACCAAAATCATAATCTGAACCACCTGTATAAGCACAATAATTAAATCCTAGCATATTCATTAATCCATAACAATATTCTCCTGCATCTTTTAAAGCATCTCCTGTGCCATCTCCTATTTTGTCTTTTCCACCGTATCTTGAGAATATTCCACCTAATGTATCTAAGAATTTTTCATATTCTTTCTCATTTCCCTTTGTATAGTAATTTCCAATTGTAGTTATATTTAATTTTTCAACCCATTGTTCAACAATAGCTTTTGTATCACTCCATCCTGCATCATCAAAATCATCTGTTACTAATGATCTATTTGCACTTCCAACATTTTGTAATACATCTGCATTTGAAGTATTCTCTAAATTATCTATTGATGATAATTTTTTCACTTCACTTGTTCTTGCATAAGTATAATCAGATTTATTTTCAGTAGTAGTAGCTCCTAAAGGATTTCCCTTACCATCTTCTAATACACCATCTATTACTATTTCGTTATTTGTATTATCTTGTGCTTTAAAATCCTTATAATCATATTTTGAATGTGCCATTGTGCCAAATTCATTTTCTCTTTTATCTAAACTTCTTATTGGATATCCATAAGAAGATATTTTTGGAATTATAAATTGTAATAGTCTTGGTGTTTCATCTGTTAGTTCTTCTTTTTCAAAATATCCAAGTTCTACTATTAATTCTTTAAAATCTCTATATATGTAATCTGCATCTAATGTATGTTCATTCTCTAACATACTAAATGCATTTAATGAATCTTGATTTAATGATACTTCTCCTGAAAAATCTTCTACCTTTTTTGTTTCACCATCTACAACTGCTGTAACAGATGTATAATCTACTTCATTTCCATCTGGTCCTATTCCTTTTACTGGTCCATAATAATTTGTGTTCGGATTAATATTTTCTCTTAATTTATCTATTACTTCTGCTGTTTCTACTGATCCATCATATCTAAAATATCTATTATTTAAAAACATCTTCTTTATTTCTGAATTTGTTTCTGTTCTTAATCCTTCTCCTGTTTGATTGATAGTTCCATTTTCATCTTCATAAGCAGACCATATTCCCCAAGAGTTTTTATTCCAAGATATATCTTCAAAAGATTCATCATCAGTATATTTTAATGTTTTAGCTTTTTTTGCAACTTTTACTCCTTTTTTTTCTGCCTCATCTGCTGTTCCATCAAATAATATATATTCTCCTCCTGATGTTTTATATGTTCCATCATCATTTATTTCATATAATTTATATTCTCCTGCTCTTTCTGGATCATCTGCTGGATATGTCTCATATAATGTCCATCTCTCTTTCATTACTGATTCATATTCATAATCATAATCTACAAATTCTCTATCTGTTTGTACAAAATATACATCTCTATACCAATGATTCTTTACATACGCTATATATGGATCGTATGATGCTGTTCCTTCTAAATAACTTCCCGTTTTATGTAATAACATTACTATTTGTGTATCAAATGACTCTACCATATCATAAGCTAAATCTGGCATCATTGTTGCTAAATGCACTGATAGCAAAAAGTCTATTGGCATTCCATATCTTCCTGTCCAGCCATCTAAATTAAATGACTTTACTCCACTTCCCCAGCCTCTTCTTACTTGTAATGTTTTCTCATCTTTTTCTTCATCTATATTTATCTTTATTCCAGACCAACCTATTAAATCTCCAAATCCTCCATAATATGTTCCTGGTACTCCTATTGAAGATTCATGATATACTGATATCATTCCTCTTCCCCAAAATTGTCCTAATTGTCCATTTGTAAATAAGTTTCCTACTTTTTGAAATACTGATACTATTGCTCCTAAAATTCTATGTCCATTATTTGCTAAGTCATTTGTTTGATTAAAATTTGCTATTGTATAAACATAGTTGTCTGATACTAAATATGTATATATAAAATCACTTTTTGCTTCTTTTATTTTTCCTTCATCATTTCTTTCTACTCCATCTTTTGATTCTCCAACATAATCTGTTAAAAATCCATATCCTTTTAAGTCATATCCCATTTGTTCTAAATAATCTAAAACATCATATACTTGTTGATCTTGAATTTGAGCTGTTGTATCTCCCCCAAAAAATGCTTCCAATTTATTTCCAATTGAAATAGACAAATCTTTTAATTTATCCATAACCATTCCAGGCATAGTTATGAAAAACATTACTATGCCTATTATAATTATTAATATAATTATAAACACTAACACCCATGTAAGTACTGGTAATAAAGCTTTTACTAAAGATTGTTTTACTGCATTTTTTGTTACTGATTTTGATAATTTCTTTTGTATTTCTCTTTTTGCAGTATTAGCAGCTTCATTACTCATACTTCTACTATCTTGTGATAAATTTTCTTCTGGTTCGTTATTCAATTCTAAATCATCTTCATCATTATAGTTCATCTATTTTTACTTTCCTTAAAAAAACTAAAACGTTCCAATTATATTATACTACTTTTGACTACAATTTTCAATGTATTCCTTGATATTAGTACGTTTTACGAATTTGGATGTTTAAAATTTGCTTTTTTACAATATGAGAATAGCTATTAATAGCTATTCTCATATTAATATTATTTTAATTATTATTCTCTTCTATTGTTGAATAAAACACTTTATTTGAAGATTGACCATTGGCAAAATTTAATTTTAATTTCATCTTATTTTCAAATCCCTCAAAATTAAATGATATATTGAATGAAAAATAATTATTACTATTATTAAATGTTGAAGTATCTATTTCACAATTTTTGTATTTTTCTGCACTATATCCTATACTATTTAAATATGAAATAAATTTTTTAAAATCTTCTGAATTATTTATTCCCGTATTTTCTTCTATTTTAGCTTTATTAGATTCATAGAAAGATTCTATTCCACTTTCATCTTTTGATTGTACTTTTTTAGATAGTGTAGGCAAATAATTGATAAATCTATATAAACTTCTGTATATATCATTTAAATCATTATTTCCCTTATATTTACCATATAATGTAGACATTCCTACTGGAACAATTTTATCTGATAAATAACTATCTATTTCATCATCCATTATTTCCAAATCTTCTTGTGTATGTAATCCATCTACTAATGTTTCTTTTTTTGTTTTAGTTAAAAAGAATATAAGAATCACTAGCAAAATACATAATATAATTAAAAATATAATACTAAAACGTTTAAATTTCTTTTTATTTTTCATAATACTTTCCTATTCCTCCGATTTATCCCGGATCAGCTCCTTTTTCTATATGATATAATCCACAGTCTTGTGTTATCATATCTCGTGATCCTCCACCTTCACAAAATTCAGTCCAAGGTGTTTCAGAATCGAATATTACTTCATCTCCAGCAGAACCTTCTTGATATAATAAGAATCTACCTTCAGCAGCTAAGAATCCTCTGTTTCTACCTCTTCTTTTTAATAATGTTTCATAATTTGTATTGCTTCCCCAATGTTCTGAATAAAGGTCTATTAATTCATCTTTAGTTAAATTATTATTTTTTGCGTTATAAACATCTATTACATCATAACATAATGCCGGTCCTGCATGGTGTAAATCAATTAAAGCAAATAAGTTTGAATCATCTTCTTCAAAAGGTGTATTTAATCTTTCTTGTATTGCCTCTTTTGCAGATTCCATTGTTAATATAAATACATCTTGAGCTTCTTGTTTAGGAACATTTCCATTAGCTAAGTCTACTCCAAAATTTGGATAAGCACTTTTTACTGAATCAAGTCCTGCAACAGCTTTAGTTAATCCAAATGCTGTTGTATTTCCTGCACCATCCTTTAAAACTGTTACACCATAAGAACTTCCTAAATCCATATCTTCATTAAATCCTTCTTCTAGACATCCTAAGAAATAAGCTAATTGTTCGAATTCACATTTTTGTCTAGCATTTCCAGTATCTAATTTCATATAATCTTCAACATTTTCTACAACTGTCTTTTCTTCATCACTCATTATTACTCTTATATAGTTTCCGATTACTTGAGGAGTTACATCATCACCTTTTCTTATAGATTCATAAGTTCCATTTCTTCCTCCACGATATTCTGGGCTTTCTAGTAATTCTTTATCTGTTAATGTTCTTCCAATTACTGTTCCTTCCTTTATAATTGTTAAATTATCATTTACAGATATTGATGGTAATGCTTCTTCTTTTACTTTATTTTCTGTATTTAATTTTTCTGTTGCTTTCTTACTTGCTAATTTGTAATCTTCATCTCTTAAATATTTTGATTGTGGTACTTCTACACTTGAAGATATTTTTCCATCACTATCAAAACTTCCTTTTGTTATTGTTTTAAATGAATCAACTGATAAATCTTCTCCATCTGGTATTTTATTTTCTAAATCATCTTTAGAAGTATTATCAAATTCTTCATCTGGAAGTTCACATTTAAATCCTTCCATATAAATTATATATCCTGATAAACCAGTTTCTTTATAGTTTTCAACAAATTCCTTATATCCATATAATGTTTTATCAACATCTGTCCAATCTTCAATCTTATCATCATTTAAATCATCAATTTCTGGTACAACAGAATCATTACTCCACATTGTAGAACCTTTTAAGTCTGTTTCTAGTTTTTTATAATTTTCATCATCTAAAACTAATATTTTTGCATATCCAACTTTTTCAGGTTCAATTTCTTTATCTGGTTGTGGCTCTGGCTGTGGTTCTGCTTGTGGGTCTTCTGTATCATTAGCAAATAGTCCTTTTGTCTCATATTTTAAGTCTATATTTGTTCTATATTTTTCTCCTGATACAGTATCATATTCTTCTCCATCATAAGTATCATATTCTAGTAAAATTCCTGTTACTGGTGATACTACTGCTTCATTTCCTAAATATCCTTCATATTGTTTTTCATTATCTCTTCTTACTCCTTTTGGTGGTTCATCTGGTATAAAGAAAGAATATAAGTGTCCACCTTTTTGTGCTGCTCCAGTTGTTAATAAGTCTTTTAAATTCTCAGAGAATTTTGAGCTTGAACCATAAGTTGTAACAACTCCACCCCAAGGATTGTAATACAATATTTTTCCATCATCATCAGCTCCTAATAATACTATGGCATGACATCCTGCTGAAGATCCAAATCCACTATAAAAATATACTGGTTTTCCTTCCTCTAATGCTTCTGATATTAAGCTTCCTTGTTCTTCAACTGTTGGTGGAATTGCTGCATCTCCTGCACCATAAAATACTCCTTCTACTCCAGCAGTTTTCCAACAACTCCATGCTAAACCACTTGTCCAATATGGTGGTTGCTCTTTTTTATATTCTTCAAAACTTGTGTCTGTATATGCAGAAGCTACAAATGAGAATGAATATAATGTACATGTAACTTGTGATTGGAACCAACATTCATAATTTACTCCATTAAAATCTAAATCTGCAATTTTCTTTGTTTGTCCGCTTTCTCCTGTTGGTGTATATGTATAATTAGCTGGTGTTACTTCTACTATACTTCCGACTGCTCTTAAGTCAGTTACTGGTGTACTCTCTATGCTTGCAACTTTTCCAATAATATTTAAAGAAGAATCTTTTGTTAATTTTGAAATTGGTTGTTGAGGTACATCATCATCTGGAACATCAAATTGTGGATTGTTATTAGGTGCTTCTGGTGGATTTCCTGGCTGTCCTTCTTCATCAGCCTTTTTCAATAATTCTTCAATAGATTGTTTCTTTGCTGCATCTATATCACCTTTAGAATGTATCATGGTTCCATTTTCATTTTCTTTTTTATCTATCATTCTATATGGGAATCCAGCAGAACCAATTTCTGGTACTGGAAATTCTAATAATCTTGGTGTTTCATCTGTTAATTCTTCTTTTCCAAAATATCCTAATTCTACTATTAGCTCTTTAAAATCTCTATATATGTAATCCGCATCTAATGTATGCTCATTCTCTAACATACTAAATGCATTTAATGAGTCTTGATTTAATGATACTTCTCCTGAAAAATCTGCTACTGTTTTTGGATCTCCTGTTTCTCCTTCTTTTTTTGCAAGTTCTTTATCTGTGTAATCAACTTCTTTTCCTTCAACATTAATTCCTTGTACTGGTCCATAAGGAATACTATATGTATTTCTTAATTCTGTTATGGCTTCAGCTGTTTCAACAGAACCATCATATCTAAAATATTTATTATTCAAAAACATTTTTTTAATTTTTGAATTTGTTTCTGTTCTTAAACCTTCTCCTGTTTGAACTACATTTCCAGTTGTAATTAATTTTACGTAAATATTTTTCTTTATATTATATTCTTTATCATCTGGTGTTACATCTGGATATGCTGGCTCATAGCTTGTATTTGAAGAAGATTTTATTTGATAAGCAGAATATTTATTGTCTATTTCATTCCAATTTAAATCTTCAGCTACATCATCAATTTTTACCATAGAAGCTCTTTTAGCAACTTTTATTCCAGATTTTTCTGCTTCTTCTTGTGTTCCATCATATAAAACTAATTCATCTCCATTTTTCTTATAACTTCCATCATCATTTATTTCATATAATTTAAATTCTCCTGCTCTTTCTGGATCATCTAATGGATATGTTTCGTATAATGTCCATCTTTCTTTCATTAATGCTTCATAATCATAATCATTATCTACAAATGCCATATTACTTCCAGCTACAAAATAAACATCTCTATACCAATGATCAATTACTTTACTAATATATGGTTCATATATATCTAAATCTGATACATCTACATTTTTTAATTTATTATAAATACTTTGAATGTATTTTCTACATACACTACAACATTCATCATTATCTAAATTATGACATTTTGCTTCATCTGGTGTTGATATTTCATTTTCATCTAACCAAGCTTGAAGTTTAGAATCAGACCATTCTCCATATATTTTATAAGTAATAGAAGCTTTATTTGGTGATCTACTAGTTGAAGTACCATTCGTTGTCATAAGATAATCATAATTTTCATAACTTAATGTAACTTCAGCTGTATATAATGCATAATCTGCTGTTCCTGAAGGAGCCATCCATGATACTGTAGCAGACAAACTTCTAGAATGTTCATAATAAGTATATTCTTCCCACATAAATGTATCTTTTGTACCTTCTATATCATCTTGTTCTTGTTGCATATCTAAGAAATCATTAAGACTTGATATTGAAGATTTTAAATTTGCACTTGTTATATTATCATCTGATGCACCATATTCTTTGAATTTTTGTATCATTGCATTATATGCATCTACAACTTCTTGTTTTTTAGCAGGTCCTGCTTCATTACTATCATAATCATCATCAGTAACTCTCTTACTACTTGAATACCAATGTTCTGAATATTTCATATCTACTGAACTATCTTTATTCTCTAATTCATCTTCTCCTACATCTGCTGTTCCTATACAATTATCTGGGCTTGGTATTCCAAATTCTTTCATTATGTTCATTGCTTCTTTATTACTTATTCTCCAAGCATTTAAAGCTCCTGTCCAACCAGATTTTGCAGCTTCATAAAAATCATCATAAGATCTTTTATTTCCATCTCCTGAATCATAATATCCAATAGCTGTATTTTCATCTTTTTCTCCACCACCTACTGGATGTAATAATAATTTTATTTGTGTCTCAAATCCTACTGCCATATCATAAGCTAAGTCTGGCATCATAGTTGCTAAGTGTATTGATAACAAGAAATCTATTGGCATTCCATATCTTCCTGTCCAACCATCCAAATTATATGTCATAGAATTATTAAACCAGCCTCTTTTTATTTCCATTGTCTTTTTATCTGTGTCAATTTTTATGCTTCCTGGCTCAAAGCTATCATAATACTTACCTTCGTTTCCCAATTTACCATTATCTTCCCAAATATCAATCATTCCTCTAGACCAATATTGATTTGATTGTCCAAGAGTGAATAATGAAGCTAATTGTTGGCATAATCCCTTAAACCAGTTTGGAGCAACTTTATTGAAATTTTTAATTGTATAACAATAATTATCTGATACTAAATAATTGAAAATGAATTCACTTTCTGCATTAGCAATTGTATCATCACTTTCATTTCTTACTACACCTTCTTGTTTATCAAAGTACTGTTCATCTTTAACATCACTTTCTTTTTTATATCCTGTTAAAAATCCATATCCTTTTAAGTCATAACCCATTTGATCTAAGTAGTCTAAAGTTTCATATATTTGTTCATCATCTATTTGTGCTGTATCATCTCCGCCAAAGAAAGATGAAAACGCATCTGCTACACCTTTTGCTAGTTCTTTTAATTTATCCATAACCATACCAGGCATAGTTATAAAGAACATTACTATACCTATTATAATTATTAATATAAGTATAAAAACAAGCACCCATGTAAGTACTGGTAACAATGCTTTAATCAAAGTTTGTTTTGCAGCATTTTTTGTCATTGATTTTGATACTTGCTCTTGAATTTTTTTAGATGCTTCTTTAGATAATGCACTTTGATTACTACTACTTGAACTATTTGACTGTTCTTGTGGTAAATTCTCTCCTGCTCCTTCATCTAATTCTTCATTTTCTGGTTCATCATTCATTTCAATACTCTTCCTTTATTTATTATTTATCAAAATAACCGCATTTAATCTTATACTTATATGATAACATTAACAATTTATAATTTCAACAAATTAATGTTAAATAAAAATAAAAAAAATGCTAACAAATTTTACCATTTTTGTTAGCATTTTTATTTTAAAATATATTACTTTTATTATGGATCATGTGTACCTGCTAATTCACCGAAAATTTCTTTTGCTGGTTCTATTATTTTTCTAGATTGCCAAGCTGTATACATTCCTTGTTCCCAAACTGTGGTTTTAGCACTACTTGTTTTTCCACCTGATGTATTATGCTTACGTCCACATAATTGTTCAAATTCTTGTTTAGATTCAAATATTATTTTGTTTTCTCCTTCATATTGGTTACCACCCCATCCCCAAGGATATAAGTAGTACATACCACCTGCTCCTGCATCATTAGCTGAGTGGTCATCTCCTAACCAAGAATAAATTGACTGTATTCCAGATACTGAACTTGGTAAACCATAACCATAAGGGTCTATACCACCATTTTCAGTACATGCACTTCTTTCTTCATATCTTTGCATTATCATATCATAATAACCAGATGTTGGATCTTGATATTCCAAAATAGTATCACAATATAAATTCAAAACATTCTGCCAAGTTCCACCATCCCATAATGATGATCCATTTGGAGTATTGTATCCCCAATAGTTGTTTCCATTTGCTGCACTTAATCCACTTTCTTGTATACCTCTTACAAATATAAATTCTGGATTAACTTTCTTTCCAACGCATATATCATAAAATTCTTCTAGATTTGCTCTACTCTTAAAAGTTGAATCTCCATGAGTTTCTGTATAAGCTAATGCTTTGTCAACCCAATCATCTTTGCTTAAAACTGTTCCAACTACTGAAAAATGATCTACTTGTTTCTTTGGCTCACCTTCATCTAATTTCATATAATCTTCAACATTTTCAACAACTGTTTTGTCTAAATTGTTCATTATAATTCTTAGATAATTTCCTGCTACTTTATCTCCCTCTTGCTCGGTTTCAGTGTCTGTTGGAGTACTACTTGTAGTTTTTCTATAATCTTCATAATTTTCATTTCTGTAATCTACAATTAATTCTCTATCTGTTAGTGTTCTTCCTATTACTGTTCCTTCTTTTATAACTTTTAGTCCATTTACATATAATGAAGATACTGCATCCTTTTTAACTTTATTTTCTGCTTTCAATTTTTCTGTTGCTTTTTTACTAGCAAACTTATAATCTGGATCTGTTTCATATAAAGATGGTATTGTTTCAGCATCATCATTTAATGTTCCATCTGTGAAACTTTCTGGTTTTATATTTTCGAAATCATCTCCTGATATTTCTTCTCCTGATGGAGATTTTGTTTTTTGATCTTCAATATTTGTATTATCAAATTCTTCATCTGGTAATTCACAAGAAAATCCTTCAATATATATAGTATTTCCTGCTATTCCAAACTCTTCATAATTTTCTGCAAATTCTTTATATCCATATAATGTTCTATCCATATCTGTCCATGGATCATCTTTGTCATTTACTTTTTCATCTGTTAAATTTTCTATTTCAGTATATGTTCCACCACTACTTAATAAGCTAGAATTCCATCTTGTTTGATTTATTATACCTTCTTCTAATTTTTTATAATTTTCTTTATCTAAAACTAATATTTTTGCATATCCTACTTTTTCAGCTGGTAAATTAGTAGCAACTTGTGGTTCTTCTGGTTGTGAAGTTTCTGGTGTATTTGCTTGAGTACCATCTGCTGTTTCTTCTTCTGTATCAGATATTATTCCTGTTTTGTATTTTAAATCTATATTTGTTCTATATTTTTCTCCTGATACAGTATCAAATTCTTCTCCATCATAAGTATCGTATTCTAATAAGATTCCTGTTACTGGTGATACTACTGCTTCATTTCCTAAATATCCTTCATATAAATTTCCTTCTCCTAATGATTGTCCTAATGGTAATCTTAATATAAGTTTTATTGGTCTGTCTTCCCAACTAGTATCTCTTGGTCCTCCATTTTGTATTCCTGTTGTTGAACCTGTATCCCAACAATATGTAACTCCAGCACCTTCATAGCTATCTCCAGAATATATACTTACATGTCCATCATAAAATATAACATCACCTGGTTCTAATTCACCACCATTTGCAGCAGTTGAAAAATTAGTACTTCCTGTTGGAACTATTACTTCTGCTCCAGCATTTAATAAATCTTGTGCACATACATTACTCTCATCTAATGCTCCTGAATCTCCTAAAGCAGAACTAAATGTATGATTATCTTGTAATGCTCCTAATTTTTGTAACATCCATGAAGCTCCTATTGAGCAATCTACATCAAGAGCAACTGCTGTTTCAAAAGTTGTTCCTGAATTGCTATGTCCATAAACCCAACTTTGACTTTTATATACATCAAACATTTTTTGAGTTTCTTCCCACCATTCTTCTAATGAAAGTAATGATGTTGAACTTGAATCTGTATCAATAGAACCTAAAGATGTAAAGTGTTCCTCTTCTTCCACTTGTTCTATTCCACTTACTGAAGTATTTAAGCTACTTTGTGTTTGAGTAACATTTGAATCTTGTTGAGTTTCTTCTTCATCTGATGCTGTTTCTATTGCTTCTGATATAAGACTAACTAATGTTTGTCGTTTATAAGCATCTATATCACCTTTAGAGTGAATCATTGTTCCTTTTTCATTTTCATTTTTATCTATAGCTCTATTTGGATATCCTTTAGAACCAATCTCTGGTACTAAGAATTCTAATAATCTTGGTGTTTCATCTGTTAATTCTTCTTTTTCAAAATATCCAAGCTCTACTATTAATTCCTTAAAATCTCTATATATGTAATCTGCATCTAATGTATGTTCGTTTTCTAACATACTAAATGCATTTAATGAGTCTTGATTTAATGATACTTCTCCTGCATAATCAGATACTTTCTGTTTTTTATTATCTATTATTGCTGTTTTTTCTAAATCACTTTCACTTAAATGTCCATAAGGTATATTATTTTCTTCTCTTAATTTTGTTATTATTTCTGCTGTTTCTGTAGAACCATCATATCTAAAATATTTATTATTTAAAAACATTTTCTTTATTTCTGCATTTGTTTCTGTTCTTAATCCTTCTCCTGTCTGCTTAACATTACCAGAACTTGTTATTTTTGAATATATATGATTCTTTATATCACTATTTGCGTCAGGATATACTGGTTCCCAATCTGTTGTTGATGTGTTTGTATCTTCTGCATACGCAGACCATGCATTATTACTTAATTTTTGCCAATTGTAATCTTCAGCTGCAACAACGTTATCTTCATCTACATCATCTATTTTAAATGTTATTGCTTTTTTTGCAATTTTTGTTCCATCTTCACCAACACTTGCTATTATAGTTGTTTCATTATTTCCAGTTTGTTGTTCTCCACTAATAACATTTCCTTCATATTTTTTAAGACTTCCATCTGCATTTTTAATATAATTTCCATTATCATCTATTTCATAATATACAAAATTACCCTCATCATCTGTTTCATATAAAGTCCATCTTTCTTTTGTAATAGCTTCATAATCAAAATCATTTTTTACAAAATTTATATTTTCTGATGGTTTTACAACAAAATAAGTATCTCTATACCAATGATTTGTAACTTTAGAAATATAAGGTGTATATGTATCAAAATCAGAATCATGAGCTTTTTTCAATTGTTTATAAATTGCTTTTACATAATTTAAGCAATGCTTACATACTTTTTCAGAAGTATTATTTGAGCATAAATCAGATTCACTAGTTGATAAATCAATACCTGCCTCTTCAAGTTCTGCATCAGTCATATCTCTATAAACTATTAATGAATATTCCCAGTTATCATATAATGTTACTCCTGTTCCTCTCATTCTTAATTCTAGAGTATATTCTATTTCCTCATCTAATTCTGGATCATCTGCATTTTCAGATATAACTTGTGTCCATGTACCTATTTCTACAAAACATTCATCTTTTCCCGAATCAACTAGTGAATCAAAATCTAATTCATCATAATCATCTAATACTTTTAGAGCTGCAAATTTTGGTCCTGATGAAACATTAAATGGATTTTCTTGTACATCTCCTGAAAGTTCATTACATTTATCCCATGCTTCTCTTAGATTATTTACCATTGTTTTTAATTTATCTACATCAAAAGCAGCACCATGTGCACCATTTCCAACAGATTTAAATACATGACTATCATCATTTTCTCCACTACCACAATCATAAAGATATTCATATAAAGAAGTCCAATCTTTATAATTTCTATCATCCATATCTGCTTCTAGACAGTCATTATTTACCATAATTTGACTTTCTGAAACATCATCAAAAGCATCTGTGCTGTTTTTTCCTTGTACTGAACTTGGCCATTCTGTAATAGTTGGGTCATTATGACCAGTACAAGCATATTTTCCTTCTGTTTGACTCTTTATACCAAATTTTTTCATTATAGATTTTGCTTCTTTTTTGTTAATTTTCCAGCCATTTAATCCTTGTGTAATACCTGTTGAAGCTTCAGTATGGAAATCATCGTATGTAATATATCTACTACCAGTTTCATTATTATCATTTTCTGTATCAAAAGCTGCATCAGCATACGCATTATTAAGCTCATGCAAAATAATATTTACTTCTGTCTTGAAGCTAGTTGATATATCGTAAGCTAAATCTGGCATCATTGTTGCTAAATGTATTGATAATAAAAAGTCTATTGGTATACCATATCTACCTGTCCATCCATCTAAGTTAAAAGACATTGCATTATTGCTCCAACCTCTTTTTATTACTAATGTCTTTTTTTCTGGATCTGCTTTTATGCTTCCTCTTTCCCATGCATCATACGCATTTGTTGAAGTATATCCAACTCCTCCACTTCCTTCGTGGTATATAACTAACATTCCTTCTCTATTTTTTAAGCTATCAGAAAATAATGAACCTATATGATCTCCTAATGCTTGCCACCAATGATCTGTTGACGTATTAAAGTTTTGTATTGTATAAATGTAATTTTCTGAAACTAAATAATTATAAATATAATCACTTTTTGCTTTAGCAATTTTATCATCGCTTTCATTTCTTATTACACTGGCTTCTTTATCAAAATATTGATTTTCTTCAACATCACTTTCTTCTTCATATTCGGTTAAGAATCCATATCCTTTTAAATCATATCCCATCTGTTCAAGATAATCTAAAACATCATAAATTTCTTGGTCTTCTACTTGTTCTGTTGTGCTTTCACCAAAGAATGATGCTAATGCATCTCCTATTGCTTTTGCTAAATCTTTTATCTTATCCATAACCATACCAGGCATAGTTATAAAGAACATTACTATACCTATTATAATTATTAATATAAGTATAAATACAAGTACCCAAGTAAGTACTGGTAACAATGCTTTAATCAAAGTTTGTTTTGCAGCATTTTTTGTCATTGATTTTGATACTTGCTCTTGAATTTTTTTAGATGCCTCTTTAGACAATTGACTTTGATTATCTTTACTTGACTTATTTGATTGCTCTTGTGGCAAATTTTCTCCAGAACCTTGTTCTTCTAAATCATCATTATCTTCTTCCATATTTTTTTCCTTTTCATTTTATTATTTTGAAAATTTTACTGAATTTCTATCACTTTGAATTTTATCTGAAATTGTTACATCAAATGATATTTCTGGATTATTTTTATATTTAATATACAAAGTTGTTTTTAATCCTTTAAAATCTTTCTTAATATTATCTGCATCAAATCTAGAAGATTCATATTCTAAATTTCCAGATAATTTTTTTATTTCTTGTATTAGATTACTAAATTCTTCATTATTTGTTACACCTATATCAAGTTTTATAGCATCTTTATTTTTTTCAAAATATTTTTCTGAATCATTACACTCTTTTAAATATTTTGGTATTACCGTATTCAAAAAATAATATGCTGATTTTGAAATTGCTTTTGGATTTAAATCACCTTCATAAGATGCTACAACTACATGTATCATTTGAGGTGAAAATGTTCCTTCATCAATTTCATTTGAATTTATATAATCCAAGTTTTGTCTTGGTGTTCTAATATTAAGTTTAATTATAATTAAACTTAATACTACTATTAATAATATTATTAATAAAATAATGATAATTCTTCTTTTTTTCATAATATACTCCTAATTTAGTTCTTCTTTTACTACATCAATAATTTTATTACTTGTAAGTTCAAAATATTTTAATAGTTCACTTGCACTTCCAGATTTTCCAAAACAATCTTTCATTCCTAAACGAATTAATTTTTTAGGATAATTATCTGTTAAAACTTCTGAAATTGCAGTTCCTAAACCACCAATTATGCTATGCTCTTCAATAGAAATTAACTTATCTGTTTCTTTAGCACATTTTATAATTAGTTCTTTATCTATTGGTTTTATTGTATGAATATCAACAACTCTTATATTAATATTTTCTTTTTCTAATTCTTCCTTTGCTTTTAAAGCTTCTGCTACCATTATTCCTGTTGCAAAAATTGTTGCAACAGTTCCTTCTCCAAATTGAATACCTTTTCCTAATTCAAATTTTGTATTTTCATCATAAATTATTGGAGTAGAAGCTCTTCCAAATCTAATATAAACTGGGCCATTAATTTCTGATGCTTTTCTTACTGCCCATTTTGCTTCTGTATCATCTGCTGGTGAAATAACAGTCATATTTGGAAGTCCTCTCATCAAATTAATATCTTCAAGCATTTGATGTGTAGCACCATCTTCTCCAACACTTATTCCACAATGTGTTGCACAAATTTTTACATTTAAATTTGGATAACATATACTATTTCTAATTTGATCATAAACTCTTCCAGTTGCAAAAACAGCAAATGTACTAGCAAAAGGAATTTTTCCACAAGTAGAAAGTCCAGCAGCAGTAGCTATCATATCTTGTTCTGCTATTCCTATATCAAAAAATCTATCTGGAAATTCTTTTAAAAACATATTTGTTTTTGTTGCTCCTGCCAAATCAGCATCTAAAACTACAACATTTTTATTTTCTTTTCCAAGTTCTACTAAAGCTTCTCCATAGCTTTGTCTAGTAGCTTTTTTATTTTCAAAATTCATATATTTTCTCCTAATTTTAAAATTTAAATTATAATTTTATTTTAATTCTTCTAAAGCTAATTTATATTCTTCTTCATTAGGTGCTTTACCATGCCATCCTGCTTGATTTTCCATATATGATACACCTTTTCCTTTTGTAGTTTTTGCTATTATAACTGTTGGTTTTTCTTTAACATTTTTAGATTTTTCAAAAGCATTTATTATTTCTTCAAAATTATGTCCATCAATTTCTATAACATTAAATCCAAAACTTTCAAATTTCTTATTTATTGGATATGGACTCATAACATCTTCTATTTTTCCATCTATTTGAAGATTATTATTATCTACAATAGCACAAAGATTATCTAATTTATATTTGCTAGAAGTCATTGCTGCTTCCCAAATCTGCCCTTCTTCTATTTCTCCATCACCCATTATGCAATAAACTCTATAATCTTTATTATCTAATTTTCCTGCTATTGCCATACCATTTGCAACAGATAATCCCTGTCCTAAAGATCCTGAAGTCATATCAACACCAGGAATTTTCTTCATATCTGGATGACCTTGAAGATAACTATTTATTTTTCTAAATGTATTTAAATCCTCTTTTGGAAAAAATCCTTTTTCTGCTAAAACTGAGTATAGTGCTGGTGAACAATGACCTTTTGATAATACTAATCTATCCCTATTTTCATCTTTTGGATTGTTTACATTAATATTCATTTCATGAAAATATAAAACTGTTAAAACATCAGCAATAGATAGTGATCCTCCTGGATGTCCAGAAACTGCAGAATAAACCATTTCCACAATATTTCTTCTAATACTCTTAGCCTTTTCTTGTAAATTTTTTAACTCTAAAGAATCTAACATATAAAAACTCCTTATTATATATTTTATTCCAATTTATTATATACTAATTGCTATTTTTAAACAATAAAAAAAACGTTACAATCATGTAACGTTTTTTCTTTATTTTTACAAAATTCCAAATAAATATCCAGCAGGTAAATTCCAAATAACAATTCCAGTAGCAATAGCATATCCCCACCAAGGTATAGAACGTAAGATACGAAGTGTCCAGTTCCAAGCATTACCACCAGCTGTTTTTACACTATCTACACTAAATAAGTCTGTTAGTTTTACACCAAATAAAGTTGCATTAGATAAGTCCATACCAAATACATTGGTTAAATCAATTTCCCAACCAAAAATACTTATTATATTGCTTCTATCAGGTACAAGATTTTCATGAATAATTGATACATTATATTTTCTAAGTTCACTACCTTTTAATTTAATTTGATATTCTTTACTGTCTCCTACTTTCAAATCATTTATTTCAACATATTTAGTAGTAGCTAACAAACCTCTTTTGCTATATAAATCTATTTTTAAATAAAGTTTATTATATGTTTCTGAGTTATTGGTTATTCTTATTTTCATATTACCATTCATATTAGTAGCTCTTGCTGAAACTTCATCAATTGAAATTCCATATCCAGATGTATCTATAGAACCAGTCATTCTAACGTACATTGCATCTATTAAGCCATCTTCTAATACGTTAGATAGAAAAATGAATCCTATAATTCCCAAGGCATATAATAGAAATGTTTTCATTCTAGCCATATTTATTACCTCTCTATATTAGATATTATTTTACATTTTTTAATATAGTATTATTATACCTTAATGTACTAAATTTGTAAATATTATGTAATATCAAATTTTTATACTTTTATTTCTTTATTTAAGAATATTGAATAAATATAAACTTCTAAAACTGGTTTTTCTAACGCTTCTTCTAAAGCTTGTTTATAAATTGAAAGTTGTTTTTTATATTTTTTAATTAGCTCTTCTTCATTTTCTACAAAATCAGTTTTATAATCTACTAAAATTATTTCATCTGTTTCTGTTATTCCATATAAATCAATTATACCTTGAACTAAAATTACTTCATCAGTTGCATTTTCAAAAACTTCTTTAGCTAACATTTTTTTACAAAATGCTTTTTCTTTTTCTATTTTCTTGCAATTTCTAATTTTATTAGCTAAATTAGATTCTAAAAATAAATTTACTTTTTCTAGATTAATAGTTTTTGATTCTTCAATACTTATAATATTTTTATATACTAGACTATTTCTTAAATCTTCTAATTTTGTTAAATCATATTTTTGTTTAAAATCTATATTTTGCAAGAATAAATGCATTAATGTACCTTTTCTTGCTGAAGTAATTTTTTCTTCTTTAACCATAAATTCTGGAGTAATATTTGCAATTCCAATTTTATTTTCATATAGTTTATCTAAGTCAATTGCTTCATTTTGCATCTCTTTTATTTTACTAACAGTACTTTTTATTGGTAAAGTTGTTGCAATTTGTTTTGGATAATTCCAATCAAATTCTTTATCATATTTTTCAAAATCTATTTTTTCTTCAAAATCAAAAGGTCTTATATCATTTGTTTTTTCTTCTTCTTTTAAATTTAAGTCCTTTTTTGTATATATATTTAAAGTAATCAAATTTTCTAACTTTTTACTTAATAAAATAAGTTCAATCCAGTCTAAATAAGAAATATATTTTTTCAAGATTATTGGGTTTATTTTTTCTTTGTTATTATAAATTTTCAAAACTTCTTTTTTAGTTTCTAATTCTTTTTCATAGTTCTTTACAGTACCAGTAATTATTAGTTTTTCTTTTGCTCTAGTAAGTGCTACATACAAAACTCTCATTTCTTCTGAAATGCTTTCTTCTTTTGATACAATTTTTATTGCATCTTTTGCTGATGTAGAGTATTCAATCATTTTTTCATAATTTATATATTGAGGACCAATTCCTAATTCATTATGTAAAAGAAGATTTGAATTTAAATCCTGCATATTCATTTTTTTAGAAGTATTGCATAAAAATACAATTGGAAATTCTAATCCTTTACTTTTATGAATACTCATAATTCTAACAACATTTTCGTTTTCTCCAATGATTTTTGCAGAAGACATATCTCCATTACCAGTTTTTAATTTTTCTATAAATCTTATAAAATTGAATAATCCTTTAAAACTAGTTTTTTCATATTCTTTAGCTCTTTCAAAAAGCATTTTTAAGTTTGCTTGTCTTAAAATTCCATTTGGCATAAGTCCCACATAATTATAAAAACCAGTATCTATATAAATTTTCCAAATTAATTCTGCTAAACTTAAATAATCACTTTCTTTTCTCCAATTATCTAATTTATCTAAAAATTCATTAATTTTATTTTTTAGATTTCCTTCCAATTTTTCCTTAGCAAGTTTTAAACTTTCATAAAAAGAAGAATTTTTATTGCATAATCTTATTTCTACAATTTCATTATCTGTAAAAGTTCCTATTTCTGAACGTAAAACTGAAACTAGTGAAATATCATCAATTGGATTATCTAATACTTTTAACAAACTTATTATTGTTTGTATTTCAATTGTATCTAAATATTCATTTGATGTATCAGAAAATATTGGTATATTTCTTTTCATTAATTCTTTTTCATATATTTGAGATATATTTGAAGTAGAACGAAGTAAAATTACTATATCTCTATATGCTACATCTCTATAACCTAACTTTTTGTCTTTTACTTGTAATTTATTATCTATTATTTCTTCTATTTTTTTAGCTACAAATTTAGCTTCTATTTCTTCTTTTTGGATTTGTTTAAATTCTTCATCTACTTCTTCTGATTCTTCATCTAAATCATTTTCTTTATCATCTTCTTTTAAATCTATAATATCTAGTTCTGATATTCCCACTCCATTTTCTATTTCTTCAAACTCAGCACCTAAATTTAAATATTCTGCTTCATTATAATCTATATCTCCTAAAGTTTTGCTCATTATACTTTCAAAAATATTATTAGTAATTTGTAAAATATTATCTTTACTTCTAAAATTTTTGAAAAGTTGTATTTTTAAACCTTTATCATTTCCATCTAAACTATAAGAATCATATTTTTCTAAAAATAATTTTGGACAACCACCACGGAATTTATAAATACTTTGTTTTACATCTCCTACCATAAACAAATTATTTCCACGAGAGACTGATTTTAATATAAGTTCTTGAACTTCATTGCTATCTTGATATTCATCTATTGCAATTTCTTCAAATTTTTCTTGATATTTTTTTGCAACTTCTGTTGGTTCGTATTCTTCTCCATTTTCTTTTACTAATATTTTAAGTGCATAGTGTTCAATATCATTGAAATCTATCATATTTTTTTCACGTTTTTTCTGATTAAAGCTTTCATCAAATTTTAAAATTACATTTTTCAAGATTTCTAAAACTTCATGCATTTCATATATATCTGAATATGCACTTTCTGAATCATATACAAGAATTTCTTTTATAAATTTCATTAATTTATTTTTTACAGAGTCTCTAGATGATTTTACTTCATCTTTTATTTCTAAATCTATCTTTTTATCAATAGGCCAAGACTTGAATTTCATATTTTTTGAAAAATTATATGCATCATTCCAAGATTTTTTTGTAGTTTCATAAAGAAATTTTAAAGTATTTATATCATCTTCTATTGTTAATTTATATTTTTCAAGTTCTTGATAATTTTCTAGTTTATTTCTTATTATTTTTAAATTATTTATTCCATCTATTATTTCTTCATCTAAATTTTTAAGTAAAATTTTACCCCATAAACTTTCAGAAAAATCTTTTGTGTCTTCTGATTTTTCAAACATTTTTACTTTTTCTATTAACCATTTTTTTGGAAATGGAGAACTTTGCATAAAATTATATATTTTTAAAATAATTTCTTTTAAAGGCTCATCTCCTCTATATCCTGTATAAGTATTTACTAATTTTTCAAAATCTTCATCATCTTCTTCATAAAGTTTTTCAAAAACATCTTCTAAAACTTCTTGTTTTAAAAGTTCTATTTCTTCTTCATTTCCAATTCTAAAATTAGCAGATAAATCTACTTCAAAGAAATTATTTTTAATAACATCTAAACAAAAAGAATGTATTGTACAAATATTAGATTTTCCCAATAAAATTATTTGTTTCTGCAAGTTTTCATTATCTGGTTCTTCATCTAATTTTTTATAAATTGCTTCTAATACTCTTTCTCTCATTTCTGAAGCTGCTGCATTTGTAAATGTAACAACTAACAATCTATCAATATCTTGCTTATCATTTAAAATTTTTTGAATTATACGCTCAACAAGTACAGCTGTTTTTCCACTACCAGCAGCTGCAGCAACCAATATATTAGAATTCTTTTTATAAATTGCATTTTCTTGCTCTTTAGTCCAATTCATTTTTTTATTACATTCCTTTCTTGCTTTACTTTTGGCAAGATATAATTTTTTATCTTTTAGCCATTATATACCAATTTCTGTATTTTAAAAAGTATATTTTAGAAATAATTGTAAATAATAAATAAAAATATTTATGGAGGTTTTTATGGACGATTTAACTATATTAAATGAAATTCATAAAGGAGTTACAATGGGAATGTCTTCTTTAGAAGAAGTTTCTAAAAAAAGTTCTGATCCAAATTTTAGAGATGAATTAAGTACTCAATTTCAAACATATCAAACAACTTTAAATAAAGTAAATGAAGAATTTTCAAATATTGGAGAAATTCCAGATGACACACCTATTAATCAAAAAATTATGGGTTGGACTGGCATTCAAATGAATACTATGAATGACACTTCTAATACTAAGCTTTCTGAACTTTTAATTCAAGGTTATGATATGGGAGTTATTAAAGGTTTTAAGTTATTAAATCAAAGCCCAGAAGCAAGTCAAAATGTTAAAGACATTTTAAATGGATTTATTAGACTTCAAGAAAATAATATAAATAGACTTAAAAAATTTTTATAAATCACTTTCAATGTTATATTTTATAATTTTAACTTAAAATATTTATTTCAAACAAAAAAGTAATCTTAAAATTTAAGATTACTTTTTAATTACTTATTAATGTTTATTTTATTAATTCACTTTAGATTGATTTGTTGTGTCTGGTTCATAAGGAGCTTCTTCAAACCTCTCTTTACATCTTTCACATTCTTTATATTGCTTTTTTTCTTGTGCATCTTGAATTAACTCTCCTAGTTTATGTCCTAATGCTGGAATAGTTTCTTCTTTTATGTCTCCACAATCTTTACATTTATATTCTCTTATTCCATTTTCTGTACATGTTGGGTCTAGTTTATTAGGTGTTTGTAATTTATAATCATGCTCTTTCTTTGGAATTTCTTTTTCTTCTATATGTCCACACCATGTACATTCATATTTAGCTTTTCCTGGATTTTCGCATGTTGCCTCTTCTATATTTTGTATAAATTTATAATTATGTTCACAAGAAAATTCTTCAGTTTCTACAGTTCCACATACACTACATTTTCTTGTCTTTTTAACTTTATTTTCAACTTTTTCAGTTTCTGATTCTACAACAGTCCATTTTTCCCATTTATGTCCTAACGGTTTTGTTGTAATTGTTTCCGTGTCACCACAAGAACATCTCATTGTTTTTGTTCCTTCGGTTGTACAGGTAGCCTTAACTTCTTTTCCTACTAAAGTTGTATATTTATGTTCATGTTTTGGTGCAGCTTCTGTTCCATAGCTAAAATATGCTATATCCATATCTACACGACCATTGATTCCTGGAACTGAACCTTCACTTGTATATTGCCACATTTGATGGCTTCCTTTATATGTTGTTTCTTGACCACTTCCAACATAGTGTGCTAACCAATACTTACAACTAAAGTTTCCTCTTCCCATTAATCCCATATCTGATATATTAGCATAAACCATACCTTCATAGCCATTTGCTCTTACATGATTTATAAAAACATTTGCATTATTTGCAGCTTGTGCTCCACTAACACCTGCCGTTCTATGACCTGTTCTTGCTATTTCTTCACTATCATAAGCTACTGGATATGTAATTTTACTTGTGCTTATTATTTTAACAGTTGCTATTGCTTCTTCTTGAGCTTCATTTTCATTAACTGCTGCTGAATAAAAGTATGCTCCAACTTTTATTCCATTTGCAGATGCTTTTTTAGCATTAGTTTTAAAAAGCGGATCTTCTTTTACTTCACCTGTTACATATCCTCTATATCCTGCTCTTATTATTGCAAAATCTACACCACTTGCTTTAACAGCAGCCCAATCTATATTACCATTGTTTGAAGACACATCTATTCCATAAGATTTAACACCTGTGTTTTCAAACATTGCTATTGCTTCATCTTGAGATAATTTTTTTCCACCTTTTTTCTTTACTTTTTCTGGATCTTCTTTATCATTTATTGAAGCTACTTTAATTATTTTGTCTTCTAGATTTCCGACTGTATTATCTTGTGGAACAACAACAACTTCTTCTTTAACTTCTTCAATAAATTCTTCTTCTACTAATCTATTTTGTCCTTTTTCACCCATTACTGATGTTGCTATTGTTGTTACATCAATTTTTTTAAATACAATTATACCAATTATAGCAAGTACAATAATTGAGATTGTAGCAATTATAAAGATTTTTCCACGTAAACTTAATTTTTTCATATTTTACACCTCAATATTATTATAAAGTTAAATTCGCTAGAGGTCAATATTATATATATTTCATTTTAATTTCAAATATTTCTTATAAACTATAAAAAAAACTTAAATTACTAAATAATCTATCTAGCAATTTAAGTTTTAAAAAATTTTATTTTCTTAATTCTGCTTTTAAATTTTTCTCTAAGCTTTCAATAATTTTTTCAACAATTGGATTTACTTCATCATCTGTTAATGTTTTTGTATTTGAACCAAATGTTAAAGAATATGCAACACTTCTTCTATCTCCTAATATAACATTTTCATAAACATCAAACATTTCATAATTTACTAATAGATTTCCACCAGCTTTTTTGATTACTTTTGAAATTTCATCTGCTGAAATATTTTTATCTAATATAATTGCTATATCTTTTCTTATACTTGGATAAATAGAAATTTCTTTGAATTTCATTTTACTTACTTTTTTAGCTAATAAATTATCTAAATTAATTTCAAATACATAAACAGGCTCTTTAGAAATTTCTGGATGTATTCTTCCAACAACTCCTACTATTTCACCATTTACATTTACTTCTGCAACTTGACCTGGATGAAATTCTTTTAAAGTTTCTTTTGGAATACAAAAACTATATCTACCTTCATATCCTAAATAATTTAAGATTTCTTCTAATACACCTTTTATAATATAGAAATCTATTTCTTTTTTATTATTTATTCCTAAATAATATTCTCCAGTCATTAAAGCACATAGCTTTGTATTTTCACCATATTTTTCTTCTTTTTTAAAGAAACCTTTTCCAATTTCAAATATAGATACATCTTTAATATAGTGTGCTTTATTATATTCATATATTTTATATAAAGATGGTATTAAGCTGTATCTTAAAACATTTCTTTCTTCTGTCATTGGATCTAATAATTTTAATTCTTCAAAAGAATCATTTGTATATTTATGAACATCTTTATCATTTATTAATACATAAGATAAAGTTTCATTTAATCCTAAAGATATCATTTTATCTCTAATTTCTCTTTGTGTTTTATCAACACTTCCAATTTTCATTGGAACAACTGGTAATTTTCCTTTTATATTATCTACTCCATAAATTCTTCCAACTTCTTCAATTAAATCTTCTTTAATAGAAATGTCTAATCTTCTTGTTGGAACTGTAACAGTTATTAAATCACCATTTTCAGTATATTTAAAATCTAATCTTCTAAATACATCTAAAACATCTGCTTTTGAAATGTTAGTTCCTAATAAATCATTAATATCTTTAACTAAAATATCTATTTTCTTTTCAGTTTTATCTGTTTTATCATATACTACTGTTCCTGTTTGAATTGTAGCATCTGCATATTTTTCTAATAATTTTACAGCTCTTTCAATTGCCATATATGTTCTATTTGGATCTAATCCTTTTTCAAAACGATTGCTAGCTTCACTTCTTACAATTTTTTTAGAAGTTTTTCTTACTCTTACTGAATCAAATATAGCAGCTTCTATTAAAACATTTTTTGTTGTCTCCTCTATTTCTGTATCTAATCCACCCATAACACCAGCTAAACCAATTGCTCTAGTACCATCTGAAATAACTATATCTGTTTCTTCTAAATCTCTTTGTATACCATCTAAAGTTGTTAATTTTTCTCCATTTTTTGCCATTCTTGTTTCTATACAATTTCCTAATCTATCTGCATCATAAAAATGTAAAGGTTGCCCAAGTTCAAGCATTACATAGTTACTTATATCAACAACATTATTAATTGGTCTTATATCTGAAGCAATAAGTCTATTTTTAATAAAATCTGGACTTTCTTTAATAGTAACATTTAAAGCTTTTCTTGCTAAAAATAATTTACAATTATCAGTATTTACTCTAACTTCAAAGCTATTGTTTAAATCATCTCCAGATTCTCCATGAGATAAATCTACTTCTTTTACTTTTTTGTCATAAATAGCACCTATTTCATAAGCCATTCCTAAAATACTAAGTAAATCTCCTCTATTTGCTGTTAATTCAAAGTCTATGACCTCATCATCTAATTTTAAATATTCTACTGGATCTTTTCCAACAGGAGCATCATCTGGCAAAATATGAATTCCATTTTTGTCTTCTTCTGATAAGAATTTTTTATCTATTCCTATTTCATATAATGCGCAAATCATTCCATTAGATTCTTCACCTCTAATATTACTCTTTTTAATTAAAAAACCATTTGGAAGTTCTGCACCAGCTAATGCTACTATAACTTTTATATTTTCTCTAACATTTGGTGCTCCACAAACTATATTTAACACTTCTGTTCCAACATCAACTTTACAAACATGTAAATGATCTGAATCTGGATGAGCTTTACATTCTAAAACTTTTCCTATAACTAATTTTGTAGAAGGAACTAATTTTTCTGCTGAATCATATTCATTTCCAACTCTAGTCATATCTTCTGCTAAAGTTTTTAAATCAGCTTGAACATCTACATAATCTCTAACAAAATTTTTACTTAATTTCATAATATCCTCCTTTTATTCTTCATCTTTTCTATCAAATTGACTTAAAAATCTAACATCATTTGTATATAGATATCTCATATCTGTAATTCCATATTTGAACATTGCTAATCTATCTATACCAGTACCAAATGCGAATCCTGCATATTTTTCTGGATCATATCCATTCATTTTCAATACATTTGGGTGTACCATTCCAGCTCCTAAAAGTTCAATCCAACCTGTTTTTTTACAAAGTGGACATCCTTTTCCTCCACATTTAAAACAAGTAACATCAACTTCATAAGAAGGTTCTGTAAAAGGGAAATAACTTGGTCTAAATCTTAATTCACTTTTCTCTCCCACCATTTTCTTTACAAAAACTTCTAATGTTCCTTTTAAGTCTGCTAAAGATACGTTTAGTTCTTTTCTATCTACTACTAAACCTTCAACTTGATTAAATTGATGAGAATGTGTAGCATCATCTTCTCTTCTATATGTTTTTCCAGTACAAATCATTCTTATTGGAGATTTCTCTGTATTGCCAAGCATTGTTCTTGCTTGAACTGCTGAAGTTTGTGTTCTTAATAAATATTCACTTGTTATATAGAAGCTATCTTGCATATCTCTTGCTGGGTGACCATCTGGAAGATTTAATCTTTCAAAACAAAATTCATCTGTTTCAAGTTCTGGACCATCAACAACATCATATCCCATTGAAACAAATAAGTCTTGGATTTCTTCAATAACTCTATTTATTGGATGTTTACTTCCTCTTTTTATTTTTGTTCCAGGCATTGTAATATCTATTTTTTCTTTTTCTAGTTTTTGAGATAATGCTTTTTCTTTTAATCTTTTTTCAGCTTCATTAATATTTGATTCAATTTCATTTCTTACATCATTTACAAAACTTCCTATTTTAGGTCTTTCTTCTGCTGCTAAACTCCCTAAACCTTTTAAAATTGTAGATAACTCACTTTTTTTACCTAAAAGTTTTACTTTCAAATCTTGTAATTCTTGTAAGTTTTGAATTTTGCTTATGCTTTCTTTTGCATTTTCTTTAATCTTTTCAAGTTTTTCTTTCATTTTTCCCTCCTAAAAATAAAAAACGTCCTATGTTATAGGACGAATTAAAACGTGTTACCACCTAATTTTATTAATTTTTTAAAATTAACCTCATTAAAGTTATAACGTAACAAACGTTTATAGCTACTAATTTTTTCACTATAAAAACCTCAAAAGTGAAATTTCAGTAAATACAATTTAAACAAACTTTCAGCGTAACATTTGTTTTCTCTTTAAAATCAAACTATTTACTTACTTTGCTTTTTGCTAGCGGTTTAAAATATTATGTTAATAATATAGCATAATTTATGTATAAAATCAAGTAATTTTTATAATATTTAAATTACTTTTCTTTTTATTCTCTTTCTTCTTTATTTTCTGGTGCTTTATCTAAATCGAATTGCAAATCATTTTTTCTTACTTTGGCATTTTCT
The DNA here is from genome assembly GCA_947632605.1 of uncultured Clostridia bacterium. Lineage (GTDB taxonomy): Bacteria > Bacillota > Clostridia > TANB77 > CAG-508 > Scatovivens. The sequence continues at coordinate 114,051 of CANRPX010000002.1, read as the reverse complement.
CTTATATATTCTACTGCTCGTCCAAATTGTGGATTTGCATTTCTTCCTTTATTAAAAGCACTTTCTACTTTGCTAAAAAAATCACTCATTTTATCAACTTCCTTTTAATTAACCTTTCATACTAGATAATTCATTATTTTTAAATGCTTCTATTCTTTCATTTAATGGAACTATTATTGTAGATTCTACTACTTTTGCAGTATTAAATCTACTTGCAAAAAATCTTGTAATTCTTCCAAATATTCTAGGCTTTTTAATATTTGGTGTTAATTCTTTGCCTCCAACTTCCATTGCATCATAAATAGAATTTTTCTTTCTTTCATTAATTCTTTCTATTTCATCATCTATTAATGAAATTTCTCTTTCTACTTTACTCATAAAATCTTTATTATCATTTTTATCTTTAACTGTTTTTTCAATGTTATTAGAAAGTTGTTCATCAAGTTCAATTGCAACTTCTTGTTGATCTAGAAGATTTGCAATCATTTTAGGATCTACTTCTGAATTGGAATTTCTTCTATTCTTTATTTTTTCTAAAACAGCTCTTATGTTATCTTTAACTGATTTTTTTACTTTATCATTCTCTTTTTGCATATTCTTTTTAGCAATATTTTGATTTAAATATTCATCATTTAATATTGCACTAACTAAACTTGCTTCTAATTCAACTTTTCTTAAAATTAATTGCTCAATTTTTCCATCATAAAATCCACTCAAATCTATAAGAGCTTGTTCATAATTAGATAGTGTTTCTGAAACTATTTTTTTAGTAGCCTCATAGTTTTTTGAACCTTCTTTAAATTTAGGATTAATATTATAAATTCCTGTTTTAATAGAATTCATCTGTGCATTTACTTTTTCATTTATCGTTTGTTCTGAAACTTTGTCTACATAAGCTCTATTTACCATTGCATCTGCTTTAATCTTGCCTTCAGATTCATTATATAGTTTCATTAAGTTTTCACATTTTTCTTGATCTGTTAATTCCAAAGTAATGCCTCCCTCTTAATCTTTATTTTTTAGCATATTTTTTGCATCTTTAATGCTTTGATTTTTATCATCTTCTATGTCTCTTAAAAGACCTTTCATTTCATCTAATGACATATCATCTAAATTATAAATTTTATTACTATATACAACTGTTCCTAATTTCATAAGTACCTCCTAGATTTTAAATTAATATTCTATAGGTTGAAATTCTTTGCCGTTTTCTTTTACTCTAAAAATTTGATAAATTTGAGTATTATCTTTACTATTATCTAAATAATAAATTATTCCATCTGCGATATTAATTTTTGTTCTAGTAGCTTCCAATGAAACTACAACTTTTGATTTCTTTCCTTTTAAATCAGCTCTACAAATATTTTTATTTACTTGATCAAAATAATAAATATGTTTATTTGTTACATTATACATTTCATTGTTCACAAATGTAGCAACAGTTTCTTTTGATTTTCCATTTTTCTTTATTCTACATAAAGCATTTTCATTTTCATCATAAAAGTAAATCCAGTTATTTAAAATTTGTATATTTTTTATATTATAATCTGTTGAAATATCTTTTAAATTATTTCCATCTGTGTCAACTGAATGTAAGAAACCTACATTATCTGTATAATAAATTATATTATCTTGTAATATAAAGTCTTGAACATTAGCGACAATAACTGTCTTTTCTTCTGCATTTTCTAAAGATACTTTGTTAATTCCTGTTTGATCTTTATTTGATACATAATATGCAAAACCATCTTTTATATAAAATTTGCTATTTGCTGTATATAGTGTTTTTATTTTCTTTAAATCTTCACCATTTGTTTTTACAGAATTTAAATCTATTGTATTTTCAGTAGAAACAGTTAAGTAATAAATTGTATCATCTATAATAGTTATTGAATAAGCTGTATGGTCTGTAACTTGTGTTTCTTTTCCACGTTCTAATTTGAATATTCCTTTTTCGTATTTATTATAATACGTTGCGCCTTTATATTCAATAGCTAATCCCATATTATTATTTGAATAATTACCAAAAACTTTTTCAGGAGAAAGTAAAGATACTATTTTTGATATTCCAATAATTATTAAACAAATTATTAAAGCTAATACAATTAAAATTAATGCTCTTCTTATCATTAGTTTTTTCTTTTTATTATTCATATTTTACCTCTCCTTTAGTTTTTTTTATTCTTCTGTTAACACAAAATTTTTATCTATTTTAAAAGTATAAATATCTACATCTATAATAGCAGCATCATTTTTAATTTCAGTTGAAACTTCATAACCATCTAATGTTAATCCATCTAAATCTTTAATTGTAAATTCTTCTCCATTATTTTGTGCTTGTCCCATCATTTTTGAAACTCTATCTATTAAAGCTTTTTTTGCTTCCTCTTTATTTGCATCAAGAGCTGGATTTTGTTGTTTATTACTTTCTATAAAAGATGTTCCAGAATTTGAATCTATTAAATTCAAATCTTCTTGTTTTTCAGCATATACAGTCATAATTTTTAAGAATATTTCTTCTAGTGTCTGAGCTCTTTCTTCTTCTGATAGAGTATCTAAGAATAAACAATTTTCATCTGTTAAATCATCTATTTCAGGAGTTGTTCCAAAATCTATTTTATTATCTATTATAATTTGTCCTTCGCTTTCATCAGTATTTGCTCCAATTATAATATCATTTTCAAAAGTTTTAGATGTTGCTGTTCCTGTTGTTGTAATATCTATATCATATTTGTAATTTATTTCTTCATTTTCTACTAAGCTTAAAGTTGCTTTTAATTTTGTATTTGCATCATTATCTACTTTATTTAAAAGTAAAGTAAATCCATTAGTTGAAGTTTCATCAACATCACTATCAGATATATCATCTTCAGCAGAATAAGTTATTGTTTCATCATCTAAATACTCAATACCTAATTCACCTGTATATATATATGATATTTGAATAGTATTATCTTTTGGATTACTTTCATTAGTTGTAAATTCAAAATCTAAATTACTTTCATCTGGTAAAACAATAGTTATTTTTTCAGTTGATTTTTCACTAGTATAAACTGTTATTTTTAAACCACTTCCATTAGATGAATTTATTTTTCCTATTAATGTATCAATTTCATCTTGTAATTCAGAAATAGTTGCATCTACTTTAATTCCTAATAGAACTCTTGTTAATAATGTAAATTCTTCAGAATTATCTTCTGTATTTTCCTCTTCTGCATCAAGATTTAAATCAGAAGTTAAATTATTCAAATCATCAAGATCTTCTTCATTAACATTTAATTCAAGACTTGAATTAAAATTGCTTTCTTCTGCAGGCTCAGCAGTATCACCATCTTCTGGTTCACGAATATTTATAACAGAATTTGTTTCTAATGGTATTACATTTTCTTCTGTTTCTTCATTAGCTACTGTATTTTCTTCATCTTCTTCACTTTGCTCTTCATCTTCAGCAATAATTAATTTTCCAAGTAATTCTTCATCACTTTTTAAATCTTTTAATGTTCTAACAAGATTTCCTTTTAATTCATCTTGACTTAATTCTAATGTATATGAAACGACATTGTCTACTTGTTCACCAGTGCTTTTTGAAATTTGTATATTATCTTGTGCAGTAAATTTTTCTTCTGGAATAGTTTCAAACAATTTTGTCATATATTTTTTTATGTATTCACTTTTTTCTTCATTAGATAAATCAATTCCTTGTGAATCTTTTGCTTCATTTATTATGTTTTTAACTTTTTCTTTATCTAAATCTATTCCAAATACATCTTGCATAGCATCATAATGAACTCCAACATATTTATTTACAATTTCATCTGATGCAATAGCTATTTCATTTTCATTTGCAATTAATCTTGCTTTAAATAAATCGTTTCCAGAATAATTAACTCCCAATTCTGTAAATGATTTTATATTATCAATATCATTTTTATTTGTTATATTTAGTGCAAAATTACTAATATCAAAATTGTCAGATTCTTCATCTTCTTGAGCAGAAGATACATGAACGTTAGAGAAAGTTACATTTGTATTTGATTCTGAACTTTCTTGTAACATTCTATTTGAAATTTCTTCATAAATGTTATTTTCGAAGAAACTTTTAACATTTGTATTAGAAAAACTATTTAAAAATAGTTGTTTTGGTGATTTAGTTTTACTTGTAAAATAAAAGTATGCACTAACCATTCCAGTTAAAATTAAGATAAGAATAATAAATATTATTATAATACCTTTTTTTCCTCTTTTTTTAACCCTATTTTCATCTCCACCAATATAAATATCTTCTATATTTTCATTTTTCATATTTTTTCTCCTTCTTTCCTTACATATTATATATGTAAATAACAAAAATAACAATATGAAATTTTACTTTTTTTGATAAATTTTAACAAAAAAAGCGTTACAATAAAAGTAACGCTTTCTCAATACTATCTATTATTCTGCTGATTCTTCTGTTGCTGTTGTTTCTTCTGCTTCAGGAGCTTCATAAGCTTCTAATATAGCTTTTTGAATTTTCTCTCTTGTTTCAGCATTAATTGGATGAGCTATATCCTTAAATTCTCCGTTTGGAGTTTTTTTGCTAGGCATAGCAATAAATAATCCATTTTGACTTTCGATAACTTTGATATCGTGAATTACAAATTCACCATCGAATGTTACAGAAGCTACTGCTTTCATTCTGTTTTCTAAATTTACTTTTCTTAAACGTACATCTGTTATTTGCATTGTTTTAAGCACCTCTTTCTTCTAGTTTTAATACATAAAAAAATCTATGTACTAATTTTATTATTCTACATAAAAACTTTTTTTCCTTCTTTTTTTTCTATTTTATTTTATAATTATCAAAGAAGTATTTTTTGTAGAAAAAAGGAATTCAATTTTTAGCTCTTTTACTTGAAATTCTTTATATATAATAGTATAATTGAATAGATTTTAGGAGGCTATTACAAAATGGATTTAGAAATAACTGATTTAAGTAAATATAAACACATTCATCTTATTGGTATTGGCGGTATAAGTATGAGTGCTATCGCTGAAACATTAAAAAATTGGAATTATATTGTTACTGGTTCAGATTTAAATAAAAGTAATATTACTGACGCTTTAAGCAAGCATGGAATATCTGTTACAATTGGTCATGACTTAGATAATGCAAAAACAGCTGATTTAATTATTTATTCTGCTGCAATAAGCGATTCAGATCCAGAAATTCTTCTTGCTAAAGAACTTAATATTCCTCTTATTGGTAGAGGGCAATTTGTTGGTTATTTAACAAAAATGTATGAGCAAGCAATTTGCATTTCTGGTACTCACGGAAAAACAACAACAACATCTATGATTTCAGTTTGCTTTATTAATGCAGGAAAAGATCCATCAATAGAAGTAGGTGCTATTTTAGATGCAATTGGTGGAAATTATCGTGTTGGAAATAGTGAATACTTTATATTAGAATCTTGTGAATATAAAGCAAATTTTTTAAAATTTTTCCCTAATACAGAAGTAATTTTAAATATAGATAATGATCATTTAGATTATTATAAAACTTTTGATAATATCATTAAAACTTTTAAAGATTTTGCATTATTATTAAATTCAGATGGACTTTTAGTTACAAATGCAGATGATCCTAATTGTTATGCTTTAAAAGATGTTGTAAAATCTAAATTTATTTCTTATGGTATAGAAAATAAATCTGCTGATTTTATCGCAAGAAACATTTGGTTTAATGATAGTGGTTTTCCAAAATTTGATGTATATAAAGATAATGAATTTTATTCTACAATTGAACTTTCTATTGCTGGAAAACACAATATTTTAAATGCTTTAGCATGTATTGCAGTTTGTGATTATTATGGAATAGCAAATAATATTATTGTTAATTCCTTAAAATCTTTTACTGGAGCTGAACGTAGATTAGAATTTAAAGGAACTTTACCTGGAAATGTAGATGTTTATGATGATTATGCTCATCATCCTACTGAAATAAAAGCAACAGCTAATGCAATAAAGAATAAAAAATATAATAAGTCTTGGGTTATCTTTCAACCACATACTTATAGCAGAACAAAACTTTTATTAAATGATTTTGCTGATGCAATTTCAAATTTTGATAATATTATTCTTTTAGATATTTATGCTGCAAGAGAAACAAACACTTTTGACATTTCTTCTAAAGATTTAGCAAATAAAATAAATGAACTTGGTAAAAATGCACTTTATATGCCAGATTTTAATGAAGTTGTTTCATATATAAAAAATAATATAAAAGAAAACGATATTGTAGTAACTTTAGGTGCTGGTACTGTTACAAATATTGGACCAATGCTTGTAGAATAACAATTAATAAGATTTAAAAATCCCTATGCTATGGATTAGCGTAGGGATTAATTTTATGGTTATTTTTCTATATTTAATTTTTCATATAAAGAAAAACTATCATCTTGATATATTAGTTTATAGTTCTTATCATATTTAATATATGTGTTAATTATTTCATCATTATATAGTAAAGCATGTGTTATGCCATATTTATCAAATAGCTCATTGTAGTTTACATACCCTTTTGAAGCACTAAGCCAATCTGCTAATATAGTAGTTCCTGGATTAAATTCTTCTGTAAATATTCCTGAACGAGAATCTATAAATGCTGGTATTCCTTTAAATTCTAAGTAACTTCCAAAATTAAAATGATTATATATTTTCATTTTTGAGATATCTATATTGTTTAAAATATATTCTGATGCATCTACTGGATAATCTCCTGAATTAATATAATCTTCATTTAACTTACTAGTAATATTTTTTGTACAATATGTTAAAAATACAATAAAAAATAAACATAAAAATAATTTATAAACCTTATAATTAGTAAATTTAAACTTAAAATTATATTCATTTAAGAATTCTATAATTATTCTAACTATACATATAGTTGATATTAAATAATAAAAATAAGTACATCTAATAGCTGCTAAAGATAAAATTCCAAATCCGAAAATAAAAAGCAAATCTGTAATTCTTACTTTAGTTTTTGTAAAAGTTAATATTGCAGTTACTAATATAAAACTGATAAACAATATTATAGAATTACTAATATTTGCCGGTTGTAATTCTAATATAAAATCAGAAGATATCCCCTTTGTTACATTAAGCATATCTGTATATGGTTCTATTCCTTTTGGTGTGCAAAAACTAAATACAATTCCTAATAAAAAAGCTATTAGTAGTTTTTTTATGTTTCTTTTTTCTATTATTATTTTATCATCTTGTATTTTTAATATTTTTGATAATATAAATTCAGCAAAAAATGGTAAGTACATTATAAGGCATATTGGAAATACAGATGAATGAAAAACTGCCATAAAAAAAGGTATTATTGCAAGGAAAAAAGAATATCTTTTTTTGTTGGTATTTAAAAATTGTTCAATACAATAAAATTCAAATATAAGTAATAATGATGATATTATTTGCGGTCTAGCAGTAAATTGACTTCCAATACTTTGTGCGACAATTAGTGTGCAAATAAATGATAATTTTTTTCTATTTGTAATCTTATTTAATATGAAATAATATAATAATACTTGCATATTAGATATAATTAATACACACGCATATATTCCTACTTCTTTATATTCATTATATATCTTTGCAATATATGAAAACCAATACGAATTTGTATATTTTAAATTTTCATGCCACACTAAATGTTCTTCTTTTTCTACTCCATATTTAATTACTCTTTGTCCTAATGAAATTAAAAAAAATGTATCATTTTGCATTTTCTTTGGAACTATTGATATTGTAAACAAAATTATTAAAAATATTAAAATTAAATCTTTTATTTTTTCTTTTCTATTTTTCATTTATTACTACTGTTAGATTTCTAACTTTCTCCTATTTATATAATACACATCTCATTGCTAATAAATTATTCGAAGTGAAATTGTTTTCTTCTTTTAAAATACTGTATCTATTTCTTTCTTTATATTCTTCATCTTTAACAAATCCTCTAATTATTATCGTATCGTAACTTTTTTCTGATGTTAATTCAAAAATATTATCTGTTAAATCGTATATATTATTAAAAGAATTCCTTCCGGTTTTTATTTCTTCTTTTTTTACATCAAATAAGATTGGATTAATTTTATTTGTTCTATTTATCCAATTTAGTGCAGTATCATAAGCATATCCATTTATTAATTCGCAATTTATATTCGAATTTTCGTACATTTTACTAACAATTTCTTCTGCTTCTGCTATTGTAATATTAGACCATAAATTAACATCTTTTTTTGAAACTGGTTTGTTCTCTTCATTTCCTATTTCAAATCTAGAAACATAAAAACCGCCATTTGATAATGCACTTTCTATAAATTTCTCATAATTATCATCGGCACATAAGTCTTTACTAATAAAAGATGGATTATCAAAATTATATTTTTCTAATTTTACAATCTCTTCATTTTCGATATTACTACATGGAACCCATACATATTGATTATTATTATCATCTTCAATAACAAATCCAGTGTTCCATTCTCCTTCTATATATTTGAACCCATCAAATATATATGGATTCTTAGATTTTTCTAAATCATAACTATTAGAAATTTTGGAAAAGTAATACTTATTTTCATTTTCTATTTTTTTGTCAAACAAATTAATCATTTCTTGAGAATTTATAGAAAAGTTATATGAATCAATGTTTGATATAATTCCATTAATATTTTTATAGGTAAATTTAACAATAATTATAATCACTATTATTGATATTAATACTAATATAATTTTTAGAATTTTTTTATTAACTTTTTCTTTTTTTGTCAAAAGTTTTTCTGAATTTTTTATAATATAAATAAGAGCAAAAATAATTATAGTAAAAATTACAATTTTTATTACTGCATTTGACATCTTTTATTAATATGCCTCCTAAAATACATTTTGTATAGTGATTATATAAATATTCTTTTTCTTAGTCAATCAAATTTATTTCTTTTATCATTAAATCTCCAAAAATTGCATATCCTATTTCTGGATTAGATACTAACACATTTGTAACTGCGCCTATAAATTTTCCATTTTGAATTAATGGTGCACCTGATAATCCTCTTATTATTCCACCTGTTTTTTCTATTAATTCATTATCTGTTACTCTAATTAACATACTTTTATTATTATAATCATTATCTCTATAAATTTTTTCAATTTGTACAGAATATTCTTTTGCAACATTACTATTATCTAAACTGCATAATATTTTTGCTTCTCCTTCTTTGATTTCATTTCTTAAAGCAATTTTCAATGCTTTTGATTTATCAATATTTAAAGCAGTAAGATTATTTAGCTTTCCATATACACCAAATTTTGTGTTTTTTTCAACTGTTCCAATTGTTTGTCCATTTATTATAGTTCCTTTTATTTCTCCAGGATTTTCACTTTCTCCTTTTTTCACAGAAATAACTTTTGATGTTACTAATTCACCTGAATCTATATTAATTAGGCTGTCTGTATCTGAATCTGTAATACCATGTCCTAATACAGCAAAAATATTGCTATTTGGTTCATAAAAAGTCATTGTTCCAACACCAGTTGCTGCATCTTTTACCCATAATCCTAATTTATATTCTTTTTCATCTGTTTCTATTGGTAAAATACTAGTTGTAATTACATTTCCATTTCTTAATAATGTAAGTTTTAATGTTTTTCCTTTTGAATTATTTACAATTTCTTTTAAATTATCTATATTTTCAACATCTGTTTCATTTATTTTTAAAATTGTATCTCCTTCTTCTATATCTGAATTTTCAAAAGGTTTATTTAAAACATTATTTTTATCTTCAATTTCAGACATTCCAACAATTAATACCCCATTTGTATATAATTTAAGTCCTATTACTTTTCCTACTGGAACAACAGAAATATCTTCAATTGTAATTATATTTATATTTTTAAGTGGAATTTTTCCAAATAGTGAAACTTCTGCATTGCTTGAATTTAAATTATTATTTGATGTTTTAGTAATTTCAGTTATCTCTATTCCATATAAAGTTTTAAAATTTAAATTTTCTCCTTGTAATAAGATAATTTCTTTTGGTATTAATGATATACATGTAACATAAATATATAATATAAATAAAATAAAAATGGTTAATATAAAATTTATCTTTTTCATAATTTTATATTAACCATTTATTAATTTTTTATTTATAAATAACTCTTATATATTTTATTGCTTTATGAAATATTTCGTTGTTTGAACTATATAGACATGTGTCAATGTTATCTAATAGAGCTATATATCTTACATTGTGTTCTGGAAAATATTGTTCTGTATAATACCCAGACATAATATAATCTCTACCTAACCTTGATAAATCCTTCGTAATAACCATATTAATTTTTTTCAATGTCCTCAATCATTCATATTTCTTTGATTGGTTATACTTTCCTTTCTTTATATTCAGACTTTTCTTCATCTTCTTTTGATAATCTTATATAAATTCCTACTTTATAAGTGATTGATTTGTCCATTACATTATACCTTTTCTATAATTATATCGCTTATATAGCTATTACTTCTCATATATATAATAATATTTTTTATTAAATATTTATATAATATGTTCATTTATAGCATCTCTTTATGTTATTACAATTTGCAAAAATAATATTTTTAATAATTAATGTTATAAAACCCTGCTATTCTATGTTACTTATAAATTGGCTAATATTTTTCATTAAGTACTTTCTAATCTTTAATATACTTATATATTTTTTTCATAAATAATTCAAGGCACCTTCAAAAGAAGGTGCCTTTGGAGTCAAGGAGTAGATTTGTAGTTACAAGATATAAATTACCTGATTAATACTAAAACCTTATGAATGTATCAGTATATAACCAAATTTTGGGTATCCGGATACTCTATATCCAATGTAATACCAAGCATCCTGTCCGTTATCAACAATAGCATATACTGATACGGGCTCGTTGTCGAAAATTTCGCCAATAGTAGCATACTCTTCGCTTGGACCGCCATACACAGGTTGCTCGCGAAGGCCCTCAGGAGACGGAATAATAGCACCGTTAGACTGTGGAAAACCTTTCAACCTGCTTGGATATTCTGCAGCAATGTATGCTGCCTGAACATAACCTCTTTTTCTTCCTGCGGTTGTATTGTATTCAACATAATACCATCCACTTTCGGAATAAATTACAGATACAATTTCACCAGAAGAGAGGCTTCCTAACTGAAGAGCAGAAGCAATCTGTGGCCCTCCATACACAGTAACATTGTTTCTTACTGTACCAACACAAGTGGTAGAAATGTTGTTAATACGGAAATTAGGATTCTTTAAAAAACCTGTCTTTCCACTACCACTTGAAGCGGTACTATAATTAATCTTAGCAACATTTCCACTTGTATAAAGGACTGTAAGCCCTTCATAATTGCCAATAGAACCAATCTGTGTAGTGCAGGATGCATCACTGTATACAATCTGATAAGCTCCTGACATTGCATATCCACCTGTATCACTTGACGCAGCCAAAGCAGGTACTGTGGGCAAAATCCCAACAACACATACTAAAGCCAAAATAGCTGAAAGAATCCGTGACTTAATTTTAGACATAATTAACCTCCTAATCTAATACGAACTCCTCGACCCCAGCTTTCTAAAGATATGGAAACCATATCTTTAGAAAAATTATACTATACATACTTAAAAGAAACCAAAAAAGTAAAAAAAGTAATTTTAATCTTCTATAAATAGAATTTTTGTATACCAAGTTGATCCATTGTCATCATTAACTCCTACCGTAGTAATCTTATTACCATTAACAGTTATTTCTCCACTAGTGTGAATTTTCATATAATTGTATTCTTCAGAAAGTATATCATTGATATCATTTAAATCTAATATATTAAATTTGTATTTTTGATTTGAAAAAGATATATCTGTTATTGTTATTAACTCATTGTTATCTATTCTACAAATTCTAATAAACGAATCAATGTTATTTTTACTTTTTTCAAAAAAGTCATTTATAGCATTTTTATCTTTTGAAATAATCTTACCGTCTTCAATAACGAAACATCCATCATTAATAGCATCTTCTTTTGAGTAATTATTAGGAATTTCTGTAATTTTTATATATTCATTATTACTTATAGCCAAATCTAATTTATCAACAATTTTTATGTTCTCTCGTTCTAATTCTCTACTCACTTTTGTTCCAATTACTACACTACTTTCATTTTTTTCATTTCCATTTTCAAATGCCAAATATAAAGAATCATCTATAGTATATATATCTACTAAAGTTTTATTTATAGTATCTGCATTTTCCGCCGCAGTTATTATCATAAAATTATCTTGAAATTCGTTTTCTGTCATATCTAACAAATTTGGCCACATATTTTTATATTTTAAATACTCTGCATAATTATTAATTTTTTTATAATATATACCCTTTTCTTGTTCCATATCTGTGTAAAAAACATATCCCTCATCACTTGGTGTATTAGTAACTTTAATTTTTTGAAAAATGAAAGCTTGAATTTCTTTGGCAAAAGTTTGAATTTCTTTGGCAAATGCAATTCCTGATATTAAAGCAAAACAAGCACAAGCTACCATTATTTTTTTATATAAAAAATTTATTTTTTCCTTCTTATCCATATCGCTTTCATTTTTAATTTCATATATTGAAACCATAAGCTTAAATTTCTCTTTTAATTCTTGATTATTCATTTTTCCTCCTCTTATTAATCATTTTTTTTATTTTTTTTCTAACTCGAGATAATCTATTTGCTACATTAAATTCTGAAATATTTAGTTCCTTTGCAATACTTTTTAAAGACATAGACGAATAATAAAACATATTTATTATATCTAAATCTATTTTTTTAATATTTTTAAGCTCCATCTCTATTCTCGTAATTGCTTCTATTTCTTCTGAACTCGTTTCAATATCATAGTAATAAATGTCATTTTCATAATCACTTATGTCGTATGTAATTTTTCTCTTTTTTAATTTTTCTTTTACTAAATTTCTTGTTATTCCTGCTATATACGAATTTAAGGAATTCTGTATGTTATTTTTATTTTTCCATAAAATAAAAAATACATCTAATAAAATTTCCTCCTTGTCTTCTTGCATTAGTGCTTCATTAACCATATTATTGATTATTTTTTTTATATATGGTGTAAAATCGTCAATTATTTTATTCCAGTCGACTTGCGACTTATTCGTATAATTTTCAATACTATCCTTATAGTTCAATTTTTTCCTCCTTTTTATAAGATATCTTACAAAAATATAGTGGTTAATTTCAAATAAAATATATCATAATAAATAAATTTTTTAAAATTGATATATTTTATAATATTTTAACCACTATATATTGTAAACAATTATAAGATAAAATTTCTAAAAACAAAAAATACGGAGGAAATATGCAAAAATTAATAATTATTGATAAAGATATATCTTATATACATAATACATTGAATATTATTTCAGAAACTATTAATAACATAAAGTTATATAACTTTTATCTAGATGATAACAAAAATTTACGTGATATTATTTTTAATAAAGAAATTGATATTATTATAATTAATGTGGATAATATTGGAATAGACATTATAGAATTTATACACCAAAATAATATAAAAATTTATAAAAAATCAATTGTTTTATTATACGATAATATTTTAAATGTAAAGAAATTGTTAAAAAAAGATTATGAAAAATATATTTTCAAATGTGTAAAAAAATCTAACAATATAGAATATTTACTCAACACTTTATTAAAAATAACTTTTATTAAAGAAAATAGTTTTGAAGAAATAATTATAACAAACAAAATAGAACGAAATTTGAGAAAAATTGGATATGACTTAACTGATATTGGAACAAAATATCTTGTTGAAAGTATTAAATATTTATATAGTAATAATATTATAGAATTTAAACTTAATAATATATATTTAATGTTATCTAAAAAATATAAAAAATCATTAAATACTATACAAGGAGATATTACAACTGCAACTCAAAAGATGAGGAAAAACTGCAATGAAAAAGTTATATTAGAATACTTTAACTATTTAGAATTAATAAAAATGCCAACAATTAAAGAAATCATATCTGTTGTAAATGAAAATATTTAAATATTTTTATTGAAAAAATCTGATGATACATTAAAAAATTTTGCAAAAACAAAAAGCTCAAAATCTTGAACAAGTCTATTATTATTTTCTATTTTTGAAATTTCTTTTGAAGAAATTTCAAGTCCTTCTAATTGTAACTGTTCTGCTAATTTTTGTTGTGTTAAATTGTATTTCAATCTTAGTTCCTTTAATTTAGTACCAGAAATGTTTTTGCAATTATTAAATTTATATATTTTCATTTTTTTACCTTTTCTCTTTATTATGGAATTTTAATTGTATTGTAACACTTTTTATTCTATAATATTCTCTAATAAAGAGAATGCGTGAATTTTAAATTTAAAATAATATTATAAATATATATAATTAAAATATTATTTGATATATAATATCTTTGAAAGGTCTAATATTATGAATAAAAATTTTTATGGAAAAGGTATTACTTTTCAACAATGGCATTATAAGTATTCAAATAAAAAATTTATAAATATATTAAAATATTTATCTAATTCCGATTTAATTATTCTTCAAAAGTTCGATATTTTAATAGAAAATAGATTATACACAGAAAGAGATTTTGATATTTATAAGATAAAATTACTATCTTATTTTAATGAAGATCCAAACAAACAGATTCCTATTTTAAGTGAATTAAATGTATTAAAAAAAGATTATGAAAAAATTTTAAACATTTTTAATAAAATTTCTAAAATATATGATTTATAAAGATAGTATAAATTACACACTTTATTTTTCACTATCTTAATATTTAATAAAAATATAATAAAATTTTATTTTCTTCATTCAAATTGTTACACCTTCTAAAAAAGATAGCACATCTCCATATTACTAAATAAATAACACAAAATCGCTATCTTTTTTATGTATTTATATAATTTCAACTTTCTAAAAGTCTTTTATATCAAGAATTAGTCCATTTTTTGCATTAAGAAACTAACACATTTGTAACTGCACCTACAAATTTTTCATTTTGAGTCGATGGTGCACCTGATAATCCTCTTATTATTCCATCTGTTTTTTCTATTAATTCATTATCTGTTACTCTAATTAACATACTTTTATTATTATAATCATTATCTCTATAAAATTTCTCCCTGTAATAAGATAATTTCTTTTGGTATTAATGATATACATGTAACATAAATATATAATATAAATAAAATAAAAATGGTTAATATAAAATTTATCTTTTTCATAATTTTATATTAACCATTTATTAATTTTTTATTTATAAATAACTCTTATATATTTTATTGCTTTATGGAATATTTCATTGTTATCAACTGTTGCTGATGTGTCAGAATATACTGTCGATGTAGCCTCATTTAAATTTGTTACAGTAATGATATTACGGTTAAGTGAATTATTATTTCCAGAAAAATCTGCTGGATTTAAATTTAATATTAAAGTAGTATTAGATGTTTCATTAGAACTAATAGAATTTGGAGATACATCTGTTACAACTTGATTATTTACTTTATATTCATATCTCAAATTTTCTTTAGCATTTCTTGTTTTAATAGTTCCTAAAACAATTTCAATCTGCTTTATATCTTCAATTGGTAATGATGATGATTTATCTATAGATTGAATGCCTGCACCATTATTTGAAATAGTAGAATCATATATAATTTCATATCCATGAGAATTATCTATTGCATTCATTTTATACAAATTGTTTCTTTCTTTTCCAACAGCTAAATAATATTCTTGTCTTAATTTTGCTTTTACAACATCTCCTGAAGTATCATCAAAAATATCTACACTTTCATAATTTCCATCATTTATACACTTATAACATGCCAAATTTTTATGATTATATAAGTAATGATTATTATTATTTAATATTCTATCATATTTTATTTCATTTGAAGAAAAAGATATACAATCTCTTTCTGATTCAGGAGTATTACTTAAAATATTTAAGAAATCAGGACAATCTATTCTGTGATATTCTGATTGTTCATCATTAAAATTGTTTTTTAATACATAATATATATTTTTTGGAGAAACTGCAATTTCATTATTTGTACTACTAACTACCATATAATTACTATAAGTTTTAAGTTTACAAGGCAATCCTTGCATAAATGATACAATTGATGGATTGCTTAAAATTCTATCCCACTCTTCATTTTGCATTACTGGCATTTGATAACTGTATTCTTTACTTGTCTGAGTATTATATGTAGACATTGCAACATTTAAATTATATTGTATAGAATTTCTTATAACATTTAGCTTATGAGTATAAAATGATGAGTTTACTGGTATTTCTGTAACACCAGCATATTCTTTATCTCCACCACCAGTAACTGTTGTATCAAATACTTCTAAATTACTTTTTTCAAAGTCATGTATAACTTCTTCAGTTCCACGAATTGTTTCATATTCAATACCAGATATTTGCATTAAATTATTTTCTAATACATTTGCTACTGAAGAATTATGCAAATTTTCTTCTACCCAATTAGAAAAAATTGTTGATTTTGTATAATAAATTATTGCTGACATTTTATTTAAATCATATTGTATGTTGTTAATATTTTCTTTAGAAGTTTTTATTGTATTTTCTGCATTTGCAACATCTGTAGCAGATAATTTATTAGTAAGTTGATTATCTATTAATTCTTCTTCTGCTGACTCTAACTGATTAGTAAATTGAATTAATTGGTCATTTAATTCATTATAATTACCATTAAATTCTATTACAGTAGGTGAACTATTTTCATCATTAATTGTTAATTTTACATGGTGTTCTTTTATATAATTTTCTGCATCATTTTGATTATAATCAAGTAAATTAACACTTGGATCATCTACTTCTATTTCTATAATATCTTTTTCATCTGAATCTTTAGTTGGAATTAAGTAACCAGATTTTGTATAATAAACATTTCCAATTGTTCCATTAATCGTAATATAATTATCTAAAGTATAAACTACTGTAATATCAAAATTGTTGCCTTTATATCTTGCTGAATAAGGCATATATGTTTTTAATACATTTTTTGTTGTTAAATTTGCTTCATTTACATCTGTTGTATATTCACTATTTGAATTCTTTTTTAAATATAATAATTGTCCATAATCTTCGCCAACATTTTCAGTAATTACATCTTCGCTATTACTATCATAAGTATATATATTTTTTCCATCAACATTTCCAGATAGTTTTACACCTTCATCACCTACAGCAACTGCATTTTCATCTGAGTCAATAAGAATTTCCGGCATTCTTGTTGGTGAAGAAATATAATATCCATCATACAAAGTATATAATACTGATGGTATATATGGTTCAATAAATGATTTACTAGCATTAGAATATCCTAAGCTAGTTGATAGGGTATTAAAAAAAACATTATTAGATGCCTCTATAATCGTGCGCAAAGAGTCTGACACAGAAGATAAGTCTTCATTTGCTGTATTAATTTCAAATGAAGACATTGCATCACGAGTAGCATCTAATAATTTACCATCATATTTATTTTGTAGTGCTATTGTATCTACTTGTAGTTGTATGTAATATGTTAAAACTAATATTAAAGGTATTGCAACTAGAGCAAATACTATACTAAAACCTTGTAATTTCATCTGTAACTTCCTTTACTATTAATAAGAACCTGTTGCTGTAACAACTCCAGTTGCTTGTGCAGCAATAGAATATACATCATTTCCAGAAATTGAATAAAATACACTTCTTATTGTTTGTGATAATGTTTTATTTGTATTTTTTACACTTACTGAAAAAATATCTCCTTCTTTCATAGTATAAACACCTGTATCACTATTTTGAATAGCTTCAAGTATTTGAGATGTGTATACAGAGTAATAAATATTTTCTCCTATAACAACTCCTTGTGTCCATGCAGACTTTTTACCTACATTTTCATCTAATACTTTTACTTCCATCTCTATATCATAAGTATTTCCTGTTGCATGTGTTGTTGCAACCAAATCTGAATAGTTTTCCATTGTTATTTTTCCAGTTGCTCTTGCATTATCAACAAATTCTGTTGTAGCAGATTGAACTGCTAATTCTGATATATCATCACTTCTTTCTGAAACTGATAATAATGGAAAAATAAACATTAATATTGCTGCTAAGAAAATTGCAACTATTGTTATAAGTGTATCACTCATATACTTCCTCCTTAAAATTATTATTTATCATTTTAGATTTGTGTGTATGTTATCACAATTTTATCTTTTGGACTATTTCCTGTTACTAAAACATCTCCATCATCTGTTGTCATTGTTTGACCACTCCAAGAATAACTTACAAATCTTTCTTCAAATTGTGTACATTTTGTATTTTCTGGATTTGATTGATCTTTGATGTCCCCACTTAACATTTTATAAAAAGCATTATCTTTATAATTAACATATATATTATTTATATAACCAGCTTTTCCATTTACAAATAAATCAACTCTAAGCTTTACATTTTCTTTATTTCCAAGCCAAGGTGCTCCCCACAAATAATATGGTTTATTAGAATTATTATAAACTGATTTATATACAAAATTTTTTTTCTGTTGTGTTGTTTCAGCAGTGCTTAATGCAGTTGTATCTGCTATTGCTGATTGAACTTTTCCTTCTAAATCCAAATCAAATATTTGAATTAAATTATGACTGTTATCATAGATTTTAACACAAAATTCTTCATCTGCATATCTATATAATGTTGGAATAATTGTATCTGCAGTTACTTTTCTAATTCTATTACTTTCTAGTGTTGCTCCTTCTGGAACACCATCTTCAAAATAAGTATCTTTTATATTATCATAATAGAGAGTTGAATCAGTGTATAATGCCAAAACTTCAGCAGTAGAAGTTACTTTTGAAAACATATACATTGCAATAGAAAAAGCAATTACAAAAACAATAACTGCAAAAGCCATCATTATTGCATGAACAGCATCATCCATTGTAAAATTTCCTTTCTGAAATATAAATATATAACAAATAAAAAATATTTGTTTGTCATATATTTGTATTTCACCTTTTATGCACAATTTTATCTAAGATAGCTATAAAAAATAGCTATCTTAGATATAAATTTCAATCTTAATATTCGATTACTACTTCTTCAATTAATCCAGATTGACCAGTAGGCATTGTAACAGTATATTCATGTTTTGCCTCTACTTGACTTCTTGCTGTACTCAATCCCTTACTATATTCTGTACAATTTCCAGCTTGATCATCATTATAATAGTATGAATTTTTAGTAGCATCTGCCTTTTTAGGTTGAATTGTAACATTTGGAACTTTTCCTGGTTCTTCTTCGTATGTATTAGCATTTGCTATTAATCTTCCTAGTAAAGCTTTAACTTGTGAACCAGTTTGTTTTCCTTCATAAGTTGTAAAGTTTGAGTTGAAACCTTCAATTTCTTGTGTTGTCATTGATGACATTGAGTTTTGAATTGTACTTTGTGCACTAGTATATATAAACATACCAATAGCTATAATTAAAATAGCTAATAAAATTGCACCTGCTATTAAAAGCGCTTTAGAAGCATTCTCCATAACTTTTTTTCCTCCTTAAATTAAAAATTGTATTTTATTTTAAAATTAACTAGATATCTTTTTTTCTAGTTTAACATTAAAAACTTTAGTATTCTTTAGCTTCAAATGTCATTGATGCGATTTTTCCATTTTCCTTATGATATGTCACATCTGTACATTTAAAACTAACTTGTCCAAAATATGCCACGAAAGAATTAATTCCTAAATCATTTATTCTTTCCATTCTATAAGTTGTTTCGTTTATTATCATGGTTACATATATTTCAATACAATTTTCATCATCTAAAATATATAAACCTTGTTCATCTTTTGGAACTGCATTCTTTTCATTATTACTAATTGCTCTATTTATTAGTGTTGTAACATCTAAACCATTTAAGTTATCTTTATTATATCTTTCATATTCTAAATTAAAATTTTCAACTTCTTGTTTTTGTTTTTGTAAATTTTTATAATTCACTACAAAAAATGTTAAAATTATAATTATTAAAAGTAGCATTACTGCCAATATTTTCTTCATAAAATACCTACTTATATTATATCATATTTTCTATTATTTTACAATAATTTTAATGTTTTGATTTTATTTAAACTTCATTATATTTTGCATTTTCATATATTTCAAATATCATACTTTCAACTTGACCGTTTAAAGCATTATTTTGATCTTTTTTATAGTTTATTTCTTTACATTTAAACAAAAATTTATATATTGTTGTATTATCTACTAACTTTGTAGTTGATAATGTATCTTCATCATTTCCTATACTAAAAGTAATACTATAATCTTCTTTTAATTTCTTTAGAGTTTTATTTGCAAAATTGTATATAGACATCTTATTATCAACATTTGGATTTTGTCCAATACCAATTTCATTTCTTTCTAATCCAATATATTCATCTGGTATACAAAAAGTAGCACCACCAACTTTAATTTCTATTCTAACTGCGTTTGTATTATCATAAGTATATCTTTCTTTAATATTTGCACTAGTGGTTTTATTTGTAGATTTTGTAGATTCATTAACATCGTATGCTAAATTACAAACTGAAATCAAATCCATTATTGTATTATTTTCTCTATTATAAAATTCAAATTTTGAATTGTATAGCTCTAATTGTTCAGATTGTTTTTGTCTATCATAATTTTCACTAACTCTAGAACCTTCTCTAAAAACATATACAAACATTGTAATTAGTAGTACTGAAATTATTACTGTACCTGCCATAATTAGAGCTTTTGACGCATTTTCCATTTTTTCTCCTCTAGAATTTTATTTTTAAATCTCTGAAAAGTATATTGCGTTAACTCTTCCTGTTTGATCATTATATAATATTCCATCACAAGTAAATCTTCTTGTTTTAAAATCATATAAAGCTGTTGTCCAAACTACTTTGCTCCATATTTTGCCTTCTGATTTATTTGGATTTTTCTTAACTACCTTCATATCTAAATTTGACAATCTAATTAAATTCATTAACACATAATTATTGTCACCATATAATGGATAATATTTTTTACCATTATATTCTACTGATCCCCCATCAGCTACAATATATTTATTATTATCTTCTAAATAATTAGATGAGGTTACAAGCTCACTATCTTTAGTATATTCAGTATATGTTACTCCTTCTTGTCTATTTCCTGACTGAGCATTATTTATTTGTTCTATATTAACAATTTCTAGTTTATTACTTGTATTTGTATTTCTTAATTCTTCTTTATAATTATTGGATTCATTAATAAAGTAAACATCTAAACTTTCTTGTAATCCCTTTTTTCCAATTTTTTCTTCTATTTTAACATAAGCATTTATTTCATATTCCTTACCATATTTGTTGCCAGTTATAAACCAGCCTCTTTTTTTAGATGAATCTAATTCATCAGTACCAGACTCATCAACATATTTTTCATTATTGCTTCTTACTTTATTTAAACATGAAATAACATCTGTTCCATACATAGCACTTTTGTCATAAACTTCATATTCTGCATTAAATTTTGCTAATTGTTCTGTTGATAATGTATCATCTTGTTGTTGTGGCCAAGAACTAATACTTGAGAAAAAATATGCGATTAATGACATAATTATTACAGCTAGTAAAACTCCTCCTGCAATATATAATGCTTTAGCAGTGTTTTCCATATATTTTACCTTTCTACATCATTGCTGACATACTTGAGAATGCAGTTGTCATACTTGTTAAACCAATAGCACAAAGTGGTACAATTAAGTATCCAACGAAAAGGAGTACCATTGGTGCAAAACCTATAACTTTACCAATCATAGATTTTTTAGAAATTGTTCTTTCATTTGATTCTTTTCTTTTCTCTTGATGGTATGCTCTTTCTGTATCTAGTTCATCAAAAGCTTCTCTAATTGGTATTTTTTCAACTGCAGCTTGTAAGCTTTCAACTATTCTTATTAATTGTTGGAATGATATATCATTTTTTAATTCTTCTAAAGCTTCCCAAGGTCCACTTTCGTAGTTATTAACGCATTTGCTAATTGGCTCTTTAAATATATTAGCATATCTTTCAAGCCACTCTAATATCATTTCAACATTTACTCTTTCAATCTTCATAAGCATTAATATAATTGTTTGGAATTGCATTACTTCATTTTCCATATCCATTTGTCTCATAAATTTTTGGAACATTAAAAGCCAAACTGGAACTTGATATGCAATTACCATTATTACTAATGCTATTAATATTTCAAACCATTTTATATATTCTGATTGAACTATTTGTAATTTTTCCCAAATTCTATCTGTAATAGTAGCTAACTCTTCATCTGTACTAGTACCATATTCATCTGATTCAGCAATTTCTTCAGCTAAATCTTCTTTTTCTATACTATAATCATATTGATATTTTTTCAAGAAAACATTATCTTTTTCAGTAGTTTCCATTGCCTTTTTTTCTTGAGATTCAGACATAGATCCTAACAGGTCATAGTCTGATGTTGGTTCTGTAAATTGAAAATTAATTGCAAGTTTATGTGCAGCAGAAAGTATTATAACTGAAATTAGAAAAGCAAGTATAGCTGCTCCCATTCTATTTATGTATAACCACTCCATTTTCAATTTTGAAGCAGAATCTTTTAATAATTTAACAATTTTTCTATATTCTTTTGTTCCGTTTTTAGGAATAAAGTAATCTACAAATTTTTTAACAAGTTTCTTTTTATATAATTTTGCTTGCCAAGGATTTTCCATATTTGCAGCTGTATTTACACTACCATTATCTTTTAATTTTCTAGTAAGTACATAACATAAGAATGTTATTATAATTAATGCAATCTGCATCATAAATCCACCAGTACCATTATAAAACTGTCTAGTAAAAGAGAACTGTCCTACTGCCCAATTTTTTACTGTATCTAAGAACAAAATTGGTAATGCAGCAATCATTGATAAACTTTGAAATACATAATCTAATTTATCTCTTTTTAAAATTTCAATTTGCATTTCTTGTGTGATATTATTTAAATTTTTTAAGTATAAAGATGCACCATCTTTATCTTTTCTATCACCAAATTCTTTTGTTAAATAAGATACACCGGCAAATTCTTTTAAGAAACTATTTGGTGCTATATCATAATATTTTTCAAGTTCTGTTTCAGGATCATCTGAAATTAAAACTTCATAAATTTTTTCTGCTTGTCTTGATACTTCTTTTTCATCATCTTGAGCTACATCATAAATTGCTTCTTCAACCATATTAAATTCATGATAAGCATGTCTAATTTCTGAAAAGAAATCTAATTGTTCTTTTAATAATTTATTATCTATTCCGTCAACCATACCTTCTAGTAGAGTTTCAATAAAGAATAACTCAAAAAGTAAAATTGAAGACATTACTAAATAGTTGTTATGTGTCATATATATAATTACAATTGTAAGAGGTATAACTATAAGAACAGCTTTAAACATAATACTAGCAACTTGTTTTCTTGTTATGTATTCATCTTCTAAGTTTATAATTTCAAGTCTTCTTCTAAGTTTTAATGCATATCTTCTTAATATTGGATTTTTTGTACATATAATATAAAACTTTTGGAAGAAAACATCTAAACTTAAAGCTGTGTTTCGTGTACCTTCAACTAATGACTTTACATATTTTGTCTCTTTATTTTGCATTTTTTTGCTAAGTGCTAAAAATATAATTACTATTAATGCAAAAATACCACCAATTCCTAGAATTAGGTACTTTAAAATGTCTTGTGACATGTAGCTTTTACACCTCTCTTTCTTTTAAGAGTTATTCCTCATCATCTAAATCAAAATTTTTTAATTCTGTTGGTTTTCTTTTAATATTAGCAGAATTTAATTCTGTTCTTCTAACATTATTTGCTGAACTTACTGGTTTTTTCTTAATTACTGGCCTTGTGTTTGCTCCAGCACTTGCAGGTCTTTGAAGATGTGGCCTTTCTATTTGTTTTTGAGTAGTTTTTTCTGCTACTTTAACAGCTTCTTTTTCAAGTAATTCAGCATCTTCTGATTTTATTTCTTTTCCATTTTCATCGTAAGCAACTAATTTTGGAGGTTTGATTCCCCAATTTCTTTCTAGAAAAGCATCAAATGCTTCAACATCTGTGTCATTCATATTTTCTCTCATACCTCTGATATTTTCATCAGAAATAGGATTTGTTAATACATAAGAATCATCAACGAATTCTAGTACATTACGATATTTATATAATTCTCTGTTAGTTTGTTTTGTAAAGAATATTGTTGCATTATCGAAAAATTTATCAAATTTTCCTTCTAATGTTTTCTCTTTTCTATGATCAAATGTATACTCATTTTTCTCTTCTACTGGTATACATTCTGTAATTCTTTCTATGTAACGTCTACCTCTAAAGTCTTTTACTAAGTGAATATCAAAGTTCAATACTTGAACAACCTGCTCAGCAGCTGTTTGCTCATCTTTGAATACACCAGTTCTTAACATTGAGTTACGAAGTGCTGTAACTAAGTTTGGAAAAGTTTTAGCGTGGTGAGTAAACAATGTAAATTTAGAAGCAACCTGTGCAGATTGAATCATCCAAGATGCTACGGGGTCTGTTGCAACCTCACCGATGATGTTAACAGAACCATCAGTCTTTTTCTGAACGTCCAAACAGTCCTGACCAGAAATTGTTTCAGTTTCACGCATTGATACGATATTTCTTGTTGGATATATTTTTCTTAAGTGAAGCTCGAATGCAGTTTCTGTAATACGAAGGTTCATTGTTTCGTATATATTTTCTATCATTGCCATAAGCATTGTTGTTTTTCCGGCAACCTTGCTCACCAGTTAGGGCTATAATTCTAGCTCCTTTTACTAAAAACTTTAATAATTCAATTGTTTCTTCTTTTCCATCAAATTTAACTATTTGTTCAAGTGTAGCACGCTTTACGTCGAACTTTCTTACGAAGAATGCCCATGTTTCGCACATGCTTGGTCTAACAACAACGACACGAGAACCATCCTTCATTTCATTAATTTTAAAACCGTTTGTATCAGATAACTGACCTGGGTTATTATATTTATAAATATTTTGACATACTCTCTTAAGTTCTGCTTCTGTTCCAAATGAAAGGAATGCTAAACGTATAGATTTACCTTGGAAGAATATCCAGATAGCATCACATGCTCTAGGAATCTTAGATTCCATAGCTTGTTTTAAATAGTCACTATCTGTTTGTGCTACTTGGCTTAAGAATGATTCTGGAAGACCAGATGTACCACCAGAAACACCATCTATATTCATATCTCTTATTTCATCTATACTACTAAATCCTTTATATTTTTGATAAATTCTTTGAACAACTACTTCTAGTTTATCATTAAAGTCTAATTGAAATTGCTCTTTTTCATATATTTCATCTATTTCTTCATTTGTTATAACATAACAAGGTTTTGATTCACCTTCAACATACTTCAATCTAGCTAAATCATATTTTTTAATAAGTTCTGTTAATGCTTCATATCCAAATGTTTTCTTATATTCGTGTATTAATACATCAAATTTATCTTGTGCTGTAAGAAGTGATGGTGTATCAAAAGGAATTGCCTTTGATATATTTGTTTCATCAACTCCATATTCTTTTGCTAATAAATCATATATCAATTCTTTAACATATTTTTTATCGTTAACATCGCCATAAGTACATCCCTTTAATGCTTTCTTTAGTTCATACTTTTTGGCTCTTCTTCTTTTCAATTCTTCTTCTGATAAACCAATATCATAAAGGTTGATTTTTGTAATTTCATCAAGTCTTTGTTTAACGAACGTAATCATTTTGTCTAATGTATAAGTTTTGTCGTCAACCTCTAAGCCATCAACCATTTCATTCTTATTCTTCTTAACCATGTGTACAATAGCAGCTGCAGCAGCTACTAATACAACGAATATTAAAGCGATATTTGCTATATTCATTAAAGGTTCCTCCCTTTAAAACTTTTGTATTTTAATTTATACTTTGTATTTTAAGTCCTCTAATCTTTTTATAATTGCTTGACATGCATGTTCAACAGAATGCTTAAAAATTCCATCTTTATCATTTGTTGATGCTGTCACTAATTTATTTTTTAAGAAATAATTTGCTACTCCCGCTTCAGATGCCATTCTTACAAATGTTGAGTTATAAGGTATTGTAGGTATATCTCTTTTTTCTCCAATATATTTAGTAATATTTTTTACATTATATACACAATCACTATCAGAATTAGAAAGTAAAGGTATTATTTTCTTTTTATCTAAAATTTCTTTATCTTCATTTAAAGCATTTAAATATTCATCAGCTTGTTTACGATTTTTTGTAAAGTTATATACAATTACATTTGATTCTTTTAATAATAATTTTGTTGTATTATATTTTAGTGTTTTTTCCATATCAACAAAAACCATATCATAAAATTTATCAGCTGTTTTTACTAAATCATTATAATGAATTAAAGCTTTTGTAAATTCCTCTGGTGATGTTGTTTTTAATCCACATAAAACATCTAACCTACCGTTAAAAACAACTCTTGTATAGTTTTGAACTATTTCAGGAGTTGTTTTATTACTTGCAACTGCACTAAGTAATCCCTCTGCTCCAGAAGATATATCTAATTTTCCTTTATTTAATGTTTTTAAAATGTCTTTTTTATTATCTTTATTGTTTACATACCAAAAACATCTTTCCATTGTATCATCATCAAATGTAGCATCAATTAATAATATTTTATAATTGTGTTCAACAGCCATGTGTGTTGCTATCGCGGTAATTGATAGTGTTTGACCTGTTTCTTTCCTACTTCCACTCCAAAAACCAATTATTGCCATTTAAAATTCCTCCAGACTAATTTCTTTCTAATATTTTTATAGCTTTTTTAATTTCACATTGTTTTGCGATACCCATTACTTCAACAATATATTCTAATCCTTCAATATATTGTCTAGATAATCCTCTAAGTTGAATTCTTTCTGCTCTTTGATTAATAAATAATGCTGTTTGATCTCCTTGTTCAAGAGGAAAGAATACAACCTCTTCTGCCCATTCTATATTTAAGTCTTTAGAAAGATAATTTAAATATTCATCTTCTTCTGGTAACATATCTTTTGAGAAAAGTATTTTTTGAACTTTTATCCTATTTGGCATTTTTTTGAAAACTTGTAGTCCTCTTCTTAAGCAGTACATATCAAAAGAAGTAATAAAGAAAGTTTTATCTTCCGTTTTTAATCCAAAATTACAATATCCTTTGTATGAATCTATATTTGCAAGAGCAAAATCGTAATCAAAATTTGCTCCTTCTTTCAAATCACAATATTGTTTGATTTGTTCTAAACTTTCAAAACCAACTGCTATATCTATTCCTTCAAATGATGTAATATAACATTTAGCTGGTTTCATTTTAGGAACAATATATCTAGTTTTTTGTAATGTTGTACTATCTATAACTAGAACTTTTTTTCCTAGAAGGTTTAGTATTTTAGCAATATAAATTATTAAATCTGCTTTATCATAACTACCTATAAAAGCAATTTTTTCCATTAGTGTTTACTATCCTCCAATTTTATCTTGTGTATCCAACATCCTCTGTTCCTTCTAGATTTTCAACAAATTCTTGTCTTGCTGCTTTTATTGATTCAATTTCACTAGAATTTCCTGCACTTACTAAAGAACCTTGACTATCAAGATTTTGTGTACGTAATGGTTCAAAGTAATTTGTTCTATTTTCAGAAACATAATGTGACCATAAATTGTCTCTTGCTTCTTTTACTATGTTAGGATCAGAATTTATTAATGCTAATACATCTTCACTTACTGTATAAGTTGGTATTGATTCATCTTGTAATCCAGGCTCAACATATTGTATTGCATAAAGTTTTGCTCCTGGGAATGTATATGTTTCAACAATTGCATTACTTAATGTTAATATTTCTTCTTCACTTAATTGAAGCCATACTGTTGTTTCGTTTGTACCTAAAACTAATTTTTTAGATAAAACTATGTAATCTTGACCATTTGCCAAAGACATTCTTATATCTATATAATCACCATTTACCAATTGAGAAGGTAACACAATCATGTTATATTCTTGTACTCTGGTACTATCTGTTGTTTGATTTTCTTCTTCTACTAACATGTCTTTTGTTATAATTGTTCCAGCTGGTACTGCTATTTTCATAACCATTTTCTTTTTCTTTTCAGCACCTTTATCATCTAACATAGTTACAGGTTCACCGTCTTTATTTGTATATTCAAAATCTAAATCAGAAATGACTTTTTCTGGATCTATTGTTGTTTGAATTTTAGTAGTAGTAAAGTTATCTTCTAGTGTAACTTCTTGTCCTGATTTTAAGTCATCATTTGCTACTAAAACACTCTTTTGTAGCGCTTCTAATTTAGCTTTTGCCTCATTTATTGATTTAATTTGGAATAATAATATAAATACTACTACTGCCATTATAACTAATGCTACTAAAAATCCTATTAAAAATGAATTTCTAGCTCTTCTTTGCATTGGATTGATTGCCATGATAAGTTCCTCCCTTTATTTACATGAAATTATTTTATTCTATTTTTGAGATATTTTTTCTCATACTATTTACTTTATTTTACAATAATAAGCCCTTGAAATCAATAAATTAGCTTACTTGTAATAAAAACTTATTTTAATTGTAACTTGATTGTTATAATTACTTTAATACAAATTTATTTATAGCTTCAAGCACTCCTTCAGAGTTGTTATCAGCTACAATTTCATCTGCAATTTCCTTCATTTTTGGATTACTATTTCCCATTACTACACCTAGTCCTGATTCAAGTATCATTTCTTGGTCATTTATGTTGTCTCCAATTGCTATTACTTCTTCTTTTTTGATATTTAACTTATCTAGAAGAAATTCTATGGCTGTCCATTTATTAACATTTTCATTTGTTATTTCTGTATAATAATATTGAATATCTACATCATCTGTACCATCTTTTATTTTCTTTCTAGACATATATGCAACTTCTAACACATCTATACCATTTAATTCTTTCAATTTTTTCATAATACTATTAAAAATAAACTGAGATTCATCACAAACAGTAATCTTTAAAAATCTTTCTTTTCCAGATTCTCTTATGTATTTTTCAATATTTTGAACTATATTAATATGTGTTCTTCTTTCTTCAACTTTTTTTACATTTTCTTTATGATAGAACAAAATATTATAATTCAATGAATTTGCTATAACTTCATCTTCTGTATAAACATTATAAAAAAAG
This sequence comes from uncultured Clostridia bacterium, assembly GCA_947632605.1. Classification (GTDB taxonomy): domain Bacteria; phylum Bacillota; class Clostridia; order TANB77; family CAG-508; genus Scatovivens. Next base: position 84,567 of record CANRPX010000002.1, on the reverse strand, counting down.
CTATTTTCTTCACAAATTTTAGCTATGCTTAAAACTTGTTCTTTGCTTAAAAATCTATCATATATAATTTTTTGATTTTTTATATCAAAAACAGCTGCACCATTACCTGAAATTAAGTAATTATCAACGCCAAGCTCAATTGCTAAACTTTCAGTTGAACTAATAGGCCTTCCTGATGAAAGTACAACTTCTACTCCACTCTCTTTTACCTTTTTTAAGGCTTTTCTTGTATTTTCTGAAACCTCGCCTGAAGAATTTAGTAGAGTTCCATCTAAATCTATTGCCATTAATTTATACATAAAAATTCTCCTTCTTTTATTGTATCTGTTTTTCATTATATCATTAAAACTTCTTTTGACAATATACATTTATGTATCATTTTAATTTCAAAATTTTTTCAAAATAACAAAGTTTAATTGTAAAAAGACGAGATATCTCCCGCCTTTCTACTTAATTTAACTTAAACTTATTTGTTAGTCATTTGGTTTTCAGCTTGTTCTATTAATTTTTTTACCATGTTACCACCGATTCTACCAGCGTCTCTAGCTGATATATTTCCGTTATAACCGTTTTTTAAATTAACACCAACTTCACTAGCTACTTCATATTTGAATTTTTCTAATGAATCCATAGCTTCTGGAACTACTGTTTTATTACTTCTTGCCATTTCTAATTCACCTCCGAATTTAAATAGTGTATTCTACTTTAATTTAATAAATTGCTTCACACTATCTTTACTCTTAGAAAAATGTATTAAATAATTTAATGCATTTTCAATATATATGTTGTGTAAATTAGATTTTTTTAAACAAGTAATTTTTGGAAAAAATAGATATTGTACTAAAAAATACAATATCTATTTTTTTATCTTATTATAAAATTTTATTTTTAAGCTTCTGGCTCTACTAAACCAAAATTATCTCCATCTTTCAATTTGAAAATTACATTTACTTTTCCTGTATCTACATTAACAAAAGTATAGAAAATATTACCTTTTTTCTCTTTTAGTTTTAATTTAGCATCATCTATTGAGATAGGTTTAATTTCATAAGACAAAGATTTAATAACTTCATCTTCAACTTGTTTTTCTGGTTCTATTCCACTTATATTCATTTGTTTAATAGATGAGTCTTTCATCATTTTTTCTTTTCTTGCTTTTGTTTTTCTAATTTGTCCTTCAAGAATATCTATATCTTTATCTATTGATGCATATAAATCTTTATCTTCTGTAACAGCTTTATAAGACATTCCTTTTACTGAAACATACATTTCAGCAATTTCAGAAGATGTATTTTCTTTTTTTATTGTAGTTATTACATCAATGTTTTCATCTGCAAAATATTTTTCTATTCTAGTTAATTTCTTTTTCACATAATCTTTAATTGCTTCAGTAGCTTTTAGTTCTTTTCCGGTAATAGTAATATTCATCATAATAATCACTCCTTTTTATTTTTTTGTTAGTAAGAACATTATATAAGTAAAAATACTATTTTGCAAGTAAATTATTCTTTATTTATTTTTTAAAGTAATTTCTCTAGTTTATATTCTTTTTCTAATTTTTCGTTTAAATATATACTTGAAATTAACTCTAATTCTTTTTTACAATTTTCTGAAAGTTCAAAAGAAAATATTTTTTTAGGATCTGCTTTCATAATATATAAAAGAGCATTTCTAGTAGGGTCACTTAATTTTAAAGCTCCTGTATCACTTTTAGCACAATTTACACATTTCACTCCATTATCTTTTATACTAAAAAAATTTAAATTTTCTTTTGATTTACAATTAGTACATTCTGTTAAATTAGGTGCAAAACCAAGAATTTTAAGAATTCTCATTTTAAAAACAGAAGTTATGAAATCTAAATCTTTATCAGTTTCTGAAATCATATATAAAGTATTTAAAAATAATTTTAAAGTATTGAATGAATTTTGATTTTCTGTTGTAACATCATTTATTATTTTAGTTATGTATGATGCATAAGTTAATTTGTCTAAATCTGTTCTAATATTGTAAAACATTTCTATTGTTTCACAAGAATTCATTGTATAAGTATCAGAACCTTTAAATAACATATATTCTCCAAAGCACAAAAATTGGGTACCGCTAAGAAGAAGACTTTTAGGTCTTCTTGAGCCTTTTGCACTGCACCCAATTTTTCCTAAGTTGGGGGTTAAAATTGTAAGCATTTTATCAAAATCCCCCATATTATTTTCTGCTATTATTATTCCATTTACTTTTATTTGTTTCATCTATTACTACCTTCATATTTTCTTCTATATTTTCTACTTCTTTAAATTCTAAGTAAGAATTTATGTTTCCAGTTTGTTTAAATGTATTCCAAGCTAAACTTTTTATCATGTGACTTCTCTCCTTCTTGAATTTATCTTTTGTAATTTTAGAAGATTTATACTGGTATTATTTTAATTTAAATTTATTTACTATATTATCTTTTTCTTGCCAATCTTCTTTTACTTTGACCCATACTTTCAAATTTACTTTTGTTCCAAGCATTTCTTCAATATCTTTTCTTGCAAAACTTGCTATTTTTTTCAAAAGATTTCCACCTTTTCCAATAATTATTCCTTTATGAGATTCTCTTAAGCAATATATTGTTGCATCAATATCGTGGATTTCTTCTCCTTTAGTTGTAGTTCTGTTTTTAAAGTTTTCAATTTCAACATAAATTCCATGTGGAACTTCATCTTGTAGAAAAAGTAATGCCTTTTCTCTAATTATTTCTTCTGAAATTTGTCTTACTGTTTGATCTGTATATTCTTCATCTGAATAGTATTTAGGTCCTTCTGGTAAAAGCTTAACTAATTCATTTATTAATTCATCTATCCCTGATTTTTTTTCAGCTGATATTGGCAAAACAGCTTTAAAATTATATTCTTTGCTATAAATATTTATAAGATTTAAAAGTTTCTCTTTTTGTACTAAATCAATCTTATTAATTACAAGTATACAAGGTTTTTTGCTTTCTATTATCTTATCTAATATTCTTCTATCTCCTCTACCTATTTCATTTGATGTAGCTTCTATTAGAAAAATAATTACATCAACCTCTGAAAATACACCAAATGCTGTATCTATCATTGTTTTTCCTAATTTTGTTTTAGGTTTATGTATTCCAGGTGTATCTGTAATTATTATTTGATAATTTTCATCATTTAAAATTGCTTTTATGGCTGTTCTAGTAGTTTGAACTTTGTTAGCTGTAATTGCAATTTTTTCTTTTGCTAAAGCATTTAATAGTGTGGATTTTCCAACATTAGTTCTTCCTACTAGAGAAACAAAACCTGATTTAAATTCTCCCATATTATTCCTTTTCTTTTTACTCTGTAATTGAAATATCTGCATCTATTGGACATACATTAACCCAAGTATTTCCATCATTTACATTTATTTCATTACCATTTAAATCTACATATTTTGTTTGTTCTTTTCTATCTTCTTTAATACATTTTATTTTTATAGCTTTACCATTTGTTATATAATATCCATCAAGTTCGCCAACTGTTACAACATCTTGTCTACCTTTGTTTTCTCCATCATTTAAAGTATAATTTTTTGCAAGTGTTATTATAATATTTTTTGTTGTAATATCTTCTTTTGAAACTTCATCTGTCATTTTTTTATTTTTTGAATATCTTGTATATCTTTTTGTTTCAGAATTATATTCATATCTAACTTTATGCCCAGTAGCGTATGGTATTGTAACTACATTTGCAATTACTGCATCAGGAGTATCTAAGTTTACCTCATCTAGAACATAATTTAATACACTTTCTTTACTTGAAGTTGTAGTATATTTTTTATCATTAGCAATTTTTAAAATTGATTCTGTATTTGTATATGCATCATGAGGTGCTTTTTTATGTTTTACTCTCCAAAATAGAGATGTTGCTGTTTGTGGTTTTCCAGTATCATAAGCTTGTCCATTTATATTATTAATTCCATATAATGCCATATCTCCTTGAGCTTGCGGACTCATTCCAAGATGCGCATATATTGCATCATTTTCCATAGCATAATCTAGAAAATAATGTCTTGAACTTCTAATTGGGCCTACTGAATCTGCATCTACTCCTTTAAATAACGCCATTAATCTAGTTTCTCCACCTTCAACAATTATTTCATATACCATATATGTTTTATTTATTGAGGCTTGAGGTTGTGCATTTGTATTATTATCAATCATAAATGCCATTGGTCTTGCATTTCCATTAAATATTTTAATTTGTGGTGTATCTTTCTCTGGTTCTGTTACAATTTCTTCTTCATTTGCTTTTGATAAATTGTCTTCTGCTGGAATATCTGTCTTTGATTTGTAATTTAGTAAAAATACTGGTATAGCAATTAATAATATAATTACTAGTGCAATTACAATTTTTTTCATAAGTACCTCCAAAACTATTTTTATTAGTTTATTTTATAATAAAATTTCTATTATTTTTGGTAGAAAAATTAATATACCAATTATAACTGATAATATTGAAACAATAAGTACACTTCCAGCTGCAACATCTTTAGCAATTTTTGCTTTTTCATTATATTCTTCTGTGCATAAATCAACTACATTTTCTAAAACTGTATTTATACATTCAGCAAACAATACAATAAAAATAGCAAAAACAATTAATGCTAATTCTAGTAAATTTATTTTCAATACTATACTAGCTATTATTGCTAAAATTGCAAAAATTAATTCTATTTTTATATTTTTTTCATTTTTAATAAGATAAGCAATTCCATTTAAAGAATTTTTTAGAGCATCAAAAAAATTTTTATTTTTCCATTTATTATCCATTTTAACCTCTAAAAATATTTAAACTTTCTAAAACTTTTTCTTCTTTTTCTCTCATTTGTTTCTTATCATTTTCTTCAATATGGTCTTCTCCCATTAAATGATAAAAACCATGAACAACCATATATGCTAATTCTCTTTCAAAACTATGCCCATATTCTTCAGCTTGTTTTTCCACTCTATCGACAGAAATTACTATATCTCCAAGTGCCTCTTCATATTCTAAATTTTTTAAATTAGAAATTTCTTCTTTTTCAAACATTGGAAATGAAAGCACATCTGTTTCTTTATCTACATTTCTAAACTTTTTATTTAGTTTTCTAATATTTTCAGGAGTTGTTAATGTAATACTTATATATAATTTAGAATCTTCTAGATTTTCAATATTAAAGCATTTGCTTATAACTTTATTTATTAGTTTTTCATATTCTACATTTTCTTTTAAATCCAAATATTCTACTTCTACTAATTTACTCATTACATTTTTCCTTTTTTATAAAATGACCATAAAACTTTCTAGAAGGAGTTGTTCTTATAACTCTCATTGCTCCTAAAGATACTAATTTATTTTTATAAAATTGTCTAACTTCTGCATATTTTTCGTATTCATCAGCAGTATTATATAATTCTCTTTTTAAAGATAATATTTCTTTTTGCTCAGAAGAATTTGTTTGACTATATGCATCCCAAAATTTTTTATATGCATCTCTTTCTTCTGGCTTGTCCCAATATACTTTTGTTGACAATAATTTAACATTATAATCTTCAATTAATTTTAATAATATTTGATATACAGATTCTTTCTTTTCTTCAGAAGTTGCTGAAGAAATAAGATTTCTAGTGTCTTTCAAAAGTTTATTGTAACATTGTTCTGCTGCAACAAGTGGCAAGCTATGTGTAAATAAAACTCTACTTAAACCAAGCAAAATCATATTTTTTTCAACAAAATCTTTTTCATCTAATTTTCCAACACTAAATTTTTCATATTCTTCATATTCTTTTAAAACTTTTCCATATTTTTCTGTACCATCAACTCTGAATTTTATTGGTAAAATTCTTTTAATATAATCTTCTAAAGTTTCAAAAATCTTTTTATAAAGGTCTATTTGATTAATTCTTTTAGCACGCATTCCATCTGCTAATTTTACAGAATAATTTTTCAATATTCCCTTATATATTCCGTCCATTTTTTCTACATAAATTGGTTCATATTTTTTTACTATTTTTTCTTTTTTATTAGCAGTTAAACTATCATAATCTAAATCAAGTAAAAATTTTTGTTTTCTATATTTATATTCTAAATATTCTGTATCTTTTAAATGAACTACATTATAATAATTTGCTAAAGCATCTTTTTCAAATACAGATGCAATATGATTTTTTACTTTTTTATAAATTGAATCCATTATATATTTATCTATTGATTCTAAATATAATGTATAACTTTCTTCATATCTGTTTTGAAGTTGATCTTTTTTTGCGACATCAGTTATATCTTCAGCATTTTTGGATTGTTCAAAATATTTAATGGCACTGCTTCTTTTAATATTTATCATCATTCCATTAATACCAATTTTTGTTGGTGTTAATAATTTTGTTAATGTGCTAGAAACTCTACTAAAAAAAGTAGTATCATTAGAAAGCACTTTCAAACTTCTTTCTTCAGCCATACAGCAATCCCTCCTAATTTAATTTTGTCTTTATTCCAATTTCTTCCCTAAGATCATAAATTAATTTAAAATCTATTCCATCAGATTCTACTACGATATCTGTACTTCTATTTTTATTTTTATCTTCATACTTAGAAACTTCATATTCGTTTTCTAACTCTTGTTCTAATTCTGTTTCAAGTTTTTGTTTTAGCTCATCTTCTGTGTAATTTTTTATTTCATTTCTAAGCTCTATATATTTAGTTGTTTTTATTTCTATTGGAAGATAAAAATTAGAAAAAAACTTTACTTTTTGATTTGTGACTATTGTATCATAATTTTTAAATTTTGAAACCCCTTTATTTAAATTTATTTTAAAATTATTTATACAAATTTCATTTTTTTTCTGTTCATTTCCTGTTTTTACTGTAACATTCTGCACAAAGTTCTCTTTTCTCTCTTTTTCACAATGAATTTCTCCAAAAACATCTGCTTCTGCATGAACATTTCTTATTCCTGTATGCTCTCCTTCCATGACTCCCTCTACTAAAATATCTCCTTTTTTTACTTCATCTCCTACTGATACTATCGCTGTACCACTTTGTACAATCATTTTAGAAATTACAGCATCTTTACTTGCAATAATATTACAAATTTCATTTTTATCAACAATATCTGGAATTTCAGATTTTTCTTCAATTGTTATAATAGCATTTGTTCCTTTTATATTAATTCCTATCCAAGATAAATCTTCTCTATCTAATCGTATATCATTACTTATTTTTTGAATATCAATTTTAGATTTCAATGTTCCAACTTTTATTCCATATTCATTAACTAAATTTGTAACCTCTTCAGAACTTAAATTTTCATTACCAACAATCTCTATATTCCAAACAAATTTAGTAATTATAAAAATAAAAATTGCAATTACTAAAATAGCAATTGCAAAAATTTTTCTTTTTCTATATCTATTAATAAAAAATGGAACTCCTGATTTCTTTTCTATTTTAATTTTACATTTAGTTTGTTTCGCAATATGTACTACTTCCTTAAAATCGGATTTTAAAATCTTAGCTTTTAGATATGCATTATTTTGTCTTTTTAAATCTTTTATAAAGATTTTTTTATTTTTACAAATATTTAAAAATCTTTCAATAAAAAATCCTTCAACAACAATATTTACACATCCTGCAAAAAACATATATATAATTTTAAAAATCATAAACTTACCCTCAAACTATTTTTTATTTTCAAAATCTATATTTTCTATCTTTCCAGTAACTAATATGTCATCATCTGTCATTTGATTTAATTTCAAATTAAATCCGTTAATATTTATATTTCCTAAAGATGTGCTTATTCTTGCAAAGAAATCTTCATATTCCAAAATACCTTTAAAATTTTCAATAAAAATTTCATCAAATCCAGTTATAGTAATCTTTGGTATATTACTCATAACTTCTCTTGGAATTTCTAAAAATTTACTTACTCTCTCATAATTTCTCATAAAACATCTCCAATTAATAAAAAAATAAACCTTTTTAATTATATATTCTTTTTAAAAAGGTTTATTACTTATTTATTTATAATTCATCTATTTAATTATTTAATAAATTTTTTATATCTTCATCTTCTCTTAAATTTGGAGTTATAAAATCTATTACTTTTTGCTTTGCTTTACTAACTGCTAACATTGCAACATCTTTATCATTTCTTAATCTTAAACTAGCATATTTTAATATAATAGGCTTATTATTAACAGCACTCATAACAACTTCTTTATCATCTCTTAATTCTTTGCTAGCATAATATAAAGCTTGTCCATCTCCTTCAGTAGCTTTTAATACAACATCTTTATCTGCTTTTAATCTATTACTTGCATAACAAAAAGTCCAACCTGCTTGTTGTACTGCTTCTAGAAGTACATCTTTATCATCTTTAAGTCTATTACTTGCAAATTCTAATGCTCCTCCATCTCTTTTTACGGCTTGTAATATAATTTCTTTATTATCTTTTATTTCATCACTTGCCCATTCTATTAATGCAGGATTTGTTTTTACTGTTTCCAAAAAGAATTCTTTATCATCTCTTTTTTCTTTAGCTTGTATTACTTCTGGACTATCAGCCATTTTCACTTCTCCTATTTAAAAATAAAAATTAGATTTTTTTTCGTATTTTTCTCTTTCTATTTTTCTTTGAATTTTTTTATCTTTTTGTTTTTTATCATAAATAATAATTAAAACAAGTATTATTATACAAAATGAGAAAAATAGTTTGTTTCTAAGTAATTTTGTAAAATTTCCTAAATCAGGCATTGTATAAATAACTTTGCCAATTATTTTATCATAAGTTACAATTTCTTCATCTTGTTTTTCGTTATTATCTCCTTGAGTTATATATGCATTTTGATTATCACTAATAATAATTTTCTTTATTCTATGAGTAATAATTTCTCCATTATCTTTTTTAAAAGTAATAATATTCCCCACTTTAAAACGATCATTAGAATAACCTTTTTTTACTACTACAATATCATTTTTACTTAATCTTGGTTCCATACTTTCTGAAATAACAGTATAAACTTCGATATTTAAAAAACTAGGAATTTCATTCGAATTTCCTAGTTCCAAAATTATTAACGATAAACTAAATAATATAATAGGAATCAAAATTATATATAATATTATAATAGAAAATCTTTTTATTTTTTGCCTTTTTTCTATCTTTTTAGATATAACATCATTTTCGTATCTCATATAAAACCGCCTATCCTTTATTTATCTTTTTGATAACATTGGTTTCACTTTTTCTATAAAAGTAATATCATTTATATCCAAATTACTTTTTTTAATATTATAATAATTAACTATTTTTTCAACGTCCTGTATAAGAGTATCTAAATTTTCCTCTAAATCTTCTTTTTCTAATCTTATATTCATTATTTGATATCTGTTTGAAATTATAGATGTAATATTTGGCTCTTCTGCAAGTTTAACATTATTAAGCATTACTTTATATGGTTGATTTATGAAATCTAATAATTCTTGCAATTCTTCTGTTACATCAACATCTGGATCATCTTTGTAATGTTCTTTTATAAGATTATAATTATAAGTATAGAAAGAAGTTACAATTTTAAACATATATTTAATTGAACAATTTTCGTCAACAAATTCTGCTATTCTTGTATTAACCATTTCTTCATCTAAATCAATATAAAGATTATTAATTTCTTTTATTTTTTCATTAGTTAATACTGGAAAAGCATAAATTTCTCTTTTTATTTTTCTTCTAAAGAATACAAATAATAAACTTTTTGCTCTTTTTATATTTCTTTTATGTTTTTCATTTTCTTTAACTAATTCTTGTTCTTTTTTACGAAGTTCTTTGTTTTTCTTTTCATAAGCATCTTTAAATGAATCTTTATTTTTATATTTTTTCTTTAAATCATCTATAATATATTTATATTTTATATATACATTATATTCTTGAAGTGTATGCAATAAGCTTACAAAATTATTATTGATTTCTTCTTGCTTTTCTGGTGTAGATGCAAAATAATCTCCTATATATAATTTTTCATATAGTACTTCCATTTCTTTATTTGCAAAGTCTTTTATTTTCCATTCACCATTTACAAATTTATCTAATAAACGCTTTTGATCAATTCTTTCTATTTCTATTAGTTCTTTATTTAAATCAAAAAATCTTTGTACAAACTTATTTTTATTTAATTTTAATTCACTTAAAACTCTATCATTTCTATCATTTAATTCTTTTTCAATCTTTTTTGCATTTATATAATATAAATATCTTAAGTTAAGCTCTATATGTGTGACAATATCAGGACATTTCCAATAAATATCTTCAAATGTCTTCTTTAATCTATCTGATGAAAAATTTTCAATTTCTTCAAAAAATACTTTTATATACTCATTTGTAAATTTACTGTAAGTAAAATCATCTTCTGTAAGTTCTATTCCAAAGTCTTTAAACTTATCAATAAATAATTTTATATTTTGATTAACTAAATCGAAATTTCCTTCAAAGAAACAATGTAAACTATGAATTATTTTATCAAATTCTAGTTTTTCATAAGGAGTATTCAATTCATTAAATAGATCAATATTTCCGATACTTTCTATATTTTTATTTATTCTAGCAATATTAGGATTTTCTGTAATATCAACAATTTTGTCATATCTTTCTTCTATTTCAGTTAATATTACTTGTCTAATTTTTAAAGCAGCATCACGCAATTCACTTACTTTTTCAACATATTTGCTTCGATTTTTCTTTGTGTTTACAGGCAATACACTTAATATTTCTTTATTACTAGATATATATTTTTCTATTTCTAAAGATATATCGCTCATTTATTCCTCCGTACTTTTTTCTTTTTCTTCTTTTTCTAAAAAAGCTATATATTCATCTACTGTTTTATATAGATTTAATAGACTTTCGTGACTTAATTTCGATAACTCAAAATTTTCTTCCATTGTACTAATTTCCTTTCAAGAAATCTTTTTTTTACAAATTATATTATATATTATTTGTTTTTTTTAGTCTAGACTTTTATAAATAAATTTTATGTTTTATTTATATGAGGAGCATCTCATATATTATTTTATAATAATATATGAGAATGCATCTCCAATTTCTTGATACTCATTTACTGTATAATCTTCTGTACCTGTTATATATCCTTCATCATTCTTAATTTCTCTTTGTACAGTTTCATTGTTTATATCATATAATTTAAATACCAGTTTATATGTTCCTGTTGTTAGTTTTGTTTTTAATTCATAATCTAAATTATCAAATGTAACTGTAACCATATCTTGAGATTTTTCTTTTATCGTAGCAGTATCTATTGCCTCATATTCTCTATCAAATTTCTTAAATGAATCTAGAAAATCAACAACTTCTTGATTACTGTCATCATAAGAACTTACTATTTCTTGTGGTAAACTTAAATCATTTGTAACATAATCTTTTAAATCAACTTGTGTATATGTTGTATCATAAGGATTAATATTTTCATCATCTGATTTATCATAATTTCTTCTGTATAAAGATACTGTTATATATGGATTACTTAATCCTGATTGATAATCTAATTTTAAGTTTAGCTTATTATCTTCATCATTTTCTGAAATATAACCTTCATCATTTAAAGTATGTCCTGTTTCAGAATCTATAATTGCTTGTTTATCTGATTCTAAACTAGATTTTAATCCATAAATATCATTTACTATTTGCATATTTACTACATCTGATGCAGAAGCTTCTACACCAAAATATATACCATCAGCAGATCCAAAGCTTTCAACTAAAATCTGATAATCTCCTGTTTCTAAAGTACTATTTGTTGTAATTAATGATATATTTGATGAAGCATTAGAAACAAGTTCTGCAATTTTAATTCTTGTTGTACCATCTGCTCTTGGATAGTAGTAATGTCCATTAAGTTCGAATACAGTACCAAGCAAACTACCACCAGTTAATTGTACATATTCACCTGTTTCATCTTTTACAAAGAATGTTAATTTTACACCTAATTTTTTATCAAAATATCTAGTATCGAAGATTGTAGAAACATTATTTGAATTATAGCTTGTATCTACTTTTAAAATTTCTTCATTTCCTAAATAAATTTTTTCTCTGCTTAAACTTGCATCTATTCCAATAGTAGAGCTTGATTTATATATATTATATCCAGTTGTATATAATTGGTCATTTATGATTTTTGCTAAATCTATTTTTCCTTTTTCTCCATTTATATCAATATCATATCTTAAATACATCTCGAAATAGCAATTATCAGGCGTTATTTTTGCACCATCTTCAAATTCTGCAAATTTAGAGCCTTCAAAGTTTACTATAAATATGAAGTTCTCATATTCGTAATTTACATCCGATAGATAATATTTTTGTTTCATTTCTGATTCTTGGTATTTTTCATCTATACTGCCCATACATAAAAATTCATCTAATCTAAATTCAGTTTTTTTTGCTTTTTCATCTTCTGCAGTTACAGTATAGTAATAATACTCTGGATTATTTCTATCATACTTATCTATCATCGTAATTGTTGTATCTTCTGGGAATACATAATTTCCAGATGAGATTACTCTATAAGTATCATTATAATAATTTTCTGGTAATTCTGTTCCTGACTCAGATACAATTTTATCTAGAGAATCAAAGAAGTTTTGTTCACCCATTTCAAAGTATGTTGAAAAACTACTATCTGTTGTGATATTTGTTAAAGTTCCTGTAAATAAGTCGTATTGCATACCTGGAGTAATAGCCGTATTGTAACCAATACCTTCATATACTCTTGTGAATAATTGACAGTTTATAATAACCAATGCTGTTCCTCTATTTAAAGCATCTTTCCAATAAGTTACATTCATTGTTATTGTATATCTTCCTAAATCTTGATTTTCTGTAATGTTATTAGAATGATAGAAGAATAAGCTTAATGATGGTGTTGTTTCAGCATTTTCAAATTGATATCTATCAGAACCATCATAACTATTATTATAAAAGTTTGTGCTACCTGGAAGACTCCATCCTGTATTTCCAGATTTCATTGCCAAACCAAAAGTCTTATTTGCATCACTTTCTGTATTAATATTTGGAATTTCATTTTTGTTAATAAGAGTAATACCTTTTTCCAAACCAGATGTATCTATACCACTCATAGTTAATGTAGCATCTGGAAAGTTCATATCAGAAAATGGTAATTCTGCAGAACCTAAAGTAGAGAATTTTGATGCAACTAAATCTATATTATAAGTATATGTATCTTGGTCTGGTCCAGCATACCAATAATAATATGTATATTCACCTTTAGGTGTTGTATCAATATAATCCACATAAGATGTTGCACTATAATTATCTGAACTTATATTTTCATAAGTATATCCTTCAGCTAAAGCTTCAAAGTTTGTATAGAATCCATCTTTTTTAATATCTTGTTCTTCTGGAACTTTAGTATGTTCACCATATACATAAGTTCTTAAATACTCTCTAGAATTCCAATCTGTTATTTCATTTCCAACTTCATAATTTTCATCATAAATTCCTTTATAAATTCCATCTGGATCGGAATCTCTTGTTGATGATGTTGCAGATTTATACATTCCAAAGAATGTCATTCCTTTTACTGGTCCAACTTCTTGTTTTTGTGGATCTCCATAACAAATATTTAAGTTTATTCCATTTGCCATATAAATTCTATTATCTGAAGAAGCTGTAACTGTTTTATTATCTGCTATATCAACTGTTGCATAAGTTCCATCTGCATTCAAACTTTCAAATTTAGAAAGTCTATTTGCACCATTTCTTAAATAAAGTGTTGAACTATTTTGTAATTTCAAATCTGCTATTTTATTAAATGTAAATGGTGTTTCTTTATAATTACTTGTACTATCTTTTATACCTGATATCATTAATACAGAATTATTTATTGTAACATCTGTACATCTTTGAATTGAAACTAATTTTTTACGATTTTCTTCTGTACCATAATTAAATATAGTTACATGACCATCTTGAGCAGCATTTGAAGCATTACCAGAACCAAATATACTTCCATTTATAGTTAATGTATTACCTTCTGATGTATCATAATCATCTCCATAAACATTTATATAAATTTGGTCTGTAACACTTATGGCAGTATCATCCCATACATCTGAATTAACATTCATAGATTGACCACCACCATATACTGTTCCTAATATTTCTATTTTACCTTGTATATAGTTTTTATCTTCACCATAATAATTATTTATTGCAGCATTTCCTATATTCGTAACTGTATTACCATTTATTAAAGAAGAATTTGCTCCACCATAAATATTTCCTTCTATATCAAGTCCTGCAACATCTACTGTTGCAAATGCATCTTTATTTCCAGAAATTCCAGTTTCAGCAGCATTTCCTCCACCATACAAATTATTTTTTATTTTTGTGTTTTCTTCTGAGAATACATGTGAACCTCCATGAACCACAGCAGCTTCACCATTTCCTGCTGCATAAACACTTCCGTTTACAGTTGGAGAAGTAAGTTCTACATAAGTTGAACCATTAACATAACCATTATCTCCTCCACCATATACATCATCTGCTATTATAGTGTTTTGATTTAAATCTACTTTTGTATCTTTATCAACAAAAGCTGTTATACCTTTTCCTCCACCAAATACTTTATTAGCAGTTGAATCATTCATTGTTAAGCTTGTATTTCCGCCTACTTTTCCTGGATTTCTTCCTGCTTCTACAATTTCTGAACCATTTCCACCGCCAAATACATTTTGTGATATAGTAGAATCTTTTATTATTACATTTGTATTTTCTATAACTTCTCCTTGGTCTCCACCACCATACACATTTTGTGTTAAAGCATTTGATAGAACATTTACATTTGCACTTCCTACATCTGCAGATTTTCCTCCTCCAAATATAGACATCTTAACTTCTGGTTTTGTTCCTTCACCATTCCATTCTTCATTTGAAACTGTAAGATTTGTAATTCCTGTAACGGCTCCTTCATCTCCACCACCATATACAGAATTTTCTATAAGTGAAGCTGATACGAAAACAGTTGTATTACTATATACATTTCCTTTCTTTCCGCCACCATACACATTAGTAGTATTTGAGTTAAGAGTAGAAACACTTGCATCACCACTTACATTAGCTTCATTACCTCCACCATAAACGGATTTTTCTATTTTAGAATTTGTTATTGTTACTGATGTATCGCCTTCAACTGGTCCTGCATCACCACCACCAAAAACATTTTCTTTAACGCAGCTTGCTATATTATCTCCAAATACACTCTCACTATTAATATCAATAACTTCTACACTAGTATCTCCACTTACATTGGCAGTATTACCTTTTCCACCACCAAATATTGAATTTGATATTGCAGAAATTGTTGTATATACTTTGGTATTTCCACCTACTTTTCCTGCATTACCTCCTCCATATATGTTTTGAATTATTGAATTTTCTATATTTACATTTGTTTGTTGACTTACATTTGTATTTTCTCCAAAGCCACCACCAAATACTGATGTTATTTTTGCAGAGTCTGTACAATTAACATTTGTTTCTGTTAATTCACCTGATGAATTAGAACCACCATATAAAGCTTCATTTATAGTGCATCCAATTGCATTTATTTCTCTTTTATTATTTCCTTCAATACCAGCTTGATTTCCTCCATTAAATGCATTGTTTAAAGATGAATTTTTATATAAGTTAACAATAGTACTATCGGTGCTATTAGTAACATTTGCTTGATTTCCTCCGCCATATACTTCATTAACTGTTGTTTCATAATCTTTTCCTATATTTACTAAAATATTTCCATCTACATGTCCATTAATATTACATCCACCGAAAACTTTTGTATTTGGATAATTTCCTCCATCTAAATTAACTGTTACATCTGATCCACTTCCTGCTGAATATTGAGCATTTCCTTTTCCACCGCCATATATGTCTCCAGTTAAATTAATAATATATGTTGGAGATATGATATCATTTATATTTATAGTAGAATTACCTGTTACATTACCTAAAGAGCTTCCACCATATATGTTTCCATATAAGTTTACATCTCCTTCTCTTTCTTTAATAGCTATATCTGTTGCTCCACTAACTGTGGTACCATTTCCATATCCACCACCAAAAATGATATCTTTTACAGCTCCATCTTCACCTACATTTCCTTTTTTAATATAAATACGAGCATTTCCGTATAAAGTTCCTTTTGTATTGCAACCTCCATATATGGTTCCTTTAGTATCTCCACCCATTATATTAATAACATTTGTGCCATATACATTGTTACTATTAGCTCCACCATATATGTCTTTATCTATTGTTCCATCATAAACATCTATTGTTACTAAATTTGTACCATTAGTTGAACTTACTTTATCTCCTACAACTCCATAGTTTCCACCACCATATACACTATCATAAATGTGAGCATCTCCATTTACAATAATATGTGATGAATCTATTCTTCCTGCTGTATCTGCAACATTATTATTACCATTTCCTGCACCTAAAACACATCCAGCTGGAACTTCATAAAGTAAATGTTCTGTATCAGTATTTTTCATAGCAGTTCCTACTTCTGCATTTCCACCAACATATATTAAAGTTTTTCCGTATTAATCTTCCATTATCATTAGAAGATGACTTGAATCCGTTTGAACCGCCAGAAATACTATATACTATTTCTCCGCCTGTAACTTGTATCATTCTGTCTGAATATGTTTCTGATTTTCCTGCACCACCAACAATATTTTGAACAGATCCACCTTTTACATAAATATGAGTTTTAGTTTTATCTTTATCAGCATTTCTGCAAGATAAGCCACCTATTACATTAGCTATATTTCCACCTTCTACATAAATTTCCCTATTTCCTATATCACCATAAGTTGATCCTGCATTTCCTAATCCTGAAACATATATACCAGAATAGCAATATTGCTCATCACCAGCTGTCTTAGATAAAAACTCTGTCATTCCAACTGTTCCACTCTTTATATATGTTGCAATTAATGGTTTATTGCTAAATCTTGTATTATTATATACATTTTGACTATATCCACCTGTTCTAAATGACATTCTATAATTTAATTGAAAATCGTCATTATTATTGTTTGCTCTATCATAATCACATCCTATAATCATGTCTGTACAGGTGTTTTGTGTTCTTCCAGATAATGCAGTTGATCTTCCTGCTATAATACTATTATATTTTCCTGTTTCTATAACAAGCTTATATGCTGTACTTGCTGAACCAGAAGATATTCCACCTTGAATTTGTGCAAAAGTTGTTAATGTAGTTGAAGAATATGGAGACATTCCTCTTCCTATTCTTAAATTTTTACAATTACCAATAATATAATGATTTATATTAGCATTACTTTCATTATACGCATAACGTGTTGAATCTTCTATATCAAGGAAATCTAATTGTGTATCAGCATGAAGTGTTACACTACCATTTCTTGTTGTAAATGCAATTTTAGCATTTTGTCTATAATCTACACCATTATATAAACTTGTTAATGTAAGTGCCGTAGATCTTGTACTACCTATTAAGTCGGATAAATTAGTTCCATTAAAGCTTCCTCTAAGTAATACAACTATATTTAATTCTCTATCTGATGCATTTTTAGCATCTTTATGATGATTTGATATAACTGTTCTAGCATTTGCAAAACTATTTACAGGATTATCTATTGTTAATCCATGAGAACCTGTTGTACTAGAAAAACCTGAAGAACTTACAAAAACTACATTTGCTTCTTGCCAATTTGCATAAAGATTTATTGTAATTTCTTTTCCACCATTCATACTTGTAGTAAGTGTTTGAGTTGCATTTAATTCTTCAAAAGATATATTATATCCAGATTCATGTGTTGTCCAACCATCAAAGCCACATCCTTCTGGTCTATCCATATATGGATTATCTATTAAATCAAAACTTATATTTCCATTTTGTATAGGTATACATTTTATATATGTAAATAAATATTGTCTTTCATTAGCATCTGCAGAAACATATCCTACAACATCTTTCTCAAAAGCATAAAAGCTTAAGTTACTTATATTTGCATTATATGTAGCTCTTTCGTCTAATAATTTTTCATTAGTTTCCTCATCTAAAAGTATATCTCCATTTTCATCTCTTAAATAAACTATATCAAAAGATACTTTAATAGTTAGTTCATAACTATCTGTTGAACTATCATATTCCCAGGCATTCCAATCATTTCCTGTGATAGTGTAAGTGTCTTCTGATTTAGTTATATTAGCAATTTTATTTCCATTTATAGCTTTAGTATTTGCTAAATTAATTTCTTGCATTCTAAAATTCATATACCATCTTTTATTTGCATCTATTCTTTGAAGGTATGATGGATTTTTTACATTAAATGTAATATCAAAATTTCTATAATCTCCATTATCTTCATGACGTTGTGATGTATTATTAGTAACTGCAGGATTAAACTCTCTTTCTGCATTTAAAGTTTTAGAATAATCATATCCATAATAATTTATAGTAACTTTTGCTAAATTATCATCATTATAAATTTTTTGATCTGAACCTGCGAAATTATCTGTAAAATTTCTACCAATATAATAATTATAATCACTCTCATAATCATCAATTGTTACTGAATTATCTGTAACAGATGCATAAGAAATTACAGCACCAATTGTTGATAATTCATTTGTCACAAATTCGATAGAGTCTGAAGTTTGAACACTCAAATTAATTTTTTCTAAATTAATTTTTTCTTCTTCTTCTTTTACATTTATTGCTCCTATTAAATTTGTATCTAGTTTACCTTCAAATTTTTGAGGTGACTCGATAGAAACATCAATAGAATCATTAAAATCTATTGGTTGAAAAATATTTGTTCCATCTGTAATTGAAATATTATAAGCTAATAATATTTCTGATCCTTCAAAATCTTCAACATCAGAAATATATTCTTGAACTAAATCAACTGAAGCATCTCCACTAACTAAATAATATCCTTTAGGTATGTATCCTTTTACTTTTATAGTATAATCAAAAATTGATATTTCCATTTCTTGATTATATAAAATTGTGCCATCTATAATTTTAGTTTGATAAACAACTTGAATATTAACAGATTTTTTATTAAGTTCTTCTTCATTTAAATAATATCTATCATTAACAGTATATTCTGTTGCTAATGCACTTGTATATACATTTTCAGCAGGATCAACTTGATTTTCAACTAAATTTTGTTCTGGCTCTTCAGCTGGAATTTCATTTACTTCATTAGTTACTTCTTGAGGTTTATTTTCTGATTCTGTATTTGTAGTATTTTGTTCTATTACTTCATTTGATACAACTGAATTTGAATTTTCATTATTTACAGTAGTATTTGTATTTTCATTATTAGTTGTTGTATTTGTTATTGTATTTTCATTTTCTACATTCTCATTTTGCTTAGTTTCTTCTTCTGTATTTTTTTCTACTTCAATACTACTTTCTTCATTTAATGAAATCTGTGAAAGTTCTTCATTATTATTTTCTTCAATTACATTAGCATTTTCTGTAACATCATTTGCAGACACTTCAATTACATTTGAAGTGCTAGAATTAGTATTAATATTTTCATCATTTTGCTGAGATACATCTTCTTCTACTTTTGAAGATTCTTCTACAACATTTTCTTCTTCATCTTTTTTATTATTTTCTTCTAAAAGTGAATAATATTTTCTAGCAAAAAATCCATTTACTTTTTCTGGAAGCTCAATATAATAATTTCCAGAATCATCTTGTAAAACATCAATATCTGACTGCATTGATTCATTATTAGCATTATCTAATTCTACAAAATTAACTTTTATAGCTGTTCTTTCTGTTTTTGTAAACAAAGTAAATCTATATATCAAAAATAAGCAAAGAATTACCATAATAATTATTATAATATTTCTTTTTTTACTTCTATTTATTCGGTTAATTCTACGATTTTTCAATCTGTTAGAATGCTTTTGCATATAATACTCCCATTATTAAAATATCACAAATATATTCTATCATAAGTATATTTCGTTTTAAAGTTTTTTTTTGTTTTGTAATATAAATTTTACAAAACAAGATTTTAAAATTTAAACACAAAAAAGCTCAAAAGGATTTACCTTTTGAGCCTTTTATTTTATTTTTAAATTATGCACCAAGTGGATCTAAGCTAAATTTGAAGTTATATTCTAGATTTGTTCCTGAAGCATTGTTTTCACAGTCGATATCTTGTCCTTCAATCCATAGATAAAATCTAAATTTAGTAACACCTGCTGTTAATCCTTCTGGTATTTCTATACTAACATTATCTGCTTTTCCTGTTTGTTTAATTGTAGCTCCTGTACTTCCAGAATCTGCACTATCAATTTTTGTAAAGTACTCGCTATTAGTATCTTCACTTGAAGTAGCTTTAGATAATTCTACTCCACTAAATGCTTGATTTGTTCCATCATAAGCTAATGGTGAGTTAGTATTTGCTATTGTTGCACCACCATCTAACCATCCTAAAGATTTACCATTATCAATAGCTTTTTGTGTATGTGTATCTGCATTTGGCTCCCATAATACAACTTTTCCACCTGTTGTTACTAATGCTTGTGAAGCATCAGAATCATCAAAGTTTGAATTTGTTGAACCTTTAATCATAGCAACACGAGCTGCATTTTCAAGACCTTTCTTTTCACCTCTTGCTGTTTCTGTATGTTTTCCATCTTCACCTTCAGAACCTACATTATATTCCCAAACAGTTCCGCCAAAGTAAAGATTATCTACAGTTACTGTATCTTTTAAGAATAGGTCAAATGCCAAATAATAACCAGCTTCAGCATCTCCTAAAGAATTTCTACCTGTATCTTTATCTGTTTGTTTTATTGCTTCCAATAGATAATCACCATAAGTATCTGAACTATCATCTAGGTCTGTTGAAACTACACCATAAAACATGTCTAATTTTCCATCAGTATTTGTTAATGCTGATGAAACTGGTGCCATTATTTTTGGTAACTGATTTACTGATGTTTCATACGTTTTGTAAGCGTCTTTTATGTCGCTATATGGTAAAACTGTTTTCCATGTTATAGCATCAGCAGATATCTGTAAACCACTAGAAGTTTCAACATTAACTGTAATATCATCTACGTTTACAGTTCTGTTAGCAGTAAACCAAGCATAAGTAGACATGATCAAAAATACTGCTACTAATAATAATAGTATTAGTAGATTGTTAAGTCTTTTTTGACTTGCTTTTGTTCTTCTCTTCATATTTTTCCTCCTAAAATTATTCAATATGCTCTTCTGTAATATCCATATGCATTTTCATTTCACCGCCTAGCAATGCGTTTGTACAATCAGGGTCATCACCTTCTATAAATACAACAATAGTAAACCTATCTATATCACCAGGTGAGAAGTTTTCTCTAGACTCTAATAATACAGTATCTTCTGAATAAAAAGCTTTAGTATCTTTTTCAGGTTCTTCAGTAAAACCGTTTTTCTTTGCATAAACAGTTCTGTTTCCATTTAAGTATACCATTACTCTTATAGCTTCATCTACATTTAGAATAACATCATCAATTGGAATAGTATACCAATAATTGATAGTATCTTTTCCTTCATTTTCAATATAGAAAGTATAGGCTATATAATTATCTCCATTATGAGAACCTTCGCTTTCTGTATCGATATTTGGAGGAAGCCAATTAATAGAAATGTTATCCATTTTTTCCATCTGTGAAGCTTCTAATCGTTTTGATACTACTTTTCTATTTAATTCTTCGTATAGTACAATACCTCTATCCCAACTCAAATCTCTATCAAGACTTACGGTAAATTTTCCTGCTTTATAGATAATTGAAAGAATAAAGTATAATAAAATAAGAAAAATTAATAGAATAAGTAAAGCTAGTCTAATTAATTTAATTCTAAAATCACGTCTATATATCTTCTTAGAGGTAGTATTAAATTCAAACTTTGTCATTTGAACTACCTCACCTCCTAGACTTACATTATAAATTTTAGACAATTAAATTGAATTTGCATATACTCTAACTTATGTTCATTGTAGCACAATCCTTTAAAATGCTCAATTACATTCATTTTACATTTTTTTCACATAAATATTACATTTTTTTGGTTTAATTGACTAATTATGACTATTTGTGTTAAAATTTTTTTAAGTAAAATTAATACAATTATTACATTTAAAGGATTTTGAGTTTTTTTTACTTTTAAGCTTTTTATAAAATATATAAGGAGATTTTGATTTTAAATTATGGAAAAAAATAAAAAAATTTTTTTAAAAATTATCATAATTTTATTAATTTTTTTCATTTTATTTTTAATTATTAGAAATGCATATTCAAAATATTTATCAAATAATGATTCTTTTACTAAAACTCATATATCTAATTGGCACATTTTATTAAATGATGAAGATATAACATCTAATAAAGATTTTTCTGAAATAGTTGAAATTACACTTGATGAAAATGAAAATATTGCTGAAAATGTTATAGCTCCTACATCTTCTGGACATATTAATTTAGTTTTAGAATCAACTGATACAGAATTGCCTTTTAAATATGAAATAGAACCAATTGTTGATGAAAACTCAAATTTACCAGATTTTAAAATATATGGATTTTCTATAAATAATGGAGAAATTACAGAATTATCTGAAGATGAAAAAACAGTTACTGGAATAGTTATTCCACCTGTTGATGAAAATGGAAATTTTACTAAAGAAGAAGTAATAAATAATTTTAACTTGTATCTTGAATGGTATGATAAAGAAGATAATGTTTTAGACAATCAAAATGATGTTTTAATTTCAAAATTAGAAAATTCAATTGCAACTGTTAAATTAAAAGTAACTATAACTCAAGTAAAAGATGATGAAATAAATGAAGTACCTTAAAAATTTTAAGGTACTTCTTCTTCGTCTGGTTTTTGAACTGCTTTTACTACTAATCCTACTTGAATGCCATATTTGCCATCTTCTTGATTTTGCATGTATTCATAAGATTTCATTCCATAATATGTATCTTCTTCATCTCCATCTGCTACTCCATTTTCAGAAACATTTCCTGTTTCATAATCCCAATCTACTTGAAAAGTAATTTTTGTTATGTCTCCATATATTAATGGATATTCTTTATTTGTTGTATATTGCTCATCATTGAAAAATACTTTTACTTTAAATGGATAGTCATTTAAAAGTTTTTGCAGTAAGTCTTCAGAAGTATATTTTTTTCTACTTCCATCTGGCATTTCATATTCGGTTTCAGTATCATATTCTTCATCAAATATTCTAATCTTATTTATTTCACATGTAAGAACTGCTTCTGTTTCTCCATTATTTTTTGCTACAATTTCTTTTTTTGCTGTTGGCATTCCAGGATAAACTTGTTCTACTATAAAATCGAAATTTTGGCTTTGGTCTGCAACTGATATTTCAAAATCCCAACTTTTAACATGTATATTTACACTTGTAATAACTATTGATACATAAATAAACCATGCATAAGTATTTACTAATAAAGCTATAATTAACATTAATATTGTTCTAATTTTTAATTCTTTTTTTATCTTTTTCTTTCTTCTTATAATTCGATTTTTTCTTTCATTTTGAGAATTATTATTTAATACTTCTTTATTCATTTTTTGCTTATTTATAACTTCATCTTCAATGGCTTGGTACAAAATTTCTTTTTCAAATTCATTAATTATATCAGCATCGAAATTATCAGTTTGCATATAGACCTCCTCTCTTTAAAATTTATTTAAATTTAAAAAGAATGTTTTATTCTCTATTATTATTTTTTTCTTCATTTCTTTCTTGAATTCTATCTTTAATTTGTAAGAAAAGTAAAATTCCTATTGGAATGAAAACAATAATATAAAATGCGGCTAAATTATTCATTAATTTTGTAAATAAACTTATAATTACACATTTATAAACAACTTTTCCATATATTTGGTCTCCACTGATTACTGGATCTGCCATATCATTTGCTAAACCTTTTGTATGAAACTTTTTTCCATCTTCTGTTTCTTCTATTCTAATAATCTGGTGAGTTATAACTCTTCCAGCAAAAGTACTTTGATTTCCTAAATATGTGATATCATCACCAACTTTTAAATCATCAATATTTACTTCTTTTACTATTAAAACATCTCCTACTTCATATTTGGGCACCATACTTCCAGTAGCTACATTAAAAATTCTATATCCACCTATTGCTATTTTATTATTTGAAAATCTTTGCATAGCTAAAATTATAATTATTAAAACTAATAATGCTATACATATTAATTTAACTATTGTTAAGGCAATATTTAATTTATTTATTTTTTTATTTTCTTCCATAATATTTTAAGTATAACTTATACTTATCTCCTATCTTATATTACTTATTTTTTGAACATATTTACTAATATATTTTTTAAATATTTCTTGAATTTGTTTTGTTGTAACTTGTTTTTTATATTTAATTATTGTATATTGCTTGCTTACCAAATTCTTAAGTTGTTCTTCTGTTAAACTTTCATTTACATCTATTGTTCTTTCTACCATATTAGCAACAAGTTGTTCTATTATTTCTTTTTTATGTTTATTCCTAATTTCAGGATTTTCTATATTTTGTAAAACCAAATAATCTAATAAAAAAGTTTCATCAATAAATTTTTTAGATTTTCCTCTTTCTTTATATTCTTTTACATTAGTTGTATATTCACCTTGCTTTTCTGTTTCCATTTCTGCAATAAGAAAATCCCAAAGCTTAGCTGCATATTGAAAATTAACATTTTTTAAAATAACATTATTTTTCTTAAGTGGTGGTGTTATAAGTGGTACTCTTTGTTTTTCTAAAGATTGATATGTTTGAGTTAAAGTTAAACTTATAACTGAACTTTCCAAGTTTTTTATTCTTTCTAAGATTTCTTTTCTATCATCTGTCATATCTGTTTCTTCAGTAGATGATGTCATTAAAATTTCAACATCTACTTTATTTTTTCCATTATAAGACTTTCCTTTATAATCAAACTTTTTGAAAAATTTTGCAGGCAATTTACCTTGTTCTAAAATTTTCTTTTTTTCTTTTCTTATAATGATTAACATTTTTTGAATTAATGTATATATAAATCTGTTTTCATAAGTATTAAATGTTTCTTCTTTAAATACATTTAATAATTTATTTGGTTTTACATCTCCATTATCTTCGATTTTTTCTATAAAACCAGAGTTTTTTGATAAATGTTTTATACTTTCTACTGTAACCTTTTTTATTTGTTCAATTTGAACAACTTCTTCTTCATTTATGATTAATTTTGTTGGAGCTCTTAAAATGTTATCTAAATATTGTAATGTATTTTCCATTTTTTCAATCCATAAACTTTCTACTTTTGGCTTACTAGTTTCAATTTTTACTGACATATTTGAAGAAACTTTTTCTTTGAATTTTTTTATTTTTCTTTCATCAGCATCTGCATAAACTTCAAAAACATCTAAAATTTTATCCATTATGTTTCTCCTTAAATTATCCTAATTTCTTTAATCTTAGAACATATTCTATACATTCTTTCATTTTACCTTTTCCAAAAGTTTTGTCTAGAAATACAACAAAACCATCTATTTCATCTTTAATATATGCAATATTTAATTGTTCAAATTTTCTTAATATTTTCTTTGCAATAAAGTAATCAATTCCTTCTACTTCATCTCCACCACAAGCAACATAAGCTGAAACAAATTTACCTAAATGGCTTACAATACGGTTACCAAAAGCAACTCTAAAGTGCTTAATAACATAATTATCCATTTCATTTATTTTATTCCAATTATCTTGTGAAACTTCATGTTCTTCTCTTGCTTGCATAAATAACTTATCAAGATAAGAAAAGTTTACATTCATTGGTGGTGTATCTTCTGCAACAAATGCTTGTCCTTTATCATTAATGTCTATTGGCATAGCTCTATCGTAAACCTTATCTGTAACCATGAATGTAGAATCATCATTATTGATTGTTCCTATGTACCAAGTATTAGCTGGTATTTGTATTCTTCCACCTATAATATGTTTTGGATCATTTTCCCAAGGGCTTGAAACTATTTCTATTTTCCACTCTTCTCTATTTGGCATTTCCAAAATAGATAACATTTCTGCAAAATAATATTCCACACGAGCTAAGTTCATCTCATCTAGTATTACTGTATATACATCATCAGTATATGATGCTGTATATAATGCTTCTAAAAGTTGTGTTTCATTAAATTTCTTTGTAAACTCATTAAAATATCCAAAAAGCTCTGTTCTATCTCTCCAAGATGGTTGTACAGAAACAACACAAGAATCATGTTTTAAAAATTTTCCCCAAGCATAAGCAAGTGATGTTTTACCAGTACCAGAAATACCTTGAAGAATAACTAATTTTGTAGATGAAAGACCTGCTATAAAAATTCTTATCATTGGTAAAGTATAATATAAATGAAGTCTAGATGCAGCAAAATTTCTAAATGCAACACATAATTCTTCTAATGTAAAATCATTATTATAATTTTGAATCTTATATTTAGCAAATTTCTTATCTACTAAATCAAGTCTTGCAAATCTTATTCCATCACCAGATTCTGGCTCATCAGAGTCTTTGTTTTCTTCATCATTACTAAAGTCAGAAGAATAATCTTCGCCATAATTTTCAGCTGGCGGAAGTCCAAGTTGTGAAACTTTCATTGCCATTATTTCTTCTCTTTCTTTTGTCATCATTTCGACTCTTTTATTAAGTTCTGCTACTTCTTTTAACATACTTTCTTGTTCTACAACAGTCTTCCTAAATCTAATATACTTTCTAAGTATTAAGTACAATAATAAAACCAATAATATTAAGATAATAGCAACTGCACCAACAGCTATTGCAACTAAAACCCATTCTTGAATAGAAAAATCATTTCTATATTGTCTAATCAAATGCATATAAGCTGGTATATCAAATAATTGTTTAATTCCATTCAAGATACCAAATACTATTGTTTTTACTCCTAAAAAGAAAGTATCTAAAAATTCATATAAAAATCTTACATAAGTATCCATTTTCTCATCCTTTGTTTTCTAAAATTTTCATATTTTTGTATTTTTCTTTATTAATGTCTTTACCATTTACTACAATACAACTTAGTACTTCTAATATTGCCAATTCTTCATTAGATAATTGAGGCATATTATCATTTGTTTCTAATGCAAATTTAAATCCTCTACTTATAAGTTTAAAAATATCTGTTTTATTTTTTGTGAACTCATCATAAGTAATATTGAAATAAATTTTATCTTGTGCTGCTTGATTTTCTAATGTTTCTATTAACTGATCTAGCTTTGTTTTCTTTTTTAATAAATCAACTGAAAAATCACATATATACTTCTTTGAAAAATTTCCATCTAAGATTTCAGATAAAACTTTATTTGTTATCATTGGATATTCTACAAATAACTTATCTTCTGCAACAATTTCAGTATTAAAAACTTCTTCTATAACTTCTTTGCTAAAAATATCTGGAAAATCAAAGAAATATTTTAATTTTACTCTATAATAATTTTTTTCATTTTTATCTATTTTACTTATGTTTAATTCAAAATCATCAGAATCATAAGAATTTAATAATTCATCTGTATAATTCATATCTTCTTCTACAAGTTTTTTAAATTCTTCTTTAAAATTTTCAATTGATGATGTATTTAAATTAAGCTTTTCAATTCTTTTTTTATCAATAGTATCTATTATTTTTTCAATATTGCCGTTTTCTTACATTATCAAAATAATAGTAATATTGAAAAAACAAAAGAGTATTATCTATTACTTCTTTTTTTCGTGGTTCTCTTTTAATAAGTTCTTCACTTTTTATTTTTAATGCATTATCTATTTTTTTATAAAAAGTTTTTATAGTATTATCTAATTCGTAATTATAATATCTTGCATCAACATAAGCCCCGAATAAATTCTTCTGTAATATCTTTATCATATTTACTTTTCAAGATTAAACTACTATATTTTTTTAATCTTTTTTTTACAATATTTATATAATTAGAAACAATATTATTCATCTTTAATTCTCCACAACACTTACTTTAACTTTAGGCAATTCCGTAGAATCTGATTTTGGATATGTATAATCATTTGCTGCTATTTTTTTATAAAATTTTATAACTCTGCTCTCTTCTGCTTCTATTGCAAACTTTATACTATTAACATAATTATATTGATTTCCAGAAGAATCAATTTGTTTATAATCTACATTATCTGTATCTCTATTTTCTAAGTAAGCTAATGATGTCGTATCTAAAACTACTTCTTCTGGATCAAATTCTAATAAAATAAACATTGAATGACATTTTGCTTTATTTTCATCTGATAATTTTATATAATCTGAAACATTAATCATATTACCAACTTCATAACTGTCAAATGCTTGATCTACTGTATAATAATTTAATGTGTTTGTTACTATTACATTTAAATATGGGTTATATGCTTCATCTTCAATTTGATAACTCATACCAGGATTTCCTATTGTAACTTTAAAAGTTCCTTTTAAAGTTTTCTTATATGGTGAAGTTGCTTGAGCTGTTACTGTTACGAAAACATAATCATCATTTTCCAATTTTTTATTATTTTTTATACTAAATTCAAAATAGAAAGAACTAATATTATTTTCAGCAAAAATTGTTTTTTTGATTCCTTCTTCTTCATTATATTGTTCTTCAGTTGTATCAGCTATTGAAAAATCTAATACATCTTCTGTATATTCTTCACCATTTGCTTTAAATACTTGGCATGTATATTTTATTGTATAATTTATATTTACTTTTGAAACTTCTTCAATATTCTTTCTGCTGTTCATATTTATTGTAACAGCATAAGGTTCTGCTCCAGACCAGTTGTCTGCTTCATAAACAGCTGTATCTTCTGATAATCTATCACTGTTGAAATAAAATGCTTTAGAATTAAAGTAATAATTTCTAATTGCTCTATAAACATATCTTGAAAAAGTAATAGAAGCCGGTAATATAATTCTAAAAAACACTTGAAGTACTATGAATAATAGTATAAAAAAGAATAATAATTTTTTTATACCACCATTTTTTCTTCTAATTCTTGTCTTTGCCTTTTTCAACTATTAACCGACCTTTCTTTTTAAGATATTAATCATCACCTGTAATAATTTGGTGTGAAACAACTGAAATTTCAATGCATTCCATTATATTTTGATATTTATCATTTTCAGAATATTGCTCTGGAAATGTTATTTTCATTATATATGTACGACTATACTCATTTTCATAAGGTATTTCCAAACTTTCTGTTATTCCTTGTGATTTCAATTCTTCAGATTCGTTTGCTAATACTAAATGTTTAAACATTGTATTATAATCATCCCAATGTACATTATCTGTTACTCTTTCTTCAATATCTAATTTATCTTGAAGACTTTCTGAACTAATATCTTGATCTATGTATAATTCATATTGAAGTGGCAAATTTGTTGTTGTTCTAATTTTTATATCACACTTCATATCTGTTTCTGACATTACATCATTTCCACTTTCATCTACATAAAAATTTGAAATAGTAAATTTTAAATATTGTGTATCTCCTGGAAGCATATCTTCAATTGGAATAGTTTTTGTCTCATACTCATCTTTTAGCAAATAAAACGCAACATCAATATCGGCCGTAGAATTAGCCTCAGATTCATATAAAGAATATGAATTAAATATTATCTTATAAAGGACTAATATGATAACTATTGATATAAATATTTTAGTTCTCATTGCCTTCTTTTCTCGTAAGTATTTTCCTCTAATCATTTTTTCCTCTTTTGAATCTTAATTTTACATCCTCTTTTTTAATGAATAAGAAATATATTGCAATAATTGTAATTATTATTGCTATAATTACTTCTGGCATACTTAAAATACTGATTATCATAGCAATTGGCACAATAAATATTACTTTTCCTACAACATCATCTTTTGTTATTGGTTCATCTTCAGTATTATTAGCATCTCCTTTTGTTATTATTTGATTTTCATCTTCTTTAATAACTCTATGTGTTACAAAGTTGTCATCACTTTTATAAGTTATAATGTCATTTTCATGAACATCATTTGTAAGTTTAACAATTATAATGTCATTTATTTGTATTGTTTCAGTCATACTTCCTGTCACAACTTGAAAAACTGTAAATCCTAAACAATTTATATAAGGTTTCTTAAAAATTTTAAGTTGTGCATATAAGTAGCAAACAATTATTAAAATAATTATAAGTAAAACTGAAATAAAATCTATTTTTTTATTTAATTGTTTCATTTTTAATCCTTTTAATCTGAAGTATATTGAATTACATTTACATTAATTGGCATTTGTATTTTTGTTCCAGATAATTTTGATACTTCTGAATCATTTTTGTTTCCTTCATCTGTATCTAAATTTTCCCAAGATACCTCAATTTTTATTGTATCTATCGCATCTGTTTCAGATTTTATTTGTTCTAATTTTTTTATTTTTTCAATAATAATATTTCCCTCTTCATCAAAATTTAATTCTTGCTTAACTCCATTTTCTTCAATTCCTGTTATTTTCAAATCGATATTTGATATTTCTCTTAATTTTGTTTCATCTATTTTTATTGTATATTTTACAGATACATCAGTACCTGTTGGGTCTAATTTTAATGTAAAATATCCTTTCATACCTGGTGCTACTTTTGGTTTTTTTACATGTACTTCTTCATCCCATGTAAAATCACTTATTATAAAGTCATGCACATCTTCTGTAATATCTTGATCATTTATTTTAATATTCCATTTTGCAACATTAACATCTTTAGAAATATCTATTTGATTTATATATTTTGAATATGCATATCTTAGTATTAAAAATAATATAAAAAATATTAATATTAAAACTAAAACTTTTTTCTTTTTACTCACTTAAATCACCTAATTATTCTGGTTTTGATTTTCTTTTTTGTTCTAATAAAGCTCTTTTTTCTTCTTCTGTCATAGAATTTAATTTTGCTCTAATTAAGGCTTTCTTTTCTTCTTCTGTCATAGAATTTAATTTTGCTTCAACCAATTCTCTTCTTTTTTCTTCTTCTGTCTTTTCTTCATGAGCATTTTCTTCTAGTTCTTTTTCTTCTGGCGCAGCTTCTTCTTTCTCTTCTTGCACAATTTCTTTAGTTTCTTCTTCATTTGCATGTTCTTCTGCTTCACTTTTTAATTCTTGTGAAGGTTTTTCTACTTCTGTTTCAGCTAAAGGTTTTTCTGTTTCAACATCTTTTGAAGAATCATCTTTTCTTAAGGTTATTTCTTCTTTTTCACCTTCTCTAGCCTCTATCATAACTGAATATAATGTATAAAGAAACATTATTAATGTTGGTAATACTACTATGAACAAAAATCCCCATTTAGACTCAATTACGCTTAATGCTCTTCCAACTTTTGGAATTAAAGTTGTTGTACTAGTTTTTCCAATAAATTTAGAGCTTGATAATCTGTAACCTCCTTCAACAGTGTATGTATACTCAGTATCTGTTACTCTTTCTGAATTTGTTACTTTTCCAAAATAAATAGAAGTTTCTCCAGATTGTGTTCTGTAGAAAAATATTTCATCTCCTGATCTTACTTCTTCTAATTTATTCTTTTTTACTATTAATAAATCACCTAATTTATAATTTGGTTCCAAATCATCATCGGTAACTGGTACTATTGATACATCACCTAAAACGGTAATTTTATAATCATTATATGATAATAAGCAAATCGTTACAAAGACTACTATAATCACATATACAAGTATTAATAGATTTTTTAAAAAATTAAATATTTTTTTCATTTTTTCATTTCCTTTACACTTTATTTTCGTACAAAACATAGTTTTCCATATTGTAAATTGTACCATTATTTGTGCTTATATTCAATGAAATTTATATTTCATTTTCTTATATTTTATGTAATATTTTGTTATTAAAAGTAATATTTTTGTTACAAAAAAGAAATATTTTTTGCCCGTTTTTGTAAAAAAATCCATTTACTTTTTTTTCCCTTTATATTATAATTCTTTGTATAAACGTAAGATATTTTGAATTATTTTGTCGATATGGAGGTATGAAATGGCAGTAAAATTAGAAGGAACAACTGATAAAGAGGTTATATCTGAAAAAAGTCCTACTTTGAAAAAAAGAGGAAGAAAACCAGGTTCAAAAAATAAAACATCAAAAGTAAAAAATTCTATAAAAGAAACCGTAGAATCTGTTGTTAAAAATATAAAACCTAAAAGAAATATTAAAAATATTGGCTTAAAAACCAATTCAGTAGAAAAAGACTTAAATGATATTTCTACTTCTCCTGTTCCTCCAAAGGTTAAAAGAACTTTACATCTTAATTTAGGAAATGCTAAAGCTGCTAATTCAGTAGTTGTTGAAGAAACTACTACTACTGAAAATTTTGATAAAGCTGTTTCTTTTGAAGATGTTGTTAAAGAAAATAATATTATTGAAGAAAATATTGTAGATGTTAAAGAAGACGTTGAAGAAAATGTTGTAGATGTTAAAGAAGATGTTGAAGAAAATGTCGTAGATGTTAAAGAAAACGTTGAAGAAAATGTTGTAGATGTTAAAGAAGATGTTGAAGAAAATGTCGTAGATGTTAAAGAAAACGTTGAAGAAAATTCTAATACTGAAATAATAAACAATCTTATTTTATCTACTTCTGTGCCTCACACAGTAGATACTTCTGTTAATCAAAATTCTCCTTTCTTCTACTCACCTTCTGTATTTGATAAATATAATGTAGATATAACTTATTTAGAAGAAGATGATAAAGAAGATGTTCAAGAAGAAGAATATATTCTTCCAGAAGTTGAAGCTGATGAAAACTTAGAATATTATAAAAATGACATTGAAAAAAATGTTGTAGATGTTGTAGAAGATGTTGAAGAAATCAATCAAGTTCAAGATGATGTTGAAGAACTTGAAGATGATTCTATAAATGAATTAGAAATTAACAGTGATGATGAATTTGAAGAAAATAGTAATGAAGAAATAATTGAAGATGATTTTGATGACATTGATAATGGTGAAGAACTTGTTACTAAAGAAGAATCTAATAACACTGAAAAAGGTGAAGATGAAGATTTCGATTTTGTAAGTTATGACAATTTTGATATTTATGCATTAAAAGATGATGTTATTGAAGAAGATTCTAGTGAAGAAGAAAATGTTGTAGAACATGTTGAAGAAAATGATGAAGTTGATGAACAACCTGCAGAAGAAACAAAAGAAACTTCTAAAAAAGATAATATTGGAATAATTAACACTTCTATTCCAGATGATGGTGCTTTTGAAAATTCAAATTTAAATAATGGCAAAATTTCTAATATTGCTTTTGAGCTAATTGATAAAATTTTAGAAGTTGAACAAGAAGTTGAAAAAGAAGCTGCTGGTAGTTATGGAAATTCACCTGTATTTAAAAAATTCTCTTTTGGTGATTCTTCTATTTTATCTTCAAGAGCAGAAGCAAAAGAAATAAAATCTGTATTAGGATCACCTGTTAACAATATTGTTGCACCACAAGAAAAATCTTTAGACATTAAAAACAATATTCCTAATGAAGAACCTAAAGTAGAAATTAAAGCTGATTCAGTTGGTACTTTAGCTACACCACAAGTAAAAACAGATATTACTAATGATGTAAATGATACAGGTTATAATATAGATTATTCTAATATTATTACACCAGAACAAAATACTGAAGATGTTTCTTCTATCGATGATGAAATTGCAAATGAATTGTTAGGAAATGTTGATTTTCTAGATGGAGAACTTCAAAAAATAAATTCAGATGATTCTGCTAATGATGAAGAATATGATGATAATACATTTTCTGTTGAAAAATATTTTGGTATTAAAAAAGTATCTAGTGAATATAACAATGATGATGAAGCAGATGATCAACCTGCTAAAGAAAATGATGATGCAGATTTAGATGATGAAAAAATGTCTGCTATTGAAAATACTAATTTAGATGATATTTTATTAGAAAAAATATATGAAGATGATTTAAAAGGACTTGATCTTTCTGAAGATTTAGAAAAAGATATTGAAAAGCCAACAAATCCTGATGATCCTGCTTCTGATTTAATTAGTATTGCAGAAACTTTATCAAAAGCAATAGCAGAATTAGAAAATTCAGATGTTAAAAATGAACCATCATTATTAGAAAATGAAGGAAAAGCAATTAATATATTAATTAACAAAGATGATATTTTCTCAATTTCTATATTAAATGAAACTTATGAAATAGTTGCTGATTTTGATGGCATATCTGTTATTTCAGAAAATATTCATATATCTACTCCTAAAAATAATTTCTTTGTAAAAGTTGGAGAAAAATATATTGAAATACATAATAAAAAAGATTGTTTCACAGTTTATACAAACTTTGAAAATGTAGATTTTGAAAATGCAATTAATAATGTTAAATTTACTAAAAAACCTGATAAACTTGAATTAAATATTAAAGAAGCTTTCAAACTTTCTTCAGTTAAAAACAAAATTCAACTTTCAATGTTAAATACTGTAATTGCTGATATGACAGCATCTCAAAATCCAGATAATATTGATGAAAATTCAATATGTGATAATAGAACTCTTCTAATTTCAGAAGAAACACAAAAAGTTTATTTACCTTATACATTAGAAGAAATTATGCAAAAATTAAATAATAATCCTGAATATAAAACAGCAAAAGATGTAATAGATAATGAATATACATTACCACTTTCTAATTTCAAAATGCCTGTTGTTTCTAGATTTAAAGAAGCATATAGATTTATGAGATTAAAAGAAAAAACATCTGTATATGCAGCAATTGATTTAGCTTTAGAATTAATGTTTAATTCAGACTTAAATCCAGCAATTATTAGAGCTTGCAAAGACTTAAGAGAATTAAATATTTACTTAGACTGTTTATATGAAAATGAATTAGAAAAATTTGATTGCTTTAAAATTGTTTATAAATTATTACCAAAAATTAAATAAAAAAATAAAACCTCTTTTAAAAGAGGTTTTTTTTATTCATTTTCTTTTTTATTGTTTTCTAAATTTTGTTTTGCAATTTCTTCTTTATTTATTTTAGGTCTTATATTTAATCCATGTATATTTTTATCATAATATACTTCTATTTTATCACCTTCATTTATTTGGTTTCCAATTAATTTTCTAGCAAGTAATGTTTCTACTTGTGCTTGTACAATTCTTTTTAATGGTCTTGCACCAAATTCCATATCATATCCTTCTTCTATCAACCATCTAATAGAATTTTTTGTAAATGAAAGCTCTACTCCCTTTTCTTTTAATCTTTTTATAACACCTTGTAAAATTAATTCAACTATTCCGAAAACAACTTCTTTATCTAAAGCTTTAAAACATATAATTTCATCTAATCTGTTTAAAAATTCAGGTCTAAAATGTTGTTTTAAAATTTTATCAATTTGGTCTCTTGCTCCTTCTGTTATTTCTTTATTTTTTTCAATACTATCTAATATAATATTTGAACCTAAATTAGATGTTAATATAATTACTGTATTTTTAAAGTCTATAAGTCTTCCTTGTGAATCTGTAACTCGTCCATCATCTAATATTTGTAAAAAGATATTAAATACATCTGGATGTGCTTTTTCTACTTCATCAAATAAAACTACTGAATATGGTTTTCTTCTAACAGCTTCTGTAAGTTGTCCACCTTCTTCATATCCAACATATCCTGGAGGAGCACCAATTAATCTTGTAACACTAAACTTCTCCATATATTCAGACATATCTATTCTTATCATATTTTTTTCATCATCAAAAAGTGCTGCTGCTAAAGTTTTTCCTAGTTCTGTTTTTCCAACACCAGTAGGACCTAAGAATAAAAATGAACCTATTGGCCTATTTGGATTTGCAATTCCTGCTCTTGCTCTTAATATTGCTTCTGCTACTTTTTGTACTGCTTCTTCTTGTCCTACAACTCTTTGATGTAAAACTTCTTCTAGATGAAGTAATTTTTCTTTTTCTGCTTCTGCAAGTTTTGAAACAGGAATTCCTGTCCATTTTGAAACTACATTTGCTATTTCTTCTTCAGTAACTTTATTTCTTAATAATGTATTTTTTCCTTGAGTCTTCTCAACTTCTCTTTCTTCTTGCTCTAAAACTGTTTTTAAATTTGGAAGTGTTGAGTATTTAAGTTCTGCTGCTTTATTTAAA
The DNA here is from genome assembly GCA_947632605.1 of uncultured Clostridia bacterium. Taxonomy (GTDB): domain Bacteria; phylum Bacillota; class Clostridia; order TANB77; family CAG-508; genus Scatovivens. The sequence goes on along the minus strand of CANRPX010000002.1, from coordinate 48,202 downwards.
TCATAATTTCTTTCAGCTTTTTCTATTTCTGCATTTACTTCATCAATTTTCTCTTTTAATTTTTGTATTTTACTTATATTTTTCTTTTCTTCTTCCCATTTAAGTTTCATATCTTGAAATACTTGTCTAGATTTTGATAATTCATTTCTAATTGCTTGAAGACGTTTTTGAGCTTTTGGATCATCTTCTTCTCTCTCTAATGAACGCTCTTCAATTTCATATTGCATTATTTTTCTAGAAATAACATCAAGTTCTGTTGGCATTGATTCAACTTCACTTCTTATCATAGCACAAGCTTCATCTATTAAATCTATTGCTTTATCTGGTAAGAATCTATCTGTAATATATCTATTTGATAAAGTTGCTGCTGCAACTAATGCTGAATCTTGTATTTTTACTCCGTGAAATATTTCAAATTTTTCTTGTATACCACGTAAAATTGTTATTGTATCTTCAACTGTTGGCTCATTTACTAAAACTTGTTGGAAACGTCTTGTAAGAGCTGGATCTTTTTCTATATATTCTCTATATTCATCTAATGTAGTTGCACCAACACAGTGAAGTTCTCCTCTTGCTAATCTTGGTTTTAAAAGGTTACTTGCGTCCATTGAACCATCAGATTTTCCAGCACCTACTAAATTGTGAATTTCATCTATAAATAAAATAATATTTCCTTCACTTTTATCTATTTCTTTTAAAACACTTGTTAATCTTTCTTCAAATTCTCCTTTATATTTTGCACCTGCTACTAATAAACCTAAATCTAATTCAAAAATTGTTTTTCCTTTTAAACTAGTTGGTACATCTCCTCTTACTATTCTTTGTGCTAATCCTTCAACAATTGCTGTTTTACCAACACCTGGCTCACCAATTAAAACTGGATTATTTTTTGTTTTACGAGACAATATTCTTATAACATTTCTAATTTCATCATCTCTACCAATAACTGGATTTAATTTATTTTGTTTAGCTAAATCAGTAACATTTTTACCAAATTTTTCTAGTACATTATAAGTATTTTCAGGTGTATCTGTGTTTACAGATACATTTCCTCTTATATCTTTTAGTGCTACTAAAAATTTATGTTTATCTATTTTATAAGATTTTAAAATCTTTTTTAAATCTTCTGTTGCATATTCAAATACACCAAGCATTAAATGTTCTACTGAAATAAATTCATCTTTCATATTTTTTGCTTGCTTTTCAGCTTCATCTAATATTTTTTCTACATCATTTGAAAATCTTAAAGCAACTGAACCAGTTACCTTTGGCATTTTTTCTATTTCTGAATTTATTAGATTAGCTAATGCATTAACATTTACATCTAATTTTTTTAGAAGTAAAGTAACAACACTTTCTTTATCTTCCAAAAAAGCTGCCATAAGATGAAAATCTGTAATTTCAGGGTTATTATTATTTGTAGTAATATTGCTAGCTGATGTTATTATTTCTTTTGATTTCTCTGTAAAATTAGACACATTCATATACTTGATTTAACTCCTTTTCAAAATAAAATTATTTTTGTGATGTTAATAATACACACATAAGTACATTTATGTATTGCAAAACTCCTGCTATTTTAATTATTACTTCCATTCTTTTTAATATTTTTTTGTCATTTTTTTCTGTTTTCTTAGTAAATTCTTGCCAAATTAAAAATGTTACTATTATCATAGCAAATTCAAAAAATATAGTAGATCTTTCTGCAGAACTAAATACTGTTGGTGAAAATCCTAATATAATTTTTGAAGCAAGTCCTACTAAAAATACTAATATTGCCATATTATTTTTCAAGTTTTTAAATATTAACAATATTGATAATGCTAAACAAATAAAGTTTGTACATGCTAATAAAAATGGAACAACATTTACCAAACTATTGCTATTTGATGCTGCAAGCATTACTCTTTCTTCTATAATAAAATCTCTTGTTGAACCAAAATACGAAAATACTGTATTTGTTACATTTTGGAAAATTCCAAGAAAAGCAATTGTTAGAATTGGTATTATAGATACTACTCTATAAGTTTTCTCTTTATATGTTGTCCATACATATACTGCTACCATTAAGCTTAAAATTGTATAAACAAGATTTCTTTTTTCAATAATAATTCCCATAGTTGATGTTAATCCTAAAGAAATTTTGTCTAATAAATTATACATTTCAAAATCTTTAAATAATCTTACAGTTTCTTCTGATTTTCTTACATAATTTCCTGGACAAGTTAGTATAAATACTATGCTTGCTATTGCCAAAACTGTTTGAACTATCATATATGGATGTACTTTTTTATTTTTTATAATCATAAAAATTGTGAATAATATATATGTTCCTAATAAAATTGCTGATGTTTGTTCTTGATTTGCTGAAAACAATAATGATATTGAATATAATGGATATTCCCAAAATTTAATTTTTTCTCCATCCCAAATTTTTTTGATTGGTATTAAAGCAAAAAGACATGTTGCAAGTGGCCACATATAAACAATTGTAGTAGTAGCCCATCCAGAACCATTCATTGAATTAAATGGATATAAAAGCAACATGAATATAAGCATAGCATTATTTTGCGCACGCTCTTCTTTTTTTATAAATAATCTTGAAATTGAATATCCAACAAGTGCAACCATTAAGCTTTCTATTAAAATCCATAAGTATTTTGAAACTTTTAAAACAAAACATTCTGTAATTTCAAGTAAAAGTCTTGAAGTCCAAGAAAAATATCTTGAAGCTGCAAATGCAAATATACTCTGTCCAGAAGCTGCTTGCTCTATAAACCATTCATCATCATATTTATTTGGAGTTATAAAAATAGTAACTAATAAATGTAAAATGAATAGTGCAAATATTGCTCCTCTACCATTTTTAAAAAGATTTTTAATTTTTTCTTTAAATTTCTCCATTTCTATTCCCCTATCATTCTACTAATCAAAGTAAATGCTAATATATCTTCTTCATCATTTTGATATAAAACATAAATATCATACATTCCTTTTGGTAATCCGAAAAGAAGACATTGTGCATGTAGTCCTGAAAGTTTTAAGCCTTCTTCTTTAATATTTATATTTTCTTCCATTTGTGTTCTCATCAAATACATTTTTCCAGTTTCTTGATTTTTTAAAACGTAATTTGCATTTACAGTTCCCATTTCTTTTAATCCTTCTTTATATGCCCAACCAGAAATTTCTATTTTCTTAGAACTAATTTCTAATAAATCTATATGTGTATTTATAACACCTTCTTCATCTACCACTGTTGTATTAGGGCCTAAAGTATATGATTTAAATACTAAAAGAGAACTCATAGTAATTGCTAAAAATACAATAACTATTGCTACTAAACAAATCAGTATTTTGATAAATAATTTTTCGTTAATTTCTATATCTAAAAAATTCATTTTCTTCTCCACATCTTAAAATATAAAAGTTATTTTACCACAAAAAAGCTTATTTTTCAATGTTTTAGAATTAATCAATATTGATTTTCTTATCTATAATATATATTGGTCTATTTTGTGATTCTTCATATATTCTAGCTATATACTCTGCTATTATCCATAAAGATAATAATTGTACTCCTGCAAAGAATGTAATTGTTACCATTATAGAAGTCCAACCAGCAGTTAAGTTATTTAGCTTATATATGTATGATACAAATGCATAAATTAAAATTGCTATTGATACTAATATTGCAAAAGCACCTATCATTCCTACAAATTTTAATGGCTTTGTAGAAAAACTAAATATTCCATCTCTTGCAAGTTTAATCATTTTTCCTAATGGATATTTTGTTTTTCCAGCATATCTTTCATTTCTTTCATATTGTAATGGAGTTTGTTTAAATCCAACCCAACTAAATAATCCTCTTAAAAATTTATTGTGCTCTGGCATTGAATTAATTACATCAACAACTTTTCTATCTGCTAATCTAAAATCTCCTGTGTCTTTTGGTATTTCTATACTAGATAATCCATTCAAAATTTGATAGAAAAGTTTTGCACTAAGTAATTTAAAGCATGATTCTCCTTTTCTTTTAGTTCTTTTTGCATAAATAACTTCATTTCCATTTTCCCAAAGTTCAATCATTTGCTTTATTAATTCTGGTGGGTCTTGAAGATCTGCATCTATAATAACAACTGCATCTCCAGTTACAAATTTTAAACCTGCTTGTACAGCTGCTTGATGTCCAAAATTTCTTGAAAAAGAAATTACTTTTGCATTTTTATCTTTGTTTGCTATTTCAGTAAGTATCTCTAAAGTTTTGTCTTTACTACCATCATCTACAAAAACAATTTCATATTCATAATTTTCTAATTCTTCAAAGACTTTTACTATTCTCTTATAACATTCTTCTGCTACTTTTTCTTCATAGTACATTGGTACAACAATTGATATTTTCTTCATTTTAAAGCTTCCTTTTTAAGATTATTTTAAGAATTTTTCTAAGAATTTACTCTTTTTAGGGTCCAAATCATTTTGAACAATATTTATAAATTCATCTATCATTTCTTTGGTATATTTACTTCCTGTTCTTTCATAGAATTTCTTTAATGGTTTTTGCATGTTCATAGTAACTTTTATAGCTTTATTAGTATTCTGTTCAACAAGAAGCTTGTCCATATATGCCATCTGATTTTCATAAATCATTTTTCCTATTTTAGTATTTTTCAATTGTTCTAATGTATTTTCTTCTGTTATAACTGATAAGTCTATATCTCTACTTGGTATTTTAAATCCTAATAATGCTTCAAAATCCTTATCACTTACATTCTTTACTTTTCCTGTATAATATACTTTTGGATATTTTTTAGTAATGTTCTTATCTTCTGAAACTATTTTTATTCTTTTGCTAAGAACAATATCTCTACTTGATTTTCCAACTAAAATCTTGTATATTCCAGATTCTACAGCCCATTTTTTAGTTTCTACATTATAATATTCAAATGCATCTTTAGATAATGTAATATGTACTTCTTTTTCTTCTCCAGGCTCAAGTTCTACTTTTTCAAAGCCTTTCAATTCTTTTACTGGTTTAAAAATAGTAGGATTTTCTTCTGAAATATAAACTTGTGCAACTTCTTTTCCTTTTACTTTTCCAGTATTCTTTATTTTAAAAGATATTTCTATGTTCTTGTTTATACCAATTTTTAAACTAGAATATTTAAATTTTGTATAACTCAAGCCATATCCAAATGGGAATAGTACTTCTAAGTTGTTTTTATCATAATATCTATATCCAACATAAATTCCTTCTTTGTATTCTACACTTTGTTCTGAACCAGGAAAATTATTATAACATGGAGTATCTTCTAGTTTTAAAGGATATGTTTCAGCAAGTTTTCCACTTGGATTTACTTTTCCTACTAAACAATTTACAACTCCTCTTTCTCCTGATTCACCTCCTAAATATCCACACATTATGCCTTTTACTTTATCTTTCCAAGGCATTGTAACAGGTGCACCATTAGATAGTGAAACTATAACATTTTTATTTACTTTTGCAATTTCTTTAATTAATCTATTTTGATTTTCTGGAAGTGATAAACTTTCTCTATCTCTTCCTTCTGATTCATAATTTTCTGTTAGTCCTCCGAAAATAAGAACAACATCATTTCTTTTAGCAACTTCTATTGCTTCTTTTAATAATTTTTCATCATCTTCTGAAGCAACTCTTTCATATCCTTTTGCATAATCTATTTCATAACCATATTCTACTAAACAATCATAAGCACTTTCCAAATTATAAGGATTTATTGTAGAACTTCCAGCTCCTTGAAATCTTGGATTTTTTGCTAAATCGCCAATTAATGCAAATTTTTTATTTTTAATTGGTAATATCTTATCTTCATTTTTAAGTAAAACCATTGACTCTTCTGCAATTCTTAAAGCAATATCATGATGTTTTTCCATATCATATTCATCTTTTTTCTCTTTTTCTATTGTTTTAAATGCAACACCTAAAATTCTATCTACTATTTCATTTAAGTATTCTTCTGGAACTTCTCCTTCATTTACAGCATCAATAATTTCTTGAACTGCTCCTTCTCTTCCACCAGGCATTTCTAATTCATTTCCAGCAAGCAATCCTTCTATTCTGTCATTATTTGCTCCCCAATCTGTGATAACTATTCCATCAAAATTCCATTCTTTTTTTAGTATATCTATTAATACTTTATTTTCACTGCAATAATCACCATTTACTTTATTATAAGCACTCATTATTGCCCAAGGTTTTGCTTCTTTTACAATCATTTCAAATGATTTTAGATATATTTCTCTTAATGTTCTTTCATCAACTATTGCATTTATTGTTCTTCTTTTATTTTCTTGATTATTTACAGCAAAATGTTTTACACATGCTCCTACATTATTCTTTTGTAATCCTTTAACATACTCAATTCCTAATCTTCCTGTTAAATATGGATCTTCTGAAAGATATTCAAAATTTCTACCACATAAAGGACTTCTTTTCATATTAATTGCAGGTCCAAGTAAAATATTTACATCCCAATGTATTGCTTCTTTTCCTAAAGCATCTCCCAATTTATAAGCAACTTTTTTATTCCAACTACTTGCTATTGTAGCAGAAGTTGGAAAAGAAGTTGCTATTTCACTTTTATTTATTCCTAAATTATCAGCTTTCAATTTTTGAATTCTTAATCCATGTGGTCCATCAGACATAGTAATTTTAGGTATATTAAATTTGCTTATTTCTACTGTATTCCAATAATCTTTGCCTACACATAGACTAGCTTTTTCTTCTAATGTTAATTTGTCAATAATTTCACTATATTGCATATCTTTTGTACTCCTTTTTATACTTGAATAATATATATCATAACTTTAGAATAATTTCAATTAAAAACTCCTAAAAACAGACTTTTTTTTGCAAATTTTTATCTTTCAAATTCATTTAAATTTTTAAATTCATATCCCATGTTTTTAGCTTCTTTAATAATGTCTTCTAAAATATTCGCATTATCTTTTGATGTTGCATGAAGTAGCAAAACAGCTCCACTGTGCAAATTCTCTAATATTTTCTTTTTTCCGTATTCTTCTCTATTTTGTTTTTCAGTATCCCAATCATCATAAGCCAAAGACCACATTACAGGAATATAATTTAATTTGCTAACCGTATCTATAACTCTTCTACTAAATTCTCCTTTAGGTGGTCTAAAATATGTCATTTCATAACCAAATTTCTCATATAAGCTATTATGTAATTTCATAATTTCATCTTTTATTTCATCATCACTAATATTTGGTAAACATTTGTGATTAACTGTATGATTTCCCACAATATGGCCTTCTTCTATCATTCTTTTAACTATATCACTTGCAGAATTTAAATAATGACCTGTTATAAAAAAACTTGCCTTGACATTATTTTTTGATAAAACATCTAATATTTTTTCTGTGTATCCAGCCTCATACCCGCAATCAAAAGTTAGATATATTTTTTTACTATCCTTATTTCCCATAGAAATACCATTATAATCTTGTATTACTTTATTAGCATTTGAATCTAAAATTGCTTGCTCATGATTTTTTCCTCTTTTAAATCCCCAAGCTAAAAGTTTATTATCTAGACTTTTAGCCTCTGAATATAAAGAAAATTGTAAAATGCAAATCATTAATAAAGAAAAGGCTAATAAATGTCTAATAATTTTTTCTTTCATATACACCTCCTAAAATTTTAGTTATTAAAATTTATTCTTTATTAATTTGTATATGCATATTTATTTTTAAGCTAAAAAAATATTTTTTGCTTTTAAAATTTAGCAAAAAATATTTCTATACTTTTATAAAAATTATTTATCTAATCTTCTAATATTTTCCAACTTCCTGTTTTTTCTGGATATGCTTCAAAAACCATTTCTTCTTTTTTAGTTGGATGAATAAAACTTAAATAATATGCCCAAAGAGCTAGTTGTTTTCCTCTTCCCCTTGTTCCATATTTTTGGTCTCCAGATATGCTATGTCCTCTAGAAGCAAATTGAACTCTTATTTGATGATGTCTACCTGTATGTAAATTAACTTTTACTACTGATAAATTAATTTCTTCATTATATTTTATAACTTCATAATCTAATATTGCTTCTTTTGCATTTTTGGTTCCTTCTTTTACAATTTTACTTGTATTTGTTTTTTCATTTTTTAAAAGATAATCTTTAAAAATTCCTTTTTGTTTTTCTAATTTACCATCTACAATGCATAAATATTTTTTATGCATCTGTTTTTCTCTTACTTGCTCACTTAATCTTGAAGCAGATTTAGAAGTTTTTGCAAACACCATAACACCACCAGTTGGTCTATCTAATCTATGAACTAATCCTAAATAGACATCTCCTGGTTTATTATATTTTTCTTTTATGTATTTTTTTATTATGCTAAGCATATCTTCATCGCCTGTTTTATCAGCCTGTGAAGGTATGTTAACAGGTTTTACTACAACAATTACATGATTATCTTCATACAATACTTTTAATTTCATTTTAATTTTCCCATCTACCATATATTCCACAAGGAAGAACTAAATTTGACTCTTTCATTGGAAGTCCAATTTCTCCAGAAGTCAATTTTCCTTTTTTCATTTTTAATTTTATATTTAATATATTTTCTAATACTTTTGAAGATATTCCAGTTGTATAAGAATTAATTAAGAAAAATAATGGATTATCTGATAAAACTTTTGAACATAATTCTACTAAATCTGATATATTATTTTCAAATTGCCAAACTTCCCCATTCTTTCCTCTTCCATAAGATGGTGGATCCATTATAATAGCATCATATTTATTTCCTCTTCTTATTTCTCTTTGAACAAATTTAGTAACATCATCTACTATAAATCTTACTGGATTATTTGTAAGTCCAGATGAAGCTATATTTTCTTTTGCCCAAGATACCATACCTTTTGAACTATCAACATGACAAACAGATGCACCAGCATAACTACAAGCTACTGTTGCACCACCAGTGTATGCAAAAAGATTTAATACTTTTATATCTTTTCTTTTTGAAGTTTTAATTTTATTTATCATCCAATCCCAATTAACAGCTTGCTCTGGAAATAACCCTGTATGTTTAAATCCCATAGGTTTTATATTAAATGTTAAATCTTTATAATGAACTTGCCAACTTTCAGGAATTTTCTTTTTATATTGCCAAGTTCCACCGCCAGTATTACTTCTACTATACCTTGCAAATGCCATTTCCCATTTCTGGGGAAAACTTTTCTCTTTCCAAATAATTTGTGGATCTGGTCTAATTAAAGTAATATTACTCCATTTTTCTAGCTTTTCACCATTTGCCATATCTAATATTTCATAATCTTTCCAATCTTTTGCAATTTCCATATATTACTCCTTAAACTTATTATTTAGTTATCATTTCTAATTTATTTTTTACTTCTTCCACACTTTTATTTGGTGTAGATGCTCCAGCCATAATTCCTATTTTATCAGTATTTTTAAAATCCGTTAAATCTAGTTCTTCAACTGTTTCTATATTATATGATTTTTCACAATTTTTCTTTGATATCTTAAAAAGTTCTATTGTATTTGAACTATGTTTTCCACCTATTATAATCATTTTGTTTACATCTTTTGCAATCTTTTCAGTTTCTGCTTGTCTTATTTCTGTTGTTGGACAAATACTTTTATCTATCAAAACTTCTGCTTCAATAAAATTATTTTCTATTTCATTTATTAAAAAGTCACAATATTTGTTAGATATTGTTGTCTGTGTTGTAACATACACATTTGATAATCCTGATTTTTCAAATTCCATATATGCATCTAGAATATCATCTTCTGTTTCTATAACATAACTATTGTCTCCAGCAAACCCTTTTGTACCAATTACTTCTGGATGATTCTTCTTGCCTAAAATTATAATAAATGAATCTTCTCTTTCTTTTTTTACTTTTTCATGTATTAATTTTACTTTTTCACAAGTTAAATCTACTAAATTTAAATTTTTACTTTTAGCAAGCTCATAAACTTCTTCTGGTTCGCCATGTGCTCTAAACATAACAGTTTTTTGGCTTGGTACTTCTTCTAAGCTATTTACAGTTATCATACCTTTATTTTCTAAATCTTTTATTACTTGTTCATTATGAACAATTTCTCCTAAACAATATGCTGTTCCATTTTTTAATGTTTCCTCAGCCATTTGTATAGCAATTTTAACTCCTGGACAAAATCCACTCATTTTTCCAATAATTATTTCCATTTTTACTCCATTTAAAAATCAAATTTTCATTTACATAGCTTGAAGTACTTCAACAAAAGTATATAATAAAAAACTTAATACTCCAAAACTAATGCTTGTCCCAATTAATAATAATCCTATAAAAATCTTTTTCATAAAAACTCCTTTTTTACCTATATATTTTTTTCTATAAAAATATATATTCTAAAAAAGTTTTTTTATTCATATTTTTATAATTCTTCTTTAATTTTTTTAGCTAAAGTTTCATTAATTCCTTTTACTTTTACAAGTTCTTCAATTTCTGCTTCTTTTATCTTTTTAACACTTCCAAATTTCTTTAGAAGTTCAGTTCTCTTCTTTTCTCCTATTCCTTCAATATAATCTAATTTTGATTTTGTCATTTCTTTATCTCTAACTTTTCTGTGATATTCTATTGCTGTTTTATGAACTTCATCTTGCAAATTTGTAATAAAATTAAATAGATTTTCAGAAATTTCAAATTCTTCTCTATTTTCATTTATCAAAGCTCTAGTTGAATGTTTATCATCTTTAACCATTCCAAAAACAGGTATAACAACTCCTACTTCATCTAAAGCATTTTTTATAGCTCTTATTTGTGTTATTCCCCCATCTGCTAAAATTAAATCAGGCAAAGTTCCAAAACCACCTTTTGGATTTTCAATAGAATGTTTTAATCTTCTAGTTACTACTTCTTGCATACATTTTGGATCATCTTGACCATAAACAGTTTTTATTTTAAATCTCCTAGACAAATTTCTTTTTATTACTCCATTTTGAGCAACACACATTCCAGCAACAATAAAATTACCAGAAATATTTGATATATCAAAACTCTCAATTTTAAGTGGTAGTCCATCTAATTCTAAAACATCTCTTAATTCTGTTAAAATTTCTGTCTTATCTTTTACTTTATTTTCTAATGTTATTTTACTATTTAATTCTGCCATTTCAACAAATCTTAGCTTCTCACCTTTTTGTGGACTCTTTATTTCAACTTTTCTATTTGCATTATTTGAAAGCCAATGTTCTAATACTTCTTTTTCTTCTAAATTATATCTAATCATAATTTTATTTGGAAAATCTTTTTTGTCTAAATAATATTGTTTTATAAATCCTGAAACAATTTCTTCTTCACTCATATCTTTTAATTCATCAAAAAAGTAATGTTCTCTTCCTATCATTTTGCTATTTCTAATAAAAAACATTTCTATACAAACAGTAACTTCATTTTTGTATAATCCAATAACATCAATATTATTTTCTGAAATATTAGATACTTTTTGTTTTTCTGAAACTCTTTCTATTGCTAAAATTCTATCTCTTAATTCTGCTGCTTTTTCAAATTCCAAATTTTCTGAAAAAATATTCATATCAGTTTCTAATTCTTTTATGATGTTATCTATTTTTCCATCTAACAACATAGAAATTTGATTTATTTGTTTCATATATTCTTCTTTTGAAACATATCCCATACATGGTGCTAAACATTTTTTTATATGATAATTTAAACATGCTCTATCTTGATTTTTAAAATTTTTGCACTGTCTTATTTGAAATTTTTCTTTAATAAAACTTACCATTTCTTTGGCAGCAGAAACATTTGGATATGGGCCAAAATATTTTGCACCATCATTTTGTATTCTTCTTGTCATAAATACTCCAGGATAACCTGATTTCATATCAATTTTTATATATGGATATGTTTTATCATCTTTTAGTAGCACATTAAATTTTGGTCTATACTTTTTTATTAAATTACATTCAAGAATTAATGCTTCATCTTCACTTCCAACAACTATATATTCAAAATGATCTATTAATGAAACCATTTTTTCAATTCTTGGTGTTTTATTATTTTTTCTAAAATATGATCTTACTCTATTTTTTAAAACAATTGCTTTGCCTACATATATAACAGTATCATTTTTATCATGCATTAAATAAACACCTGGTTTTTCTGGAAGTTTTTTCAATTCCTCTTCAATATTAAACATCTATTTTATCTCCACTTAAAATTATTCTTCTAAAGTACCAATAAATGGAATATTTCTACCTTTCTCATCAACATCAAATCCATACCCTACAACAAACTTATTTTCTATTTCAAAACAAGTATAATCAATATCAATTTTTGTTTTTCTTCTTTCTTTCTTATCTAGTAATACAGCTATTTTTATACTCTTTGGATTTAAAGTTTGTAAGTATTCTTTTAAATATTTAAGAGTATATCCAGTATCTACTATATCTTCTACAATTAATACATCTTTTCCGGAAATATCACTATCTAAATCTTTTTTCATTATAATATTTCCAGTACTTTGTGTTCCTTGATAACTTGAAACTTGAATTGTTTCTAATACTATTGGGGTTTTCATTTTCATAACTAAATCTACTGTAAAAAAGATAGCTCCTTTTAAAACTGAAATAACTAAAATTTCTTTTCCTTTATAATCTTCATCAATTTTTTCTGCTACTTCTCCGATTCTTTTTTGAATTTCTTCTTTTTCAAACAATACATTTAATTTATCTTTTAGATTATCCATATTTTCCCCCTTTATTTAGAATTATAGTTGTATTATAGCATTTTAAGGTATCTTTTACAATAGTGCAATATTTGTTCACACAAAATTCATTTGACATTTACAAATATTTTTCATATTATAATATAGAAATAGGTGTTTTGTAAGTATGTAATTTGAGAAAGGAGAAAATTTAAAACAAAGGTTGGCGCCAGGACTATTTTTATAGTTGACGAGGTCTAGAGTTATCGAAATATTCGGCGGATGCTCTAGTGGTATGATTACTACCATAGATTAAATTAAAAACTAGTAGAAATACTAAAACAGAAGTTTAATCAGTAATTTACTTACCCTATTTTTGAAACTGAACTTTGGATAAGTTTATCCTTAAATTTACATTCAGTTTTTAAGGAAGGGATTTTTTTATGTGTGGAATAGTTGGTTATATTGGAAAAAAACAAGCAAAACCAATATTAATTAATGGTCTATTAAGACTTGAATATCGTGGTTATGATTCAGCAGGAATTGCCACTATTGAGAAGTCTGGAATTAAATGTGTAAAAAATAAAGGTCGTGTGGCTGAATTAAATAATAATAGTAATATAAATTCACTAGAAGGAACTATTGGTATTGGTCATACAAGATGGGCAACTCATGGTAAACCTTCTAGCATAAATTCTCACCCACATTTAGATAACAGTGGAAATTTTGCTGTTGTTCATAATGGTATTATAGAAAATTATGCTGATTTAAAAGATTTTTTAAAATCTCATAATTATAAATTTTTATCAGAAACCGATACAGAAGTAATTCCTAATTTAATTCATTTTTATTATGAAACTTCTAAAGGTTCTACTAAAAATAAATTTTTAAAAGCAGTTGTAGATGCTTGTAAAATGCTTAAAGGAAGTTATGCAATTGAAGTTTTATCTTCATACTATCCAGATAATATGATAGTTGTTCGTAAAGATAGTCCTTTAGTTATTGGAAAAAATGATGATGAAAATTATATAAGTTCTGATATACCAGCAATCTTATCATTTACAAAAGATTTTTATCTTTTAAATGATAAAGAATTTGCTTTTATGTCTAGAGACTCAATTGAATTTTATGATGAAAATATTAGACCAATTCAAAAACAAGCAAAAAATATAACTTGGAATGCCGGCTCAGCTGAAAAAGATGGATATCCTGATTTTATGATTAAAGAAATTAATGAGCAACCTAAATCTATTAGAGAAACTATTGGTTCTAGAATAGCTTCTAATTCCAAGTCTGTATTACTTGATTTAGATATAAGCAAATCTTATTTAAAATCAATTAACAAAATTTTTATAGTAGCTTGTGGTACAGCAATGCATGCTGGATTAGCTGCAAAAACAATTTTTGAAAGTTTATGTGAAATATCAGTAGAAGTTGAAGCAGCATCTGAATTTAGATACAGAAATCCAATAATAAATGAAAAAACTTTATGCTTATTTATAACTCAATCTGGAGAAACAGCAGATACTATTGCAGCATTAAAACTTGCAAAATCAAAAAAATGTAAAACAATTGCTATTTCAAATGTTGTTGGTTCTTCTATTTCAAGAGAAGCAGATTTCACTCTTTATACTCATGCAGGACCAGAAATAGCTGTTGCTTCTACAAAAGCATATACATCTCAAATTGTTTTACTTGCTATTATTGCTATAAATTTTGCTGAAAAATTAGAAATTAATATTCCAAAAGTTGAGGAATTAAAAAAAGATATTTTACTTCTTCCTTCTAAATTAGAAGAAGTTTTAAAAAATACTGATAAGATTAAAAATTTTGCACAAAAAATTTATAAAGAAAAAGATGTATTCTTTATTGGTAGAGGAATTGATTATACTGTTGCATTAGAAGGATCTTTAAAACTTAAAGAAATTTCATATATTCATTCAGAAGCATATCCTTCTGGAGAATTAAAACATGGTCCAATTGCTTTAATTGAAAATGATGTTACAGTAATTTCAGTATTAACAAATAGATTACTTGTTGAAAAATCTGTTAGTAATATTCAAGAAGTTGTAACTCGTGGAGCAAAAACATTTATTGTTACTAATCAAGAATTAAATCATGATTTTGATGAAGTAATTAGAATACCTAAAACAAATACACTTATCTCTCCTATTCTTTCTGTTGTGCCACTTCAAATTCTTGCATATTACATTTCAAAAGAAAAAGGATTAGATGTAGATAAGCCAAGAAATCTTGCAAAATCTGTTACTGTTGAATAAAATTTATAAGTATATATAAATAAACCGTTCTTAAAAAGAACGGTTTATTGTTTTTAATTTTATTTATTGATATATTATAAAATTTTTAGATTTTTCTTTTTTGCTTGTTTTATAAGATAATTATATTTTGCCTCTTCTGCTTTAATTTGATAAGTATAATAATCTATTAAATCACTATCTGCAAATTGCAAATTATTATACATGTTACTTAAAGTACTTTTTACTGTTTTTATACTTTCTATTAATTCATCATCCTTTTCTAAATCACTTTTGTCAATAATTGGAAATTCTTTTACAAATTCACTATACATAAATATCTCCTATAAATGTTTTATATATATATTTATGCATATCAAAAAAAAATATTCACAATTTATATATTTTATAAGTAATTTATTTAAATATATTTTTCTATTTCTTTCCATACATTATCAATATATATTTTTCTTTCAGAAGAAAATGGAAGTATTTTACTAAAAGAAATTCTAAACTCTTTTTTTATTTTATCTACTTCTGAATCAACTTTAGTAATAGCAATTTTATCAGCTTTGTTTGTTAAAACAACAAATGGTAAATTACTTTTTAAAATATAATCATACATAAGTTTATCATCTTCTGTTGGTTTATGTCTTATATCTACTAGAAAAATGATTAAACTTATATTTTTTCCCTTTTCTAAATATTCTTCTATATACTTTCCAGAAATTATCTGTTCTTTTTTAGACATTTTACTATAACCATATCCAGGTAAATCAACAAAATAAAATTTATCATCTATATTATAAAAGTTTATTTGACGTGTTTTTCCTGGAACATTACTTGTTCTTGCTAAGTTTTTTCTATTAATCATAGTATTTATAAAAGATGATTTTCCAACATTAGATTTTCCTACTAAAACTATTTCTGGTAAATCTCTTTTTGGATATTGACTTTTATTTACTGCTGATATCTCAAATTTAGGATTTTTCACTATCATATAACTTTCTCCATTTTTTATTATTTTAATTTATATCATTTATTAATTATTTTTTTATAGAAATAGGCTACGCGCGATGCTGGTATGCACTGCGTGAGCCTATTTTTTGTAACTTGTAAGTATTGGTACTTCTGGCAATAGAGTAGATCATCAGTTACAGTTCTTCGCGCACAATCATATCTGCGTTCTTGGGTCCGACACCTAAATACTTTACCGGTATTCCCGAAACTTCCTCGATGATTCTGACAAAGCGCTTTGCCAATTCCGGCAATTTGTCATACTCTCTCAAGTCGCTCGAGATTTCCCAGCCCCCTTTCAGAGTTTCATAGATTGGTGTAGGAGTTTCTTTGGTAAGTTCCATGTCATCAGGATAGAAATCAATCTGCTCGCCCTGATAAACGTATGCTACGCACACTTTGATCTCACCAAGAATCTGGCCGATTTTCCCTATTGTGTCCAGATGATTGATACACTGAAAGTCTGCACCCTCAGCTTCACCCGCACTTTTCAGGATTACGGCATCTGCCCATCCGCAGCGTCTCGGACGCCCAGTAGAAACACCATACTCATGCCCTTCTTCTCTGATAACATCTCCAGCGAAAGGTTTATCATAGGGAATTACCTTATCGTTTTCGATATGCGCCATCAGTTCAGTAGGAAACGGTCCATTGCCGACACGCGATGCATAGGCCTTCGAAACCAGTATAACCTTATCCAGGTCTTTGTGGTTCAAATGAGAGCCTATGAGTGCTCCTGCTGTTACACAGTTGCTACTCGTAACATTCGGATAGTCACCGTAGTTTTTATCCAAACGATATGCCTGAGCACCTTCGATAACGACTTTGTAGCCGTTACTACGTGCCCAACGTGTGACTCTGTCGCCGTTGACAACCATTGGCCTTAATACCTCTCCGTATTTGTGGAACTCCTCTGCCAAAGACTCTGGTGTAATAATGCAATCCATCATATCAAATGCCTCAAAAAGAACATTTAGAATTCTGGCTGCTACACGAATCTTGTCAGCAAGTTCTTCAACCGGAAGAAGCAGGTCATAGACCCTCAAAGCGAAACGATTGTCGTAATCTGAGTATGTGGGGCCAATGCCCCTCCTTGTTGTGCCCACAGGCTTGTCCTTTGCCCGCTCGTACAGTTCATCCATATCTTTGTGATACGGAAAAACCACAGGTGCTCTGCCAGAGATTTTTATTCTCTGCCCAAGGTCTGGAATGCCATACTTCTCAAGGTCTTCCAATTCCTTCAGGAAGAGAACGGGATCAAATGCAACCCCTTGACCGATAAGACAAATTGCATTCGGGTCGGTGATTCCTCCGGGAACAAGGTGTAACCCTATTTTGTTTCCATTGTAAACCACACTATGCCCAGCATTTGCACCACCGGTACCTCTGATTACGAGCTGTGCTGTCTCAGCCTCTCTCGAGGCTATCTTGCCTTTTCCTTCATCTCCCCACATTGCTCCAGCAACATGTGTTGCGATGTGAGGATAATCTACATCTCTTTTAGCCAAAATGCCACTTCCTTTCTCCAAAGTTTACGCACTCTAGAGCCAAAGTTACCATAACGACTTACATCAAAAGTATAACACATTTTAGGCTCTAGTGCAAGAAAAGGTTCTGTAATCATTTTTTTAATTACAGAACCTTTTCAAAAATAAGTTTTTATATTTTTTATTTCTTAGGCACTAATACTTTTGTTCCACCCATATATGGCCATAAAACTTCTGGAACTTTTACACTTCCATCTTCTTTATAATTATTTTCTAATACAGCGATTAATCCCCTTGGACTTGCTACTACTGTATTATTTAATGTTGCAACTAAATAATTTCCATTTTCTCCTTTTGCTCTAATTCCTAAACGTCTTGCTTGTGCATCTCCTAATGTTGAACAACTTCCTACTTCAAAATATTTTTCTTGACGAGGACTCCAAGCTTCAACATCACATGATTTAACTTTTAAATCTGCTAAATCTCCACTGCAACATTCTAATGTTCTTACTGGTACATCTAAACTTCTAAAGAATTCTACTGTATAACTCCACATTTTATTATACCAATCCATTTGGTCTTCTGGTTTACAAAGTACTATCATTTCTTGTTTTTCAAATTGATGAACTCTATATAATCCTCTTTCTTCTAATCCATGTGATCCAACTTCTTTTCTAAAACATGGAGAATATCCTGTAATTGTAATAGGTAATTCTTCTTCTTTTACTATTTGTCCTTTAAATTTTCCTATCATAGAATGTTCACTAGTTCCAATTAAATATAAGTCTTCTCCTTCTATTTTATACATCATTGCTTCTAATTCTTCAAAACTCATAACTCCATTTACAACATCAGATCTTATCATAAATGGTGGTATACAATAAGTGAATCCTTTATTTATCATAAAATCTCTAGCATAAGCAATCATTGCTTCATGAAGTCTAGCAACATCTCCTAACAAATAATAAAATCCATTACCACTAGTTCTTCCTGCACTTGTTTTATCTAGACCATTTAAGCTTTCTATAATATCTGCATGATATGGAATTTCATAATCTGGTACAATTGGTTCTCCAAATTTTTCATTTTCTACATTTTCTGTGTCATCTTTTCCTATTGGAACAGATGGATCCATTATATTTGGAATTTTCATCATTCTTTCTTTTATTTCTTCTTTTAGCTCGTTTTCTTTTCCTTCATTTTCTGCTAATTTTTCATTAATTTCTACAACTTCTTTTTTCTTATTTTCTGCTTCTTCTTTTTTCCCTTGTGCCATTAAGTTTCCAATATCTTTACTTATTGAATTTCTTTTCATTCTAAGCTCATCACACATTAATGTTAGATTTCTACTTTCTTTATCTAATTCAAGAACTTCATCTACCAAAACTAATTTATGGTCTTGAAATTTTTTCTTTATATTTTCTTTTACCATTTCAGGATTATCTCTTAATATCTTTATATCTATCATATCATTATCTCCTTTATAAATTTAATTTTATATATGATAATTTGTTAAATTATCTATTCTTTCAAATCTACATTTCTGTCCAGTAACATTATCCGGTCTTTCTGGTATTTCTTCTAAAAACATTTTTTCTGGTCTAACACATATTTTACCCGAATTATCTAAATGCCTATAAACAACCACTCTTTCTTGTGTTTCAGAATCAAATCCAACACAAATTACATAATAAAATGGTCCTTTAAAATGGCGATATACTTCTCCTTCTTTTACTTCTTTCACGTTATTTTCCTCCTTTATTTTCATTATTAGTATAATCTAAAGTTAAATCTTCAACAAGTTCAAATCTATGTTTTTGACCAGTTATATTATCTTTTCTATTTACATCAATTTCTTCAAAAAACATTTTTGCTGGTCTTGTCCAAAGCATCGAGTCTTTTCTTTCATATAGAGATCTATAAACTATTGCTGTTTCTTTTGTTTCTGAATCCATACTTATATTTTCTATATAATAGTAA
Source organism: uncultured Clostridia bacterium (assembly GCA_947632605.1). Taxonomy (GTDB): domain Bacteria; phylum Bacillota; class Clostridia; order TANB77; family CAG-508; genus Scatovivens. The sequence continues at coordinate 28,726 of CANRPX010000002.1, read as the reverse complement.
TTTCCTTTAAAATGTCTAAATACTTTTCCAATAAAATCTACATATATTTTTGATCCGTTATTGCCATCTTCATTTTGATATATTGGTGTTCTTTCATTTTCATAAAGTAAATCATCTGTAATTCCATCTGTTAATTCCTCAAAAACAATTTGTCCTATTCTCATTCCTGTTTTAATCTTATAAGTATTAGGTGATAAATTACACATCGATATATTTAAAATACCTTTATATCCGGAATTTATATGTTGCATATTTATAAGTATTCCAAGCCTACTCAAAGAAGTTCTTGGTCTAATATGTGCAACAATATTTTTAGGCAAATTAATTTTTTCATTTAAAACAACAAATATAAGCTCATTAGGTCTTAAATTATAAGTATCTTTTATTTCTATTTTTTCATACATATTTTCTATTTTTTCTGGTTCTGTTAAATCTATTGTTTTAAAAGTTTTCTTTATTTTTAATATGCTTGAACTCATTGATATATCACAAGAGCCAGATGATATATAATCTTTATTACAATTTTCAATAATATTTTCTTCTTCAATTAATTTTTTAATATCATTACCATTAAAAATCATATTTTCACCTTCCTTATAAAATACAAAAATGCCCTTATACTAAATGTATAAGGGCGAATATTTCGCGGTACCACCTTTTTTATTTCTTATTATATTGCTATAACCTGCAACAACTCGGTCTAGTTTTGCTAGAAACATCTTAAGAATAGATTTCATAAATTCTTTTATCTATTTACACCAACCATAGACTCTCTTAAAAAAAGTTAATTTATTACTTAGTTCTTAATCAATTGTTTTTATTATAATTTATTTTATGTTCATTATTATAACACATTTTTAAAATTTGTAAATACTAAATATTATATTCTTGAGTCATCATCAGGCTCTTCTTTCTTCCCATGACTAGAATTTGTATCATCATAAAAATCAGGCATACTATAAATTTGCATTAATGCATCAGTAGATTTACCATATAATATTTCAGCAAAATCATCATATTGTGCTGTATCAAAAATTGTAGCAGTAGAATATTTTTTATAATCTCGTTTATTCATTTTTTTAGCTAATTCATTATTATTTTTCCAAGCTTCAAACATTTCTAATCTATATCTACTAATTCTAGATTCTGAATTTTTTGAAAAAGTAGGTAATATTCCAACAAATCCATTTTGTTCAACCATTTCAGTAAAATCATCTAAAAATCTCTGAGTAGCATCAAATGGATATTGTACTGAAAGTTCCATTGCTTCTGCATTCAATAATTCTTTTGAAATGTTACTTAAATATTTTAAATTTTTTTCATAAGTTCCATAATAACTATTTTCTTGTAAACTCTCTTTTATAGTTCCAGTTGCTGGATCTGTGCTTCCTCTTTTTCTAAGTATAAAATCGGCTTGTGGTTTCTCTGTAAATTTAGCATAATGTTTACAAGCTTCTATAAACCATCTATCTTCAGGAATTATAGAATCCCAAGACACAAATACTTTATCAGTATCATCTTCTGGCAATAAAATAGGTCGTCTTAAAAACATACTATCTCTTATTACATATTCTTTTCCATCTGGCATTTTATGTGTTCCTGGTTTTTCATCACATAATATTAATAACTTTCCATCCATTTTTTATTAGTTCCTATTCTTTTTTCTTTACTATCATTTTTAATGCTTTTTCTCGTGGAATCATAATAACATGTCCACAACCACAGCATTTTAACTTAAAATCTATACCTACTCTTGTTATTACCCATTCTTTACTTCCACAAGGATGACTTTTTTTAGTTATAACTATATCTTCAATATTATATTCCATATTAATATACCACTTTTAAATTCTTTTCAATAGTTCTTCTTTTCCTAAAACTTTCATAATTTCATATAAATCTGGAGTATTGCTTCTTCCAGTAAGTTTTATTCTTATAACTGTACTTACATCTCCAACATGTCCTTTAAAGTTATCCGGATTTGCTTTATATTCTTTTACTTCTCTTGCATATCCTAATTCTTCAGACAAATCTTTAATTTTATTAAACCATGTTTGTTTGTCATCAGATTCATCATAATATTTTTCAAAATATAATTTAACTATCTCTTCTATTTCTTTTTCATCATTTATTTTTTGATATTCGAATTTTTGATTTTTATCAAATTTATCAGGATACATATAGTAAATTATATCTTTAACATCAGACCATTTTGCTATATCTTTTCTAGGTTTTTCGTTTTCTCTTTCTATTCCTAATACTTTTAATGAATACTCTTTATCTTCAAGCATTTCTAAAAGTTCTTTATCATATTCTTTTGCCCAATTATATGCTTCATTATAAACCTCTTCAGCAGAATATTTTGATATAACATTTTTTGAAACATCAAGCATTTTTACCATATCAAATAAAGCACCACTTACACTCATTTTCTTTATATCAAATTCGAATTCTTCCATTTTTTTATTTGGATTTTGTTTTCTCCAAATCTCAAAATTTGAATTTGCTATATTCATTAAATATTCAAGTACTGATTGTTTTGGTATTCCTTCTTCTTTATAATATGAAACTGCAGATTCTGGATCTTTTCTTTTACTTAATTTACGTTTTCCTTCTCCATCCATTTTCATCATTGGAGCAATATGTGCATATCTTGGAGCTTTAAATCCAGCTACATAGAAAAGTTGCAAATGTAGTGGTACTGATGCAAGCCATTCATCTGCTCTAATTACCATATTTGTTCCCATTAGATGATCATCTACTAAATGTGCAAAATGATATGTTGGTAATCCATCTGATTTTATTATTACAATATCTTGGTCATTTTCTGGAAATTCTACACTTCCCTTTATAATATCTTTATGTTTTATTTTTTTATCTGGATTTCCTGGAGATTTAAATCTTACAATATATGGATCTCCATTTTTAATTTTTTCTATTGCCATATCTATTGGCATGTTTCTACATTTAGTCCATTTTCCATAATATCCAGTTCTTTCTTTTGCTTTTTCTTGATTTTGTCTAATTTTATCTAAATCTTCTGCTGTACAAAAACAAGGATATGCGTTTCCTTCTTCTAATAATTTTTTAGCATAAGATTGATAAATATCTTTTCTTAAAGATTGTTTATATGGTCCATAATTTCCATGATCAACATCATTTTCATCAATATATTCATCTGGACATAAATCAAAATCTTTTAAAGCATCCATTATTTGTTTTACACCATCTGCTACTTCTCTTTTTTGATCTGTATCCTCAATTCTAACAAAAAATACTCCTCCATTTTTTGCCATTACTTTTGCAATTAAACTTTGATAAATTCCTCCTATATGAACAAATCCTGTTGGACTTGGAGCAAATCTCGTAACAACAGCATCTTCTGGTAAATCTCTTTTCTTATATTTTTCTTCATAATAAGTATAATCTTTTACATCTGGAAATATTAAATCTGCTAAATCTTTTCTATCCATATAAACTCTCCTTATAATTTAAACTTTTTTTATTATAACAAAATTTTTTTCTTTTTTCAATATATATGTGCTTTATAAAAACCACTTCAAATATTATGAAGTGGCTTAAAATATTTTTTAATAATTTTCTAATAGTAACTTTGATAATTCATTTAAATCACTAATAACTACATAATTTTTAAAATTTAGTTCTTTCTTATCTCTTTTTCCATTATAATCATATAAAATTGATTTCATTTTTATATTGTTTGCTGATAATATATCTTTATCTATTGTATCTCCTATCATTAAACATTCTTCTGGTTTTGCATTTATTTCTTTTAAAACTAATTCAAATGATTTTTTAAATGGTTTAGCGCCATATTCATCTGCACCAAAAACTTTTTTGAAATATTTTAAATATCCAATATTTTTCAATCTATTTGCTTGAGTTTTTCCAAAGTAATTAGTATATACATATAAATTATATTTTTCGAATAATCTTTTTAATAATTCTTCTTTTAATATAACTCTTTTTATCCAATGTTTTTCAATTGTCAAATTTAATTCATCAATTAATCTAATTTCATAATTTGTATTTAATGTTTTATTTATAAAATTTAGCATTTCATTTTTATCATAATACATATTTTCTTCAGTTTTTAAATTATCATATTTATCTATTGCCACACTTACTTTATAATAATTTTCTTCATCATATCCACATTTTTTTAAAGGTTCTTTATAAAATAAGCTGTCTTCATCTTCATCTTTAATTATTGTATTATCTAAGTCAAATATTAAATTTTTTATCATATATTTCTCCAACTATTTAATAATTTTCCCTTATACATTTTATTTACTTTATTTTACAAATAAATAACTTCTAAATCAATATAAATTTAAATTATAATTCCATAATTATTGGCAAAATCATAGGATTTCTTTTTGTTGCTTGCATAATATAATCTCTTAAAGAATCTCTTATTGTTGTTTTTATTGTAGACCAATCTGTTATGTGATTATCTACACATTTCATTACTTCAATATTTACTAACTGCTTTACTTCTTCCATTAAGTTTTCAGATTCTCTTACATAAACAAATCCTCTTGAAATTATATCAGGACCTGCCACTACATTTCCTCTTGAATCCATAGTTAAAACTACTATAATTAAACCATCTTGTGATAAATGTTGTCTATCTCTTAAAACTATATTTCCAACATCACCTACACCTAATCCATCAACAAATACTTTTCCAACAGGAACACTTCCTGTAAGCTTTGCTTCATTTTCATTTAATTCTAATACTCTACCATTTTTTAATAAAATAATATTTTCATCTGCTATTCCCATTAATTTAGCAGTATTTTTATGTGCAATAAGTTGTCTATATTCTCCATGGACTGGTACAAAGAATTTAGGTCTTACTAATGAAAGCATTAATTTTTGTTCTTCTTGACATGCATGTCCTGAAACGTGAACATCTGCTAATGCACTATATACAACTTCTGCTCCTATTTTCATTAAATCATCAATAACTTTTGATACAAATTTTTCATTGCCTGGAATTGGAGTTGCAGAAATTATAACTAAATCATTTGAATTTATATTTACTTTTTTATGCTCTCCATTTGCCATTCTAGTTAAAGCAGACATTGGTTCACCTTGACTTCCAGTTGTAATTATAACTAATTGTTCATCAGTATAATTTTTAATCATATCAACATCTATGAACACATTTTTAGGTGCATTTACATAACCAAGCTCAACAGAAGTTTGAATCATATTTATCATGCTTCTACCACATACTGCAATTTTTCTATTATTTTTAACTGCAGAATTAACTATTTGTTGAATTCTATGCATGTTTGAAGCAAATGTTGCTATAACTATTCTTTTTTTACAATTAGAAAATAATTTATCAAAAACCTCTCCAACTGTACTTTCAGACATAGTATAACCTTTTCTTTCTGCATTTGTACTATCTGAAAGAAGTGCTAAAACTCCTCTATTTCCAAGTTCTGCTAGTCTTCCTAAATCTATTTTTTGATCATCTATTGGAGTATAATCTATTTTAAAATCTCCTGTATGAACCACTGTTCCTACTGGTGTATGAATAGCTAATGCAACTGAGTCTGGAATACTATGACAACTTCTTATAAATTCTATTCTCATTTTTCCAAGTACAATGGTTTGACCTTGTTTTACTACATTAAGTTTTGCTGTATTTAATAATTTATGTTCCTCTAATTTGTTTGAAATTAATCCTATTGTTAGTTTAGTAGCATAAATTGGAATATTTATTTGTTTTAATAAATATGCTATTGACCCTATATGATCTTCATGACCGTGTGTTATTACTAATCCTCTAATTTTTTCTTTATTTTTTTCAAGATAACTAAAATCTGGAATAACTAAATCTATTCCAAGCATATCATCTTCTGGAAATGCTACACCACAATCTACTAAAACAATATCATTTCCATATTCAAATACAGTTATGTTTTTTCCGATTTCTTCAATTCCACCTAAAGGAATAATTTTCAAATTTTCTTTTTTAAATGTGAATCCCTCTTTTAAATCTAAAGATAATTCTTTTTCTAAAATACTAACATTCTTTTTTGCAATTACTTTTTTGTTTTCTTTTTTTACTGAAACATTTTTTGTTTTTCTTTTAACAACCTTATTCTCTTTTTTCGTTAAGTTTGTTTTATTAGGATACTTTTTCTTTCTTACAGTTCCATTTTCTTTTGAAATAATATTTTTATCCATGCTTTTTTGTATATTAAATTAATATACTCTCCTTTCTTTTACTTTTGTATTTTTCAATTTATATAAAAGCTAAACACCAAAAAAACATAAGTTAAACCGAACAACTTATGTTAAAAAATTTTATAATATATTTTTTAAATTACGCACCTTAAAATAAAAATTCTCTCTCATTTTTTTATTTTTATTTAAAAAATATATTTAATTTTAACCCGCACACTTTTAATATTTTTAAAATATTTAAACTTTTATTTTTATAAATCTCATTAATACTGTTTAATATTATACTATTTTTTCCCTTATTTGTCAAGGAATAGCACTTTATATCGTATTTCAAAAAACTACAAAATATTACTTTTTTTTAACTTAATTATTTACTTGTTTCATTTTTTCCTGTATGATATAATTATCAAAAAAATAAAGGATAAATTTATGGAAAATAATATATTATTCACTTTAATCAATGAAAAATTGAATAGAAAAATCGCTAAATTAAATATTTTAATTTCAAAAGATTCTAATAATGAAATTTTAAAAAGAGAACTCCAAGATGTCTTAGCTGATAAGCAATTACTATATAAAGGAGCTACTGAAGATTTAGAAAAATTAAATGAAAAATATGGAGAATTCATTAATGAATAATTTAGATGAACTAACTTTAAAAGTTAAAAGAATTATAGAATCTGAAAAATCTATTAATCCAGATATAAGATATTTAAATGCTTCTCATGCAGAGTTAATTGCTCAAATAATTACTAACTATAAATTAATATCTGCATCAAATAATCTTATTCCACCAGAAGCACAAATGATTTTTCTTGGTGCTCCTACTGGTGCTGGTAAAGATATATTTGTTAGAAAAATATTATCTGAAAATCCAGATAAAAATTTTGTAGTATTAAATATGGATATGTTTAGACATTATCACAATACAATAACTGGAGAAAACACTCGTGTTTCAGATAAAGATTTTGCTGTAATAACAAATCCTACTTCTTATGAATTATATTATATTATACAAGAAGTAATCTTAAGAGAATTTGCTGGAACAAATGTAATTGTAACTGGAACAATGAGAGATTTGTCTTGGGTAAGAGAAATTGTTAATCGTTATAAAAATAATTCAAAAACAAGATATCATGTTTCATTATATACACTTGCAGTACCTGTTACAGAAAGTGCTTTTTCTATTTTTGAAAGATACTTAAATATGGTAAAATATAGAGGTAATCCTAGTGAACCTTTAAGATATACAGATTTAGAATATTATGATGATACAATTAAAAAGTTTTTATCAACTGTACGTTTCTTTGAAGATGATTATCACAATAATCCTAATGCAAGAATATTTGATGATATAAGAGTGTATCGTAGAAATAAAGATATTTTTGATTTTGAAGAGGATACCCTTCTTTTTGATACAAAATCACCTGTACCAGAAACTTGTGCATATACTTGTATAAGTGAAATTATGCATTCTCACTTATCAATTGATCCAAATAGAATGGCAAAACTATTAGATATTATAGAATCAAATAGTGATTATCTAAAGTCACAAGGTTTATATGAAACTATACTTTCTGATTTAAGAAATACACTTCCAAATTTAGATACAAATAAAGAAGAAGATATATCAAAATAATTTGATATATCTTTTTTTATTCAAAAAAGAAATCCCCCGCCTCATTGGCGGGGGGTCACAGCGGTTTGCTTGAAAACTTTTGCACTGCTTACCACTGTGAAGCTGATTTTGTCGGACTTAACCGACCATCACTTTTTCAGCCAGAACCGGAATGGGCCTGCTGGAGAAGATCACCGGACGGTATTTCACGCCGTTTTCCTCTTTCGGGAAGTTCTGCATGGCATAGTACTTGTGCATGAGAATGTCCCACGCATAGTCGTTACCGATTTTTTTGGACCTCAGGTCCTGAACCATATAAGAACCTCCTTCCATCTCCTCGATATTAATGCCAAGACAGTTCGCCTCATAGTAGGCTTTGATGTACATGAACTCCTTCAGGGATTCCTCATCAAAGAACTTGAGAAAAAATGTCCGGATCCCATTGATAATGAAATCCTTTGCTTCCGGGGACCGAATAAGCTGTACTACCATTGTTTGTTTCCTCCTGTCATATTTTCGGTTGTACATTCTTGGTGGAAATCAGCTCCTAAGGGAAAATTCCACTCTTTTAATTATACCATATTTTTATATCTTTAGTCAATTTTTATTAAATGCAATAAAAAAAGCAACATTTTATAATGTTGCTCCTATTATTCCAGCGTCATTTTTAAATTGTGCTGTTGTTATTATTCTTTTTTCTTTATTAAATGTAGAATTTGGTTTATTTATTTCTTCAATTAATTTATTCAAGACTGGGTGACCTTCATAATATGAAAAACTTCCACCAAAACAAACTATTTCTGGTTCAAAAATATCTATTAAATTGCATACACCTATTTTTAAATAATCTATAAATTCATTTATATCATCCTGAACTTCATCATGATACTTTACCATAATTTCTTCTCTTAAGTATTGACCAGAAATATCTGAACCATCTATTTTTAATGTATTTGTGATTCGTGTTTTTAAAGCTTTTATTGAACAATATCTTTCAAAACATCCTCTTTTTCCACAAGTACATTCTATTCCATCTTTTACAAGTGTTATATGTCCAAATTCAAATCCAGAATATTTTTTAGGCTCTAATAATTTTCCACCAATAAAAGCTGCACCTCCTATTCCAGTGCCAATATTTATAAATACACAATCATCATAATCTTTCATTGCTCCATAAACTTTTTCTACAAGAGCTGCACATTTTCCATCATTTCTTATCTTAACTTCTAATTTATATTTCTCAATTAATTTAGATTGTAAATCAAAGTTTTTTAATCCTAAATTACCAGAAGTAATTTTTCCTTCTGTTACAGTTCCAGGAGAAGCAACACCAATTTTTTCAATATCTTGTATTTTCATATTATTTTTATTTAATAAATCATTTACAAGTTCATCAATATTTCTTAATATTGCGTTTTCAATATCATTTCTATCATCTTTTGAAAAAAATTTATCAGTAGTATCTATTAATTTATAGTCATCTACTAAGCCAACTCCTATATGACTTCCACCTAAATCAATTCCTATTTTCATAAGTAATCCTCCATAAATTTAAATAAATAAAAATCCGCCTAAAAACAATTGTATACTTGGTATTAAAAATACAACTAAAAATAATAATAATGTGATTGCTATCATTACATGTGATATATCAGCAAGTCTTTTTAATAAAACATCTATTTGAGTTTCTATTTCTTCATCTAAATATTCTATCGTTTTTCCAAGTGTTCTCCACAAATCACCTTTTTCAGCTTTTTTCATCATTTCTATTACTATTGAATTAAGTATTTTGGTTTCTTCAAAAGGTGGTATCCAAGATTTTCCAACATACAAGTTATTAATTGCATCTTCAACCTTAGAAATCATATATGTATTTGTGATTGTATTTTTACTTATTTCTAGTGCATCTTGTATTCTCATCTTACTTTGTAAGTTTAAAAATACACTTTTTATCACTCTTGAAAATTCTATTAAATATGTAATTTTTCCAAAAATTATATTGGTATATTTAAAATGGTCAAATTTATATTTTCCCTTATCCGTGTTTATATATCTAATAATTGCTATTACTAAAATTAATATTAAAATTACAATTACAAACCAAAAATCAAAAATGTAATCTATAATTTTCATAATAGCAACAGTAATTCCCGGTAATTCAACCATTCTATTATTTGTTTGTACTATTTTTTCTATAACTGGTATACCAAATAATGTTGATAATATAATAGCTATTATCATTCCAAAAAATGCTACAATACTTGGCATTAAATCTGTTCTAATTTTTTCTTTTATTTGTTCTTCATGTTCTAGATAATTAGTTGCATGTTTTAAATATTCCTCTAAATTACCAGTTAATTCACCTGTTTTTATAAAATTAATATATACTGGAGAAAATATGTTAGTATATTCACTCATCGTTTTATACATAAATTTTCCAGTTTCTACATCTTTTAATAATCTGTTTATTACTCCTTTAAAGTAAGTATTTTTTGTATTGTTTACAATAGTAATTAATGCTTTACTACTTGTAAAATTTGATCTTTTTAAAAGATACAAATCTTGAGTAAATCTTCTTAATTCTGTAATTGAAACTTTATTTGATATATTTACATCTATATCTTTTTTAAACTTGATTTTTCTTCTTTTTCTTGTATGTATTTTAGAAGTTACTTTTTTTTGTTTTTTTGTATCTTTATCAAAATTTATAAAAGGAAGAATTGAAAACTTTTTGTCTACACTTATTGGTGTCATTCCGTTTCTTTTAAGCTTTTTAATACATGTTATTTTGTCATTTTCGTACATTTCTATTTTAGTTATCTGTCCTTGTGGTGTTCTTATTTTACATATAAAACGGTTCATATTTCCTCCTTTCTTACAAATTTTAATTTATATTAATAAATATTTATTGGTGCATATTTTGTTTTATTAAAATTTTGATAATATATATCATTTTCATCTCCTAATTTTTTCCAAACCCCATAAATACCATCAAAGCTACATTCATTAGATATATTAGCAATTTCTTCACCTACTCTATTTAAATACAAATAATTACTATTTAAATATTGGAAATCCATTTTAATTGCTCTTTTACTCGTTCCATATCTAAAATATGTTATATCATCTTTTATTGAAAAATTAGGTATCCAAACATAAATATAATTAGTTACATCTAATACTATATTATCATAATTTGCTTGCATTTTTATATTTCCGTTCTCGTCTACAAACAAATCTTTAAAATTTTCTGTATCTCTTGAAAAAATTAATACTTTTGCCCATCTTTTAACTGAATAATTATACCATTCCGGATCATTTTTATTTGTAGTAACAAAACTCTCTAAAGTCTTAGAATATTTTATTGGAATTATTTCATATTCATCATTATTAAATCCTAAATCTTGAAAATATGTATCAGTAGTAACAGGACTATTACATTCTTCTATGTTTTCTCTTTCTAGTACTGAACTGATTTCAAAATTTTCTCTTTTATTAAAAACTTTATAAGTTATATTAATTGTTATTTCTTTAATAATATCAAAGTTTTCATTAGATCTTGATGCAGTAAAATTAACAACAAAATCTTTTGGAATTTGAGTTCCAAAAAAAGTCTCATTAAAATCGTTTCCATCTATAACAATATTTTGTGTGCTTTCATCAACTGTTTTTGAAATTCCGGTTCCTGTCAATGTTTGTACGTATTCATTAAATCCATCATAAGTTCTAAAATTTATATTTTCTAATATATTTGTTGCAATTACAGAAGCATCAATATTCTTGTTTGTACTTTCTATTTTATAACTTAAGTCAAGACAAATTAGAGTAATAACAGATATAACAATAACAATTATTACTAGTGAAAAAGTTAATTCAATTGGGATTGTTCTTTTCTTTATAGTCATTTTATTTTCCTAAATATATAGTAAATTAGGCATATACATAAATTATGCACATGCCTTTTAAAATTTTTTATTAAACTTAATTCTTATCACTTTCTACTACTGTTTCATTTTGTGATTGTTCAACTACATTTTGTTCAATTTGGTCAACAATTCCATTATCTTGAAAAACAACATAAGCAGTAACTCCAAGTAAAAGCATTAGGACAATTACTGTTATTTCTAATCTAAGTCTAATAAACCCCTTTTGTGATTTCATTTATAATCTCCTTTATTTAGAATTCTTATTTTCAAAATATTTTCCTGGTGTAGTTGTTTTGTTAGTTTCATTTGTATTAACTGTATTAGTTGTATTTGAATTTTTTTGTGCAGAATCATCTTGTGATACCTTATTTTGAGTTGTATTTTCTGAAACTGAAATATAATTGTTTGATTGTGTAGTATTAGTACTTACTGTTGTAGTTGTTATTGCTTCTTCTGGAGAAGCATCATCAGAAAATGGATCTTTTTTTCCACTTGTGTATGAACTATCAGCTTCATAAGCTGCTAAATCTGCTTCATCAATACTATAAGATTTTAAGACTTGATTTTTCTTGTCTTCATCTGATAAACCACTATTTTTTTCAATTTCATCTAAAGTATTACTTACTTCTTCACTAGTAGTATATTTAACTGATGAAATTGATTCATTTGTAACAGAAATACTATCATAAAATAATATTCCGAAAGCAAATATTATTACTATAAAAAGTAATAACATAATAATTATCTCTTTAATCTTACTTGTTTTCATTTTTTAAAATACCTCTCATTTGTTTTATTAATTTTCAGTAGTAGCGGTAGATGAAGGTTCTTCTGTTAAAGTAGTAGAAGTTGGAACTGAAGATAAATTACTATTGTTTAGTGGAACACCTTTAACAATAAATGTTGCTTGTAAGTTTTCTCCACCTTCTTCTAATAGAAAATTACTTATTTCAAATTTTAATTGATCATCATCTTCTATACTATATATAAAAGATGTTATAGCACCATATTCACCTGTTATTGTGAAATTTAAATCACACATAATATATTCAGATGATACAGCAGATAAACTTGAACTTCTAACAACATCAATTTGTATTTTTACACCTTTTTCAGTTGCATAATTACCAATTATTGTCCATAAGAAATCCATATCATATAAGTCCATTGAGTCATACAAGTTTTGACTTGTTATTTTGCCTTCTTTTGATAATTCATCATATCTAACTTTTACTTCATTATATTCTTTAACTGCTGAATTTAATGTGTTTTGTTTTTCTTTAAATTCTGAATTATTTTTATTATTTAATTCTAAAAGTAATGAATTTTTTTTGCTACCAACCTGTTCAATATTTTTATAACTATTTATTCTAAAGTTTCCTGTTCCAATTCCTACAAATACAATTGTGAAAAAAAGTACTGCAAGAATAAGTAAAACTAAAATCAATACAAATTTTCTCATGGCAAATCTCCTTCTATTGTAATTTGAACAACTGAATCACTTTTTGTTCCACTTGTTGATTGAACATTTATTAACATTCCATCATTTTTTATTGCAGCTATAAAATAGCCTAATTGTTCATATTTTTCTGATACAGCTTCTATTACTATGTGTTTGTTTTCTGTGTTTTCAATAGAAACGATTCGCACTTGTTGAGGAATTATAAACATTATTTTATTTAACAAGTTTGGTATAGCATCTTTTTCTATAACTCTATTATTCTTAGTAGTTGTTGTTGCTTCGCTTAAAGAATCTACACTATTTATAATTGAAGAATAAGTTTCTGTGTAGCTTTGAATTTGAGATATTTGGTTGTCCATAATACCTATTTGTTCTTTTGTTTCCGCTAATTTTTCATTTGCAGATTCAATTTTTTTATTTCCATCACTTACTATTATTCCACCAAAAGTAATAAATACTATGATTGCCATAACAAATACTGCTATCAATCTAGCTATTAATTTTTCTTGTATATCAAATGGTTCTTTCCAGTTTGTTTTCTTAAGTTCTTCTTTTGAAATCTTTATATTTTCTAAATCAATATTTTCAAATTTTGAAACTGGAGCAAAATTTACTTCTTTATTTAAAAATCCTAATCCATCTAATGCTAAAGCAATAGCTGAATTTACTTCAATATATTCTTTTGTTGGAATTTTTAAAGATCCTGGATCTATAAAGAATGGTTTTAATACTTCACATTGTACTGTTTTAAAATAATCTTGAAAATATAAGTCTATATTACTTATTGTTGCTCCCATTCCTGTAATATATACTTTAGAAATATTTTCGCTAAAGCTATTTAATGTCCTTTTCATTTCTTGAGCTATTTTATCAATTACAGGCATTACAATATCAAAATATTCATTCTCATTTTTATCTAAACTTGTTGCATCATTATTGTAAATAATAGTATTTTTAAATACATCATAAGATTTCTTCCAAGATAACTCTGAAGAATTTATAGTTTCAACTATGTCTCCAAGTCCTGTATTTAGCACATCTACTCTTTCAATATGTCCATCAACTATTGTAGTTATTTGTGTTTCATTTTCCATATTTATAATTGCAACATTTTCATCAACTTCGATAAGATTTGTTATACTTGTAGAAACAGGTGTCATTGAAACTAATTTATAATTTGATAAAATTCCCAATTTTTCATCAATTTCTTTTTTATTTGCTGATATATATAGTGCTCTATATTTTTCAAAATCATCTTTATTATCCATTAATATATATCTTGATTCTAAAAGCCCTTTATCATACCCTTTATCTTCACACAACATTTCAAATTCTATATCTAAAGATTTTGTTATATCTTTTTTCTCTAATACAGAAAATACATCAAAATAATTGTATAACTCATTTGATATGTTTATACTTATTGGAATTTTATAACTATCTGTTTCAACAATAACCTTTTTTAAGGCAGTTTCAAGATTTTCAAATGTTTCAACATTAAATGATTCCACTTTAAAATTATCTTTATTTCTACTTAATTTAGCGTATTTTATTAGATTTCTATCTACATAGATTCCTAAACAACTTGACATTCGCCTTTCTCCTTTGTTATATAAATGCTCTTTTTTTAAAAGACATAATAATTGCAAAATTATATATTTATATGTATATTTATATATTTTTTTACAAAAAAAGTCAATATTTTAGGGACCTTTATTCGAAAAAGTAATATGAATGTAACATTAGATTTTTTCTTTTAAACTACCTTCTCTATATGCCAATAAAAGTTGCTTTAAATCTTCTATTTCTTCTTTTAATTTTTTACCAATATCAGTATCTGCTACTCTTTTTCTATTTACAATATTTTCTTGTAATATAGTTTGAGTTCTTATGTCTAATCCTTCTGCTATTGCCTTACTTTTAGACTCAAATGGTTCATTCATTGCAAGTACTAATCCATGAGAATTATAAGTTAATGTGTATCCTGCAATTCCAGTTGTTGATTGATAAGCTTTAGCAAAACCACCATCTATAACTATCATTTTTCCATTAGCTTTTAATGGACTTTCTCCATCTTTTGCTTTTACTGGAACATGACCATTTATAATATGTCCTTCTTCTATATCAAGTTCGAAATTTTCTAATATTTTATTACAAACATTTTCATCATTAATAAAAGTATAGTATGGATTTTTGTTTTCTTTATGAGTAGTTTTATCATCAATAAAATATCTTTCAAAAGTTGCTGCTTTATCTTTACCAAATAATGGTGATTTTGGTCCACACCAAAAATACCACATTAAATCTATTGAATCCTGATTTTCCTCTTTGTTTTCTGCAAAATATGCTCTATTTGCTATTTGTTCAATATAATCCAACAATTCTTTTCCTTTTAGTTTTTTTCCTAATATTTCTACTTCTTCAAATTCTCCTTTCTCAGTCAAAGGAATACAACCATGAAATAGTAAATTAGAATTAAAGTTTTGATATATATGACCTTTTGCATATAAAAAGCTTATATGTCTATTTAATTTCTCACTATGCATAAAGGAATTTTTTAATCTTTCTATTATTTCCTCTTCTTCTTTTGTTAATTTATATGGATTTTTAGGATTTATAGTTGGGAAATTTGTATCATTTAATTTATATTCTACATTATTTATTTTTACTATTCCTTTTTCTAAATCCATTTTATCTAATAATAACCTATCCTTCATTTTATATTCAGGATGTTTTTTTATTAAATTTCCTTCTATCTTAAATTGAATTACTGACATTGCTTTTTGAATTTTTGCAAGAATCATTTTGTCTGTATTACTATATTTTGATACTTCTTTATTTCTTGGAATAAAATTTTCACATTTATCATCTTTGTATGTTTCTGTTGCAAAAACTGAAAGTGGTCTTATATTTATTCCATAACCATCTTCTAAAGTTGATAAGTTATCATATCTACTGCAAATTCTGACAACTGTTGCTATACAAGCTTCATTTCCTGATGCTGCTCCCATCCAAAGTATGTCATGATTTCCCCACTCTATATCTAAACTATGAAAGTTTATTAATTTATCCATAATTGTAGGAGCACCAGGTCCTCTATCATATATGTCTCCAACAATATGTAAGTGATCTATTGCCATTCTTTTAATTAATTCTGAAATAGCAATTATAAAATTATCTGCTCTATTTAAGTCAATAATACTATCAATGATTTGATTATAATATTGCTCTTTATTAGTATCATCTCCTTGAAGATGTAATAATTCATCTATTATATAATCAAATCCTTCTGTCATTGCTTTTCTAACTTTTGATCGAGTATATTTTGAACTAACTGCTTTTGTTACTTCAATTAATTTATATAAAGTGATTTTATACCATTCATTCATATTATCTCTTGATTTTTTTATTAAATTAAGTTTTTCTTCAGGATAATAAATTAATGTTGCTAAATCTTTTCTTTCTTCTTCAGTCAAAGTTTTTGCATATATATCTTCTATTTTACTTTTTATTATTCCAGAACCATTATTTAAAATATGAGAAAATGCTTCATCTTCTCCATGAATATCACTCATAAATAATTCTGTACCTTTAGGCAAGTTAAGTATAGCTTGAAGATTAATAATTTCTTCGCTTACTTCTTGTATATTTTTATAAGTTTTACTTAATTGATTTAAATATTTATCCATCTTTTTTCCACCTTTTCTTCATTAATATTTTCTAATTTTATTATTTTATTATGACTTTTATATGAATAATAAATGTATTTTTTGGAAAAATACAAAATATAGAATTTATTTTAAGGAGATGATTTTTTGAAACCTATTCAAAGTAAAGAAGAATATCAATCTTATGTTGATGACAAAACTCCAAATTCACCAATATTAAAAAATTGTTTTAATGCTTTTTGGGTTGGTGGTCTTATTTGTGCTATTGGACAAATAATTTTTGGAATTTGTACATCTCGCGGAATTGATGAAACTAATTCTTATACTATTGTTTCTATGAGTTTGGTTTTTGCTAGTGCTTTTTTAACTGCTCTTAATGTATTTAATAAAATTGGAAAATTTGCAGGCGCAGGCTCATTAATACCAATCACTGGCTTTGCCAATTCAATAGTTTCACCAGCTATGGAATACAAATCAGAAGGTTATGTTATGGGAGTTGGTGCAAAAATGTTTACTGTTGCAGGTCCTGTACTTGTATATGGTATCTCTACTAGTATTATTGTTGGGTTAATTTATATTTTATTTAATACTCAAAGCCTAATTTTAATTTAGTATAATAATAATTTTTAAGGAGATTTATTTATGAAAAAAGTTGGAAATCAAAGTTATATTTTAAATAAACCAGTAAATATTGCTGCTACTGCTTCTATTGTTGGTCCAAAAGAAAAAGAAGGCCCTCTTCATCAATTTTTTGATCAGTGTTTAGAAGATGAATTTTGGGGAGAATCAAGCTGGGAAAAAGCTGAAAGCAAACTCGTAAAAGAAACTGTTAGTATGGCTATTTCAAAATCTGGAATTGCTTCATCTGATATAGATTTTTGCTTTGCTGGAGATTTACTTAATCAATGTATTGCTTCATCTTTTGGTTTAAGAGAAACTAATATTCCTTTTATAGGATTGTTTGGAGCATGTTCAACTTTTATAGAATCTATGATAATTGCTTCTTCTCTTATAGATGGAGATTTTGCAACTAATACAATTTGTACAGCTTCAAGTCACTTTTGTAGTGCAGAAAAGCAATTTAGATTTCCTCTAGAACTTGGTAATCAAAGGCCGCCTTCTAGTCAATGGACTGTTACTGGTTCTGGAGCAGCAATTCTAACAAAAGAAGGAACTGGCCCATTTATAACTACTTTTACACCTGGAAAAATTGTTGATATGGGAATTAAAGATGCAAATAATATGGGTGCCGCAATGGCAGGAGCTGCTGAAGATACTCTTATAACTCATTTTAAAGATACTGGTAGAAATCCTAATTATTATGATGTAATTTTAACTGGAGATTTAGGCCATATTGGAAAAGATATTTTAATAGATTTAGCAAGTTCCAAAGGATATAATATTCGAGCAAATTACAATGATTGTGGTGTTTTAATGTTTGATAAAGAAAAACAAGATACTCATTCTGGTGGTTCTGGATGTGGTTGTATTGCAACAGTTTTTTCTGGATATGTTTATCAAATGCTTCAAGAAAAAAAATATAAAAAAGTTTTAATGATAGCAACAGGTGCATTAATGAATTCTACAAGTACACAACAAGGTGAATCAATCCCAGGAATTGCACATGCTATTAGTATAGAATTATAAATGTTTTTAACAAATGTTTAATAAAATTTTATAGATTTTTTAAAATCTAAATAATATTTTTTAAGGATTTATTTTATGGATTGGATGATGATTTTTAAAGCCTTTATTATTGGAGGCATAATTTGTGTAATAGGACAGATTTTAATTGATAAAACTAAGCTTACTCCAGCTAGAATTTTAGTTGCTTATGTTACAATAGGAGCCATTTTAGGAGGACTTGGAATATATAAGTACTTAATTGACTTTGCTGGTTGTGGTGCTACTGTTCCTCTTACTGGTTTTGGAAGTTTACTTTCAAAAGGTACTATATCTGAAGTTCAAACAACTGGTTTTATAGGTGCATTTACTGGTGGTATTAAATCTGCTGCTGGTGGTATTTCTGCTGCTATCTTCTTCGGATATATTGCTTCTCTAGTTTCAAAACCTAAAATTAAAAAACAATAATATTTTTGAGTTTTAATTTTCTTTATGTTATAATTATATTATGAGGGATTTTATGCTCACCATTTTTATTCAGACTTCTGGATATTGGTAGAGCTACTGCTTTTGGGATTTCCTGGAGGGCAAAATGAAAAAAAATAGAACACTTATTATGGTTTTAATCGCAACAATTTTCATGACAGCAATCGGAAATACCACTGCTTTTGCAGCAACTAAAAACGAGCCTTATGGCTATACCTACGATGATTCCGCAACATATCGTACTGTGTATCGGTATTATAGCTGGGATTCAAAAGCTGGTGCTTATGCCCCGGCAAGAGAGTTTTACTCTAAAGGTACCTATATGTACACTGTTGGTGGAAAACTTATTTTAAATAAAACTGCTGGTAGTGGTTCAAAAACCAATGGTTTTGATAAGTTGGGAAACTTTTTCATTATAGGTAATGATGGGTCTTTAAGTAAGATTACTACTTCTAATCAGATGTCAACTGTTTTGGAAAGTGGTGCAATCAGGCTTAACTACACAAATCAAGACCTTGCTTTCTCTGTTTCAACAAATTCAGGATCTCTGTATTTGTCTAATCTTAAACCTGCCCCTGAGGTAGATGATGATGACGACTATACACCTCCTACTGTTGAAAAATCTCAAAATCGTGTTGAAATATATACGAATTCCGCTGGCGAAACCGTATATGACGGTTATTCCGCAAACAAGATTAAAACAAAAATCATTGTATCCTCTGACGGTTTAAAAGTTTTAAACGCAACTGCTAAAGTTCGTTTAACAGATACATTAAAAGGCGCAAAATTCATTGGATTTGACCGTTCTTATAATGTTTATCTCTATGAGGGTGGTACTCTGTATCGCTTTAAGTCTGGAAAATGGTACTCTGCCGAAAAGCTTGTACTTTCTGGACAATATAGAACTTTTAAAAAAGATGACGATGGTTTTATCAGCAAAGTAGTAACTTCTAAAAACAGTTATACAATCAAACAGCTCACCTCTTCTGGTAAGTGGAAAGCTTCTAAAACGTATGCTGTTCACAAAAAGGATTATGTCACTCTCTATGTGAAGGGACGTACATCTAGTTACACTCTTATGCTGAATAGTGGGAAACTTAAATTAAACGGAAAGAAAATTGCATCTAATGTTAGCAAATACGGCTTCATTGGAGCAAAAAAACTCATCTATATCAAAAAAGGTGTAATCTATTCTGCAAAATTAAGTTCACCCAAAAAAGCGACAAAAATTTGTAAGGGCAAGGCCTTAAAAACAAATAGTGTCGGTCTTGTTACAAAAGTTTCCAGTGGCGGAAAATGGAAGAAAGTTTCTTGAAAAAAAGTTTATTAATGTAAAAAGAATTCTCATATCTAATTTTCAAAAAGTATCTATAAATCGAGTATAATCCCTTAAATAAACAGATATCGAGATCTCAAAAGCAGGTAAAGGCGGGATATCCCGCCTTATATTTTTTGTTTAATTTATATTTTAAATTTTCATATTTACCATTTTCTTTATTTTTCTAGTCTTTCAAATTTATTTTTAAAAACCGAACATTTTTTTGCAAAAAAGTATTGACATTTTTATTTTATAAATGTAAAATAAAACAAACAAAGTTTTTACGAACATTTATTTTGTAGGAGGTCTTAAAAATGAATATTATAGAAAGAATAAAAATCAGTAATATCAGCAAAAAATCAAGTTTATATAATGATAATTTTGTACTTGGAAAAGATGAAACTTTAAAACCAAAATTTACAACTATTTTTGGTGAAAATTATTCTGTTAATGTTTATTATTTGAGAGTATCTTCTCCAGAATTAAATCTTGAAAAAAATTCTATTAATATAAATTTACCTATGAGCTATAAAAACAATAATAATCAAAATTTATTAAATGTTATATTATTAAAAATGTATACAAAAATTGCTGAAAATGAAATAGAAAATGTTTTAGAAGAAGCTAGACATATTTTCAAATTTGCTCCAGAAAATTATGAAATTAAAAAAATTGCTGGTTCTCTTGCATATTGTAATACAGATTTACAATCTTTTATTATAAATCCTTTTATTACAATGTATTCAAAAGAAATATTAAGATATATAATTTTTCATGAATTTTGCCATTTAAAATATAAAAATCATTGTAAAAAATTTTATAATATGCTAAAAAAATATATTCCAAATTATGAAAAAATAGCAAAACAAATACCAAATTTAAAATATTAATCTAATATATACCCACTTTATATACTAAAAAAGTCTTATACATATTTTATGTATAAGACTTTTTAATTTCTATTTTTATATTTAAAACTATGCTTTTTTTGCTATTTCAGCTAATTCAGTAAATGCTTTTGCATCAGATACAGCTAATTCTGCTAACATTTTTCTATTTATAGTAACTCCTGCTTTTTTAAGTCCAGAAATCATTTTGCTATATGTTAACCCATTCATTCTAGCTGCTGCATTAATTCTTACTATCCATAATTTTCTAAAATCTGATTTTTTATCTTTTCTTCCAACATAAGCGTACATTCCAGATTTCATAACTGCTTGTTTAGCATTTCTATATCTATAATGTTTTGCACCATAATATCCTTTTGCTAGTTTTAATACTTTTTTATGTCTTGCTCTTGTTGTTCTTGCTGTTTTTACTCTTGCCATTTCCTTTCAACTCCTTCTAATCTAAATTTATTCTAGTTACCGTATGGTAATAATCTTTTTATTCCTGCTACAACAGTTTTATCTGCGTACGCATCTTGAATTTTTCCAGACTTTCTTTGTCTAGTAGTTTTTGTAGCTAAACGATGTCTTCTATTAGCTTTTGTTCTTTTTACTTTTTCAGTAGCTGTATAAGAATATCTTTTCTTTGCAGCTTTATTTGTTTTTAATTTTGGCATTTTGAAATCTCCCTTCTTTTTTTATATTTTTTTTGTTAAAATTACAAACATTGTTTTACCTTCTAGAATTGGTTTCTTTTCAACTGTTGATATTTCTGATAATTCTTCAACAAATTTATTTAAAACTACTTCACCTGCTTTAACATTATTTAGTTCTCTACCTCTAAATCTTACAGTAAATTTAACTTTATTGCCTGATTCTAAAAATGCTCTAGCATTTTTGCATTTAAAACCAAAATCATGATCGCCAATATTTGGTGTAACTCTGATTTCTTTTAATTCAACAGCTTTTTGACTTTTTCTAGATTCTTTTTCTCTTTTAGCTTGTTCAAATTTGTATTTTCCGTAATTCATTAATTTACAAACTACTGGCTTACTATTTGGAGCAACTAATACTAAATCTAAGTTCTTTTCTTCAGCATATTCTAATGCTTTTTCAATAGAAACAACTCCTATCTTTTCGCCTTCTGCTCCAATTAATTGAACTTCTTTTTCTCTTATTTGTCTATTTATTGGTAATTCTTGTTTTATTGTAAAACACCTCCAAAAAAAAATTTGACTTATTTTAAAAAGTCAAATCCACATAATAATTCTATAAATTTTAGATTTATTGAATTTCTAACCTTATGCTCTTAACTTAAGATAAGGTGAGAAGTGGATACTTCTTCTTAAAACAATATCTATATTACTACTTTTTTTCTGCTTTGTCAAGCAATTTCAAAGCAAATTTAATAACTTCTTTATTTTTTCTTAAATAAAGATAATATTTTTTCTTTTATTTTTTCAAATATACTTATAGTTTTATTTTCTTCTTTGTTTTCCATCAAAGATTTATTATCAGTATTTTCTTCGTAATCTGTATAATCTTTTATATCTTCATTTTCTTTAGTATACTGGTCATATTTTTGTATTACTCTTGGCTTAGAATAATCAACATCGTCTTCTTCAGAAGGTTCTTCTGTA
This sequence comes from uncultured Clostridia bacterium, assembly GCA_947632605.1. Classification (GTDB taxonomy): domain Bacteria; phylum Bacillota; class Clostridia; order TANB77; family CAG-508; genus Scatovivens. The sequence goes on along the minus strand of CANRPX010000002.1, from coordinate 5,870 downwards.
AGCGCAAATTGTTTATCAAATATATTGTCTATATCATATTTTTCTTTTATTTGACCTTCTAATCTTTCTTTATTTTCTATCATAAGTTCATATAATTCTTGTTTTCTTTTCTCATCTTCACACCAATATCTTAGATGCAATAATGCTATTATTTCCAAAGTATATTTTTTTAATCCTTGATTTTCAAGTGGAACATAAGGATCTATTTTTACTTCGTAAGTTGGATCTTTAAATTCACTAAAAAAACTTTTAAGTTTTTCAGGTATTTTTTTTATATATTTTTCATTCATGTGATTAATTATATAATCAATTTCTGCATACGCTTTTATATCATCTAAAGTAATTACTGCACTCATTTGTATTTTCCTCCCAACTTCTTTTGTAACTTTTTATCTTTCTACATCTTTTTCTGGTGCTATTTCAACTTTTCCATCTTTCAAAACTGCATTTACAATTTCTTCTGGAGATCTAGTTTCTTTTTCAAGAGCTTTTAATTGTCCAACTATTTTTTGTCCTGCTTGCATAGTTGTATTTATATCTGCTGATTTTGCAGTTTCCAAAGTTGCATTATAAAAAGCTTCTTCTAAAGGATTCATCAATACTTCTGTTTCATATTTTGCAATTAAAGTAACATTTTCTTGAATAGAATCTAATTTTTCTTCATTTGTCCAACCAACAAAAACATATTTAATTTGATTTTCTGGTGCTTTTTCTGGTTTTTTTCCTTTATATTCTACTCTGTCTCCTTTATTTGCTGTTTGTTTATCTAAAACAGTTTCATTATCGTCATCTAAAAAAATTACTTCAAATTGTTCCACTGTAATTCCTCCTTTGTACTCCTAGATATAAATATTATATTCATAATAAAAATTTTTTTCAAGCTTTTTTATATAATATTATAAAATTATAAATATTATATGATATTAATTAACAAAATCTAAAATAAAAAAAAAGATATGCTTAAAGCATACCTTTCCTATGAATTCATATATGTTTATATAAAATTCTATTTTTTATTTACTAAATCTTTTAATGCTTTTCCAGCTTTAAATACTGGAGCTTTTGATGCAGGTATTTTGATTTCTTCTTTTGTTTGTGGGTTTCTTCCTTTTCTAGCTGCTCTTTTTCTTACTTCAAAAGATCCAAATCCAACTAATTGAACTTTGTCACCTTTTGCTAAAGATTCTGTTACTGTGCTAACAAAAGCATTTACAGATTCTTCTGCAGCTTTTTTTGTGTTTCCAGTTTTTGCAGCTATTGCTGCGATTAATTCAGCTTTGTTCATTTTAAAATTACCTCCTAAGAATTTAGTTTTTATGTAGAATTATTTGTTCTACAATATCATTATTCGCCAAAATATGCTTAATTCCTTCTTTTTTTTGTAAAAAAAATATTTTTTTCCCTATTTTTCAACTTTTTTCTAAGTTTATTTTTCTATAATCTGCTGTTTTCAACGGTTTCAAGAAAATAGTCTTTTTTTAACATTTTTGTTACAAATCCACTTACTATATAGGAAATTACTGCTATTAGTATACAAAAAATAGTAGAAAAATTATTATTTAAGTTGTTTATAATCATAAAATTATATAAATTTAATGATATAAAAATCATAATTATACTAGACAAAATTGGTTTAAAAATCATTTTAATTATACTAAATTTTAAATATATTGATTTTCTTAAATGTATTGATACTACTATAAAAGAAGCAATTGATGATAAAATATTTCCTATGATTGCTCCTTTTTCATATATACCTTTTATTTGTATAAAAACTATATTAGAAATTATTTTTACAAATACTCCTAAAATTGCTGCATACACTGGAATTTTGTTTTTCCCTAGTCCTTGCAGAATTCCATTTATTGTTTGTGTTAATAATGAAAAAATAATTCCCAAAGATGCTAATTTTAATAACTCACTACCATTTTGAGCTTTTGGAAATAATAAATAAAAAATTTGTTTTGAATAACTAAAAATTCCTATGCTTGCAGGCACTGCAATAATCATAGTCATCAAAATAGAAAATTCTATTTTTTTACTTATTCCATTTAAATCGTTTATAGCTTTTCTTTTAGAAATTTCTGGTATTAATGCAGTTGATATTGCTATATTAAAAGAAAGTGGTAATACCATTATTATATCTACTTTTGAACTTAATATACCATATTTTATAATGGCCTCTTCTTCACTCATAAAATTTTTTAAAATTCTCACTACTGTAACTGAATCTATATTTTTTCCTAAATTTCCCAAAATTGCTGTTATTGTCATTGGTATTGAAATTCTTAATATCTTTTTAATTATATGTAAAATTCTTTCTCTTTTATAATAGTTTTGGTCTAAATTGATATTTCTTTTTTCATATAAAAAATATTTATATACTACATAAATTAAACTCAATAAAGTAGCTAGAGTTGTTGCAAAATTTGCAATTCCTGCCATTTTTTCAGTACTATTATTTGGCATTTTTGATACTATTTCTATAAAAAGTATAGTAAAAAATGTTTTCATAACTTGTTCTAAAAATTGTGATTTTGCAGTTATAAAAATACTATTCTCCCCATTAAAAAATCCTCTTATAACAGAAGTTATTGAAACAAATAGAATTGCTGGTGACAAAACCATCAAACTCAATTTTGCTTCAGGAATTTCTAAAATCTCATTAGCTATAAATTCTGAACCAACAAATAAAAACACACATCCCAAAAAACCTATTGTTGAAAATAACAAAATAGATATCTTAATAGTTCTTTTCATATTAATATAGTCTTTTTCTGATTTCTTTTCAGATATAATTTTTGAAATAGCATTTGGAATACCAATAGAAGAAATTGTAAGTAATAATGCATATATTTGATATCCACTCATATATATAGCATTTCCTTCATCACCAAATCCGGACTTATTTGTCATATATATGCTATAAATAGCTCCAAAAATTTTTATAAGAATTTGTGAACTAACTAAAGAAATTATACCTTTTATAAAGCTAGAAAACCCTTTTTTCACTTTTTTTACACTCACTTTCATAATAATTTTATTAACATTTGTTTTTTATATTCATTAATTAATTAATTTTTCTTACGGAAAGTAGCTTTTTTTACGTAAAAAGCTTGATTTTTTTCCGATTTTGTTAGATAATATATATGGGTATATTTTTAAAAAAATTGAATAAAAAGGATATTTAAAATTATGAAATATATAGATAAATTTTTAAAATTATTAAAAACAGATAGAAATACCTTTGTAACTTACATACTTACATTAATTACTATTTATATATGTATTGATAGAATTTCAGAAGTACTTCTTATTATGTTTTCTGGTTTATCTGTTTCATATTGGGGACCAATAAAATATACCATTGCACTTGCGTGTCCAATATTTGCATTCTACTTTGCACCGGCATCTAAATTTGCAACAGATAAATATACGAAGGAAACTTTCTTCTACATATATGCAGTAGCTTTGTATGTAGTTGTTTGTTCAATGGCAGTTCAATGGGTAAATCAAATTGGTTGGTTATTATTATTTTCTGTACCTAATTATTCTTACATTATTACTACATTCATGGACTTAATAAAACCAGCTTTTTCAGCTTTTGCTTGGTACATACCTGTTTGCTCATTCTATCCATTATTTAAATGGTTATATACAGTTGTTAACGATACATTATATATTAGAGAATCAATTTGGGATTATGGTGGTATAGATTTATCAGACCCATCTATTGGAATGGGACCATATACTTGTGAAATGTTCTTATGTAAAGATAGAGAAACTGGTAAAACAATAAAAACTCCAGAAGCAAGAAGATTTGAATCTACTTTAATAGTTGGTGTTTCTGGCTCTGGAAAAACTTCTATGGTATTTGAACCTATGATAGCTAGAGATATAGAAAAGAAATTTTTCTTTAGAGAAACTTCAAAAGAATTAGGATACACAGCAATTAAAACTCATATTGCTACTTTAAATTCTCCTTATTCTAATGATTATATAAATGAAAACTTTTCTCTAAATATGCTTACACCAGTTCCTACTAAAGAAAATGTATTCAAAGCTTATTTTTCTAAGCTTATATATAATTATGATGGTAAAGATACAATTTATAAAAATTTAGGTATTACTTATATGGCACCTGATTATGAATCAGTATCACACATGAGAGAGGTTGCCGAAAACTTTGGTATTAAATATAATCTTATAGATCCTAATGATAGTGAACATTCAATTGGTTTAAATCCATTTACTTATGAGGATCCTATAAAAACTTCTATTGCTATATCTTCTATATTAAAAAGAATGTATGCATCTGAAGAAGTTCCTAATTTTGGAAACCATGATGAAGCATTTATGCAAAATATTGTTACACAAGCAATTGAAAACTTAGTTTTAATGCTAAAAGAGTTCTATCCAAAAATTCATGAAGGTGCTACACCAAACTTAGAAGATTTATTAGAATTATTAAATGATTTTGATAAAATAGAAGAAATGGCAGAACAAATGAAAGAATATCCAGACCTTGCTGAACAATATAAAATTCAGTTAGGATACTTTAAGAAAACTTTCTATAAAACTGCTTACAATAGAGAAGAAACTGCAAAATATTTACAAGCCTCTGCTTCTCAACTTGAAAATTTACTTAGATATCCAGGTGTTAGAGCTATATTATGTAATAGAACAAATAACTTAAATTATGATCATGCTCTTTCAGATGGTGCTGTTACTTTCGTTTGTACAAGACGTGGTGATTTAGGTGCTAGTGTTCATAAAGCTTTTGGTCTATTCTTTATTTTATTAATGCAACAATCAGTTTTATCTAGACCAGGAAATGAAAAAACTAGAATACCTCACTTCTTATATATTGATGAATTTCCACCTTTTGTTTGTAAAGCAACTGAAGATATTTTCACATTATATAGAAAATACAGAGTTGGAACAATTATATCTTCACAAAACTTATCACAATTTGGTATTAAAAATGATTATAACTTTAGACAAACATTACTTGCTAACTGTACAACTAAAATTGTATTTGGTAATAACACACCAGAAGATAATGAATGGTGGGAAAAAGAACTTGGAGATAAGAGACGTTGGATGTTTACACATGACTATAAAACAGATCAAGGTCAATATGATCCTACTTATAAAGGTATTAAGTGGCAATGGATTCCATGGTACAAAGCTGGTAAGGTTCAAGCCTTAAAATTCAAGATGATTATTTACAAAACTAAAGACTTAAAAGGTAAATCTTTAGTAGGTCAAGCAAAAATAGATTTCTTGGAATCTAGATATAAAGAAAAACAAAAAATTAAAAACTATGATTTTGAAAAATTTATTAATTTAAGCAATACTTCTTCTGTTTCAGAATCTTCTCATAAGAAGCCTTCATTTGATTTAAGAAATATAAATTCTGATTTAGATAGATCTGAAGAAATTGACCCAATACAAAAAAATAATTCTGACATAACTTATCACTTTGATGATGAAGATCCTATTGCACCATTTAATTCAAAACAAAGTAATTAAATTTAAATTAAAATAAAATAAATATCCCCCGGCTTAGCCGGGGGTATTTTACTCATAACGCCTAAAAGGCTATGTTACAAGCAGAGCCTCAAGGCTCATAACCAATCCGACACATGCGTTTCTCGTTACCCGTTAAACGGGTCTTTATATTCTTTTATACTTATTTGATCATACATCATATCTTCCTGTAATTGATTTCTTACATATTCTGCTATTTTCTTTTCATTTTTACCTACCGTGTCTACATAGTAGCCACGGCACCAAAAACTTCGCTGGCCAAATTTGTATTTCAAATTTGACCACCTCTGGAAAATTATGAGGCTACTTTTGCCCTT
>CANRPX010000001.1 GCA_947632605.1 uncultured Clostridia bacterium | reverse complement strand
TTATATTTTAAATTTTAGTATTTTTAAATCAAATATAAAAAAGCTCAAATATTCAAATTTGAGCTTTTACCTTTTTATTTTTTTTATAAAAATTACAATATTTATTTACAGGGCAATTTTCACATTTTGGATTTCTTGCACTACATATATTCCTTCCATGCCATACTAATAAATGATTTACATCATAATAATATTCTTTTGGAATTTGTTTTAATAAATCTTGCTCTATTTTTTCTGGTTCTGTTTGTTTTGAAAATCCAATTTTATTAGAAATTCTTTTTGCATGAGTATCTACTGCAATTCCTTGAGGATTGTGAAATGCCTCTAACATGACAACATTTGCACTCTTTCTACCAATTCCAGGCAAACTCTGTAATTTTTCCATATCATTTGGAACAATACCGATTAAATTCCTCTACAAGTTTTTGGCTACATGCTTTTATGTTTTTAGATTTATTTTTATAAAAACCACAAGGATGAATTATTTTTTCAATATCTTTTATATCTGCTTTTGCCATTTTTTCTGGAGTTGGATATTTTGCAAATAATTCAGGTGTTGTTTTGTTTACTCTCTCATCTGTACATTGTGCAGAAAGCATAACAGATATAACTATTTGAAAAGGTGTTTCAAAGTCTAAACTACAAGTTGCATCTGGATAATATTCTTTTAGAATTTTTATTATTTCTACTGCTTCTTTTTTACTTTTCATATTTTACCTTTAAAAAAACATTTATTATTTTAATTTAGTTTATCTTCTTCATTTTTTACTTCTTCTTTATTTTCTTCTTTTTTATCTTTTTTTCTAAATATTAATTTTAATTCTGCAGAAATTCCAATTAATATTGCAAAGAATTTAATTAATCCACCAATTCCTGGAACTAATTCTACAATGTTAAAACATACATAAACTAATAAGGCTACTCCAATTATTTTGGGTTTTGAAGCATTTTCTTTTAATAATAATTTTGATATTTCAAAAGATAAAAATGTAATAGAAAGATATATTGCTACTGCATATATTAAAATTCCTATTATCGCAAATGGTATACCAATTATTGTTAAAGAAATACATACTGCTAAAACTGGTGTAAATATTAATACAGCTAATCCAATAAATATATCTTTAATATAATCTCCAACTTTCATTTTACTAAATTGTGAAGTTGTATTTTTTGAAACAGCTACCATTATAATAATAAATATTAGAGCTACTATACTTTTAGTAATTAAATCTATAACTTTTGTAGTTATAGTATCTTTTGTAGATGGCTCTTTTGGAGTTTCGATTTCATATTTTTCAGTTTCTCCATATATTTTATCTAAATTTCCATTTAAATTTCCATTATATACAAGTTTTCCATATACTAATGCATTTTCTCCAATATTAGTATTTTCTGAATTTAATGAAATGTTACGATCTACTACACCATTTATATTAACTTCACTTGATGCAAGTTTTAAATCTCTTATTATTTCAGCATTTTCTACTAAAGTAAATTTATTTGATATTGCATACACTCCTGATACTATACCAGAAATTTCCATATCATCAGATATAGCATATAAATATAAAGAAACTTGTCCAGAAATTTTAAGATTTTCTGATATAGCAAAAACATTTCCAATTATATTTTCTGAATTAATTTCAACTGTATTACCAATTACATATACATTTCCTGATACATTTTTAGAATTAATTTTAACTGTATTACCAATTACATATATGTTTCCATCCACAATTTCTGAGTTAATTTCAACTGTTGTACCACTTGCATATACATCTCCATATACAGCTTCTGAAATATTTACTTTTTCTCCTGATTCTAATATATCATCTAAAGATGATATATCTGACTCTTCTTCTGGAAGTGTTCTAAGCCATTCTTCAGGTATCTCTTCTGAAATTGGCATTATTCCATTTTCTTCATTTTGATCACTATTAACTGTACCATCTAATACAACATTAGAATCAAAGACAAAATTAAAATCTTCAACTGCAAATACGATATTTGATACACATAAAATTATAATAAATGCACTTAAAAAAATTTTTGTTATTTTTTTCATAACATTCTCCTTTTATTATTTAATTTTTATATAATTTTTGATAATAAATTTAATTTTCTTTTATTTTTCTTATTGCTTCTTTTATATTTTCTGAAGAAATTAAATAATTTCCCATAACTAGAATATTAGCTCCAGCATCTATTGCAAGATTTGCAGTGCTATCATTTATTCCACCATCTACTTCAATATCAATGTCTATATTTCTTTCAGTAATATATTTCTTTAATTCTTTTACTTTTTCTAAAGTTTCTGGTATTAACTTTTGACCACCTTTTCCTGGAACTACTGTCATTACTAATACTGTATGAATATAAGGTAAATATTGTTTTATTTCATCAATGCTAGTGTCTGGGCTTATTGCAATACCAACTCTAGAACCAATATTTTTAATCTCTTCTATAACGCTCTTTGTTCTTTCTTCATTTTTAGTAGCCTCTATATGAAAAGTTATTATCTCAGGCTCTAACATAGAATATTCATCAATAAATTCTTCTACATTTTCTACCATAAGATGTACATCTAATCCTAAATTAGAAATATGTGAAGCAGTTAATGCATAATCTTTCATTATTTCTGTTGTATTTTTTTCTACAAATTTTCCATCCATTACATCAATATGAAAATAATCTATTTTTCCTGCTTCTAAATTATACATTGTTTTAATTGCATTTTCTTTTTCCAAAGTTAATAATGATGCTGATATTTCTGTCATAATTTCTCCTTTAAAATAAGAGACTTTTAGAACTAGTATAAAATTTATCTTTTAGTATAGTTCAATTAAAAGTCTCTTTTAATTTTATTTTACATTTATTGTTTTGCTTCCTTGACTAAAGTCAACTGTTTCAGTATATTTTGTTACACTATCTACTTTTACTTTAACATCTTTTACTCCTGAAGTTGTAAATGATGCAGATATATCTGTTTTAGTTTTCAAATATTTTTCATTTAATATAATGTCGTCTCCTACTGTAATTGTTACATCTGCTTCTGGTACACTTTGTGTTTCTGTAGTTGTATTTCCATCTGATGAAGTTTGAGTTGTAGGTGCAGTATATCCTAGTAATTCTTTTAAATTAACATTAACTGTTACAGTTGATTTTGTTGGTTGTTTATTTACAACTATTTCTATTGAATCTCCTTCTTTTAATGTTTTTCCTGGTGCTACTGTTTGAGATGTAACTATTCCATTAGATTTTGAAGCATTTTCTTCATAAGAAACATTTACAAGTAATTTTAAAGCAGTTAATTTTGCAACCGCATTATCTTGAGTTTCATTTATAACACTTGGAACTACTACATCTTTATAAGCACTTCCTGAACTAACAGTAAGATTAATAGTTGTAGCTGCTGTAATTTCTTCTCCTTCTCCTGGATCTACATCAATTACAATATCTTTTTCAATCTTTTCACTAGTTTCTTCTTTTATTTCATATTTTAATTCTAATTCATCTAATTCTTTTTTAACATCTTCTATTTTCTTGCCTATAATTTTTGAAGGCATAGTAACAGTTTTTTGTCCTTTACTTACTACTAATTTAATTTTTTGTGTTAAATTATATTTATAGTTTTCTTGATATTCTGGTGATTGTGATATTACATATCCTTCTTCAACTTCATCATTATATTCTTCTTCAACTGTTATATCTTTAAATCCTAAATCATTTAAAATCTTTATAGCATCTTCTTTTTTCATTCTTTGTTCATTTTTCATTCCAGAAACATTTGGTATTTCTACTTGATTTGGTCTAGTTCCATTTAAAATTGCTATTGTAGAATACATTGCAATAATAAAAACAAGTACAGATGCTAAAATAATAGTAACTGGTTTTGCCCATTTATGTTTAGCATAAAAAGCTTTAATTTTATTTTCTTTTTTACTTGATACATTATCTCCTACTTTAGGAGCTTTTCTATCGTTATTTTTCTCCATTTCTAATTCATAAATAGTAGGAACTTTTTGTGTTGGAGAATCATCACTTCTAGTAGCTAAAATAACAAAATCTTCATCTGGTTTTTTTAGTGCTAAAGATAAATCTTTTAACATTTCAGTTGCATTTTGATATCTAAGATTTGGATCTTTTTGCATTGCTTTTAAAATAATTCTATTTACACTAATTGGTATATTAGGATTATAATTCATTGGGTCTACTGGTTCTTCTTGAACTTGTTTCAATGCAACAGATACTGGTGTATCTGCATCAAATGGTACTTTTCCTGTAAGCATTTCATACATTACTATTCCTAGAGAATAAAGATCAGATTTTGCATCTGTATATCCACCTCTTGCATGCTCTGGAGAAAAATAATGAACTGATCCTATTGTTGTTCCAAAAGCTGTTATAGTAGAATTTGAAACAGCTTTTGCTATACCAAAATCTGTTACTTTTGCTATTCCATCTTCTGTTATTATTATATTGTGTGGTTTTATATCTCTATGTATGATGTTATTTTTGTGTGCTGTTTCTAATGCTGATGCGATTTGTATTGCAATATTTACAGACCATTTCCAAGAAAGAATTCCGTCTTCTGTTATTATTTCTTTTAAAGTTTTTCCTTGTATAAGTTCCATTACTATATAATATAGATTATCTTCATTACATACATCATAAATTTGAACTATATTCGGATGAGCAAGTCTTGCAGCAGATTGAGCTTCACTATTAAACTTTTTAATAAAATCACTATCTGTTGTAAACTCATCTTTTAATATTTTAATTGCTACATATCTATTTAGCACATGGCATTTTGCTTTGTAAACAGTTGCCATACCGCCCATTTCCTATTTTTTCTAAAACCTCATACCTATTATTCAACATTTTTCCAATAAGATTCATAACTATCTCTCCTTAGTTTCCTCTTCACTAATCTCTATATTGTCAATAATAATTACTGTTATATTATCGTATCCTCCCAATTCATTTGCATTATTTATTAAAGCATCTTCTGGATGGTCAGGATTATTTAATAATAAATTATATATTTCACTTTCTTTTAACATATTTGTTAATCCATCTGAACACATAAGTAAAATATCATCTTTTAGAAATCCTTTACATATAACATCAGGCTCAACAAGTGAGTTACATCCTAATGCTTTCATTAACATATTTTTCTTTGGATGATTAAAAGCTTCTTCTTTAGATATTGTACCTTCTTTTAATAATTTTTCTACATAACTATGATCTGTTGTAAGTTTTCTAATTATATTTTTACGAATTCTATAAACTCTACTATCTCCAACATGACCTATAAATACCTTATTATTATATATTAAACAGATATCTAAAGTAGTACCCATATCCTTTAAATCTTCGTTTTCTTTGGACTTATCATATACTGTCATATTTGCATATTCTATGGCATATCTTAATAATTTTAGAATACTCTCTCTATCTTTTTTTGTTTTCTTGAAGTGGTTCTTTATATAGTTTTTAGCATTTGTTACTGCTAAAGAACTTGCTATTTCTCCACCTTTGTAACCACCCATACCATCTGCTAGAATATATAATTTCAATTCATCCTTTTTCAAATCTGATACATAGTAACTATCTTGATTCATATCTCTAGCTTTTCCTATATCAGATTTTGCTAAAATTCTCACTTACCTCACCTCTTTACTCTTTCAAGTTCTGCTTTCTCAATTGACCACAAGCAGCAGATATATCAGAACCTAATTCTCGTCTAATCGTAGCTACTATTCCATGATCATTAAGGTAATCTCTAAATTTAATTATATTTTCATTTGTACTTTTGGTATATTTTCCATCCTCTATTTTGTTTATTGGAATTAAGTTGACATGTGCAAGCATTCCATGTAATAACTTAACTAATTGTTTTGCATCTTCTAAATTATCATTATTATCTTTAGCTAAAGCATATTCAAAAGAAATTCTTTTATTTGTTTTTTCTATATAATATTTACAAGCTTTCATTAATTCTTCAATTGGATAAGAATTATTTACTGGCATCATGTCACTTCTTACTTTATTATTACTGCTATGTAAAGAAACTGATAATGTGCACTGAATTTGTTTATCTGCTAAGTCATATATTTTTGGTACTATTCCACTGGTTGAAATACTAATATGTCTTGCTCCTATATTTAAGCCTTTTGGATTATTTATAATGCTAATTGCATTCATTACATTTTCATAATTATCTAAAGGCTCTCCAATTCCCATAAAAACAATATTAGAAATTTTAATATTTTCTTCTTTTTCTATTTCTAATATTTGTTCTATAATTTCTCCAGATTCTAAGTTTCTAGAAAAAGGTATTCCTGTTGAAGCACAAAATTTACATCCCATCTTACATCCTATTTGACTTGATACACAAGCTGTAAATCCATGGTGATAACTCATTAGAACACTCTCAATTAAGTTTTTGTCTTCATCTTGTACATTAAATAAGTACTTTTTTGTACCATCAACAGATTCTAATTTTTTCTCTATTTTGAATAATCCTAAAGAATAATTTTCTTCTAACTTTTTTCTAAGTTCTAAGGATAAATTCGTCATTTCTCCAAAAGAAGTTACTTTATCAACATATAACCATTTAAAAATTTGTTCAGCTCTAAATGGCTTTTCGTTTAAATTTATTAGCTCTTCTTTTAGTTTATCTAAATTATAATTTTTTATATTTTTTCTCAATAGTTCCCCCAAGTATACTTATATGCGACTGTTATATCACATAAAGTATATTTTTACAATATTTTTTATAAACTTTTAACATAAATGTAATGCTTTTAAAATACATAAAAAAAGAGCAATTTTATAATTAAAATTTAATGCTTTTTTATTATAAATTACTCTTCATTTTTATTTATTAAAAATTTTTCTCATTGGAATTTCAATTATAAGTTCTATATTTCTTATAAAAAATAGAAACATAAAAGCTATTTCTTGAAATATATTTATATTATTATATTTTTTGTGATAATACATTTTACTTTTATATAATTGCAACATTTTTTTATAATAACTAAAAGTTTTTCCTATTGTTTGACTTTCATAATGAATAAATTTTTCACTATTTAAGCAAATAGTTTTATAATTATTTTTTAATAATTGTTTTGCTAAAATATCTTCTTCATAAAATAAAAATATATTTTCATCAAAAAAATTTATTTTCTCTAATGCATCTTTTCTTATTATAAAAAATGCACCAGAAATTGCTTCTACTTCTAGCATATTCTGTTCATAATCTTTATTTGAATATTCACCATTTCTAAGTATTTTATAAAATAAAATTTCTAGTATTCTTGTAGAATGTACCACATCTAACCAAAATGTTCTTGTTTTCCAACTACTTCTTCTTATTGGCTTATTTTCCTTATTAAACATTCTTGGTGCTATAATTGCAATTTTTTCATCTTTTTCTATTTCTGTTAAACAATGATTTATTGCTTTTTCATTTATTTCTATATCTGGATTTGAAATAATATAATAATCATATTCTTCATTTAAGCTTTTTAAGTATTTTATTCCAAAATTATTTCCATAATTATAACCGCCATTTTTTTCTGAAGAAATTACTTTTACTTTAGAATTTTCTAATTTTTTTAATCTAGAGTATGCATTTTCAGTCGTAGACAAATTATCTACGACTAAAATTCTATTTATAATTGAAAATTCAAGAATACTTTTTACATATTTTTCTGTATCTTCTACATCATTATAGTTTACTATAATTGCTGCAACTTTCATTTTTTCTCCTATTTATAAAAACAAATTATAATTTTATTTTTATGAAAATCGATAACTAATTTTAAAAAATTATTTTTTCTTTAAAATAACTCCTGCTCTATTGCTAAAAACTACTTCATATTCATCAGTGTCTGAATAAGTATTTGATTCATCATATAAAACAAAATATTTTTTACTTTCTTTTTTCATCCAATCTTCTACATTAGTTTCTACAACTGCAACTTGTAAATCATTTATTGATTCACCACCTGATGTAATTCCAGAAACTACATACATCCATGCTTTACAGTTAGTATTCATTCCACCAACTAACATATTTTTTAAAGTCATATCTTCTTGTTTTCCCATTTGTTCTGCAAGTTCTAATCTATATTGATTTACTAAGCAAGAAACATTAATATTTTTTATACCAAATATATTTGTATCATAATATATTCCAGCCATTTTTGAAAGTCTTAGTTCTGCTGGAGCATCCATTATTGTAGGATTTTTAGCATATAATTTTTCCTCATATCCACTAATAGCAAAACAAATTATACAAACCCATATTACTGTTAATGTTTTTAAAACTACTCCCAATTCTTTATTATCTTTCATATCACATAATACTTCTACTGCAATATCTACTAACAAAATCCAAATTATGTAATAAATCTTATAATAATAATAACTTGATACTATTCCATTTATTAAGCCTAAAAAAGTTATCATTGTTTGGAAAAGTAATAATGCTAATGCAACTACTTGATAATTAAGATTTTTTTCTTTAATAGATTTATATACAAATAAAACTACAAAAGGTATATAAAACAAGAAATCTTGATATAATGATTTATAACTTCCACCTACAAAGCCTATTGCATCTGTTAATTTGTTTTGATCACTATCTGTAAATGTTGGAATTACTAAATAGAATATTGATAAAATTGTAACAACAAGAAGTAATCCAGTAATTAAAATAGTAGATTTCTTGAAAAATTTTAAATATGTTTTCTCTTCTTTTTTTAAATCTTTTAAAAATGCATATATACAAATAAATGAAAATAGTGCTGGAACAAATAAGCAATATGAAAAGATTATTCCCACTCCCATAAGTACAATTAAGCTTAGCATTATAGGAAAGTTTATTTTACAATTATCATAAATTTTTGCTAAATAGAATAGTCCTGTTGCAAAAGCAATTGCTACACTTAAATATGAAAATCCATATAATAAGCTAGTATATGGGTATGCAAATCCATATAATGCTAGAAATATTAAACCAAAAATAATGTTTCCTTTTGTTTTTAATTTATCTGATATTAACATATAAAATGCTAATATATTAAGTAACAATATTCCCATTTCAAAAACTTTAAAACTTACATAGTCTTTAAAGCTTGGAAGTATACTTCTTACCATACTTATAAAAATACCAGTATTTATATATGCTCCTGTTTGCATAGTTTTGAAATTGTATCCTGTTTGATTATCTATTTTAGATAAAATTTTCATATTATTTGCAAAATTTATTGTTGCACTATAATGCATACTAGCATCTACTGATGCATTTGCCATAGTTTTTGCAAGAGGTTTATATTGATTGACTGCTATATAACAAACAATTACACAAGATATTATAACAGCTAAAAAATCTCTTTTTCTTATTTCAAATTTTTGAATTTTTTTATCTTTATATATTTTGAATCCTAATCCTAGTGCTACCAATAAATCAGCTATTGATAAAAATAATAAGTTAGTTGTAATATTCATAGCTCCAAAAATCATACATACTAAAATATTAAATCCCAAATAACTAATTATAGATAGTATACACCAATTAACTAGATTTAATTTTTTCTCACTTTTCTTTACAATTACAAAAGTAACAAGCATTGCTATTACTGTTAAGGCATAAAAAATTCCCATTTTATTTTCTTCCTTAAAAACTCTTTATTTAGATTTTTTTAAAATCTATAAAATTAACAATATATTTACTTATAGAGTTATTTATTAATTTTTGCTACATAACCATTTTCATTTTCATAAAGTATTTCTACTTTTTCATTTCCTTTTGCTTCTTTTAAATCTTTTTCATCATATTCTTTCATATCAGTAGCATCTTTAGAAACTAATTTTACTATATATTTTTTTTCATTATCCGCTAAGGCATCTTTTAGTGTGTAAATATTTGTATCTTGAACTACATTTTCATATTTTATTTTATCACTTGAAAATTCTAGCATTGCTGTTGACCAAATTCTAGTATAATATCCTTTTGTCATAAGTTCTGTATTTTCAACTGTCATATCTTTTAAATTTTCTCTTGCATATTTAATTAATTTAATTTGATTTGAATTAAGATTTTGTGTTAAATCGACTAATTTTCTATTATTACAATTTTCTTCATAATAAATTCCAACAAAATTTGGTAAATTATGTTTTGTTTCTTCACTTATTAAGTGTCCTGATTTTAGCCAAACCCATCCACATACAAAAACTCCCCAAAGAATTACAAAAACATATCCAGATACACAAATTCTTTTAACTTCAATTATTGATATTTTTTTCAATAAATTTTTTATTTTTTCTGATTTAAATTTGTTAGACAATTTTTCTGTTATTTTACTTAAATTAATTTTATTTATTATTTCAGGTAGCACTGTAAATATTGCTAACAATAAAAATATTAGTATATCAAATGTTGAAAATAATCTTTCTACAAACATATTATATAAATCAACCATAGAATATTTTCCTGGTTCTGCTATGTTAATGTTTGTAATTACAGCAGTAGCTTTAGTTATAAAGAAAACATATATCATAAATATAATTATTACATCAATTCTAAATATTTTTTTATCAACATTTTCATTTATATAATCCAATGTTATAGCAAATGTAACCATCCACATTATAAAGAATATTTTATACATATAATATTCTGATGCTAAATTATATTGAACTCCTAAAAGTAAAAGTGCTAAATATCCAATTATAAAAATTGAAAAAACATCTAAATATCTTAATTTTTTTTCTTTTATTCTCTTTACTAATCCTACAAAGAATAAAACTAAAAATGGAGTATATGGAATTAAGTTTTGATATGTTCCAGAATATATAGCTCCT
The DNA here is from genome assembly GCA_947632605.1 of uncultured Clostridia bacterium. Lineage (GTDB taxonomy): Bacteria > Bacillota > Clostridia > TANB77 > CAG-508 > Scatovivens. The sequence continues at coordinate 252,249 of CANRPX010000001.1, read as the reverse complement.
CCAAGTTTTATTGCATCAACTAAATTAGTTTGCCCTTCTATAAAGAAAGTTGGAACTACTATATATCCAATTCCTACTGCTGTAACTAATAAAAGTAAACCTGTTACAATTAAAGTTGTTTTCTTAAAGAATTTCAAATATGTTTTTCCTTCTAAAGTTAAATCTTTTAAGAAACAATAAATGCATATTGCAGAAAAAACTGCTGGTACAAATAAACAATATGAGAAAATTAACCCAGTTCCTAACAAAACTATTAAAGGAATACTTAATTTTCTAGTAATTTGATCTTCTGAATATAGGCTTTCTACAACTGGAATCATAATTGCAATAATCATTATTCCAACTGATAAATAAGAGAATCCATAAAACCAAGAGTTATATGGATATCCATATATGTATAATGCAAATAATACTAAACTTGCTAATAATCCTCTTTTTGTTTTGATTTTTTCTCCAAATGATGCATAAAATGCAAGTCCACTTAAAAATAATACTATTGTTTCAAATGCTTGATATAAATACTCATGACTTATTCCTGTAATACTATTTACAACATTCATAAAAATTCCATCATTTATATAAGCACCTGTTTGCATTACATTAAAATTAAAAAATGTTTTATCTTCTACATTTATAAATATTTTTAAATTGTCTGAGTAATGTTTTGCCGCTCTATAATGTATAGCTGAATCCATTGCCATGTGAGATATATCACCATTAAAAATATATAAGTCTTTTACTAACATTACAGCAAAAATTATTAAAACAAAAATAATAGAAACTACATCTATTTTTCTTACATAATATTTTTGAAAATCTTTATTTTTTATAGCTTTAAATCCTAAAATTATTGTAAACAATATATTTATTATTGATAATAACCATAAATGAGATGTAATATTAAGCAAACCTAAAACCATTCCAATAAATATATTGTATGAAAATAGTGATACAACATAAATTATTAGCCATTTAATAAAGTTTAGCTTCTTTTCTGATTTTTTGAACATCATAAAACTTATTCCAAGTAAAATTAATGTTACTATGTACAAAATCCCCATTTCTTTCTCCTTTTATTTTTTATATTTTCTATCTTTTGTTTTAATTTTATATTTAATTATTTTTTATCTCTATTTTATTTTTTTCTTTATATATAATTACTTTTGTCATAATAGTATACATTATAAATTGAATTGCAAGTGTTGTTGTACATGAAAAAGTCGCACCATTTATTCCCAAATTTAAAACTCTAACCAAAACATTTGAACCGATAAATGCTATAATCATTGAAATAACATAAATTACAAATTGTACAAAAGTATGTCTTATTGTTGTTAAAGTTACTAAGTTTATATAAGAAATTGCATAGAATATATATGAACCAATTATTACACATAAATTCATTCTGTATGCTGTTAAATCTAATCCATATATAAATCCTAAAAATTCTGGTCCTAATAAAAATGCTGCTAAAACTGCGAAAAATCCGAAAGCAATAACTACTAGTTTTATTTTAAAAGTTACATCTTCTATTTGCTTTAAATCCTTTTTCTCATATAAATCTTTTAGTTTGCCTAAAAAAGGCATTACTATAAATTGTGTAAACAAAGTCATTACAGTAGCTGGCATCATTATATAACCATATATAGCTTGTATGTCTTCTGTTAAGAAGTTATCAATTGCGTATTTAGGCGCATTTAAAATATATATTCCAGCAAAAGAATTTACAAATACAAAAAATTCACTTTTTAATATAGATAAAACATTTTTATAATTTAATTTACTTGTTCTATCTATAAGCTTTCTTGTTATAATAAAATAATCATATATAACTAATACTGCTATATTTACAAAAATTACAGCTAAACAAGCAAGTCTTAAATCTCTTGTTATTAAATCAACAACTAAAAATAGAACTATTCCAACAAAACCTTTTAAACTTAAAGATTGTCCAGATTTATATAAAATTCCATTTTTTTGCATTATTCCATATAAAATATCTGAAAAAGCTTCTAATCCTTTAAAAATTGCAAGTAATGCAAATATTGTTGTTTTAAATCCAGAATATCTTTTTAAAATTAAAAATACTGTTGCACCTAATATCATTAAAAAACAAGTAAGTGCTCTATTTGCTATGTAATCTTTATCTTTTATTTTATTTTCTATGTCTGTTACTTGGCAAAGTCTACCAGAATACATAGCCAAAGTATAAAGTATTGTTGCAGTTGCATAAGCTATTGAAAATATTCCTGCTGTTTGAATATCATTTACTCTTGTTACAATTATTAAGAAAAATAAAGAATTAAAAGAGTTGATTCCTGTACCCAAGCTATTCCATATAAAATTTTTTAAAAAAGCCTTTTTTTCTGAATCCATTATAAAACTCCTATTAAAAATATTATTCTAATCATCAAATCATCTATTATATTTGTTCTAATTTTTGCTCTATAAAAGGCTTTCTTAAGTGCATTAGAAAAAGTATAATCTTCTTCTGAAAATAAATCTAAAATCTTCTTATTTTCATCAGATAACTGATAATAGTAATAATCTTTAAAATTTATCATTTGTTGTTTAATATCTCTCATTCCATCTTTAAATAAAAGATTTTTTATTCTCCATATTAATAATCTTAAATATCCTTGTCCTTCTGAAGTAGCATTTTCTTTTCTTCTTCTATACTTTACAACAGTTTCATTAGTATATGCTACATTTCCCATACCAATACACAAAAGATATGTCCACCAGTCATGAAAGAAACAAGACTTTGGCATATTTTCTATTATCATATCTCTTGTTTTTTTATTTACTGTCATAGTCATTCCCTGAGTTACACAAGCAAATAATGCAGTTAAGAAAGAAAACTTTTTATTCTTTGGACCGCTAGATATAAACTTCATATTTTCATCATAATAATCAGAATTTCCAAATGCCATATTAGGCTTAGAATCATCTAAATTATCAAGTAAATTTACTGCAAGTTCTATTTTATTTTCAATCCATACATCATCTTGATCTGCATAAGCATAATAATCAGATTCTGTTAGTTTAAGAAGCTCAAAGAAACTTTTAATAAATCCTAAATTTTCTCCTTCATAAAGTTTAATATTACTATATTTTTTTTGATATTCTTTTATAATATTAACAGTATTATCTTTTGAGCCATCATCTCTGACAATTATTTCTATATTTGAGTATGTTTGATTTAAAATAGAATTTAATTGTTCAGCAACAAATCTCTCTCCATTATATGTTGACATTATAACTGATACTTTTCTATTATTCATTATTTTTCAATACCTTCCATTACTTTATATATACACATACCATCTTCATTGTACACTTCTTCAAAATTATCAAAGAATTCATCTTTACTAAATTCTTCTTTTGAAAGAATATATTTTACATTAAGTTTTGATAAATCATTATAATTTAATTTAATTGAAATATGGTCTAAAAATAGTAATTCTACATCTGTTTTTTTATCTGTAATTTCAACATTTATATGTGCATATCTGTTGTATATTTTTCTGTATTCTTCAGCTTTATCTCCTAAAAGATTTTGAAATAATTCCATATTAGGATAAAGTTGTGTTGAATTTAAAGTACGTATTCCATTTGCTAAAGCATAATCATTTATATACCATCCGCCATTATCTTCATTTACAATCCAAATAGCTTCTGGATCTTCTTTTCTTATTTCTTGCATTTTTATTGCAACAGGCTTTGTATAAAAAATATCTGTTGTTCTAATAACTGGATTTACATTTAAACCGCTCATAAATGCAACAGCTATTAAGCCATATATAGTATAATTTTTTATCTTTTCATTATTTACATTTAATATTCCAAAAATTAATACTAAGAATATTTCTCCGCCTAATAAAAGTTTAAATTTATCTAAATAATATCCAAAATCTGGAACTATATTTAATGTCTTTCTAGCTCTATAAATTATGTATGTAACTCCTAATATTGATAAAACATAAGTTAATTTTCTATTTAATAATTTATCTTCTTTTTTTAGATTTCCAATTAAATATATTAATAAATAAATACATAATGTTCCAAGTGGTATAGAAGCTCTTCCAGCTGATGACATAGACATTTTAGTAATTTTAGCTAATATTTCTGGAAATCCCCATACACACCAAACTGTTAAAAACATTCCAGTAATTAACATTGGTATCCAAAAATGTAAATCTTTTTTATTTCTAATTACATATATTAATCCTAGAATTAATGGAATTGGATATAATGAAAGCATACTTGAATATTCACAAGGACTTACAAAATCTTCGAATGGGAAGAAAATATCATAAAAGTATGAATATAAATTTAATGCTCCTCCTCCTACTTCATTCCTTTCTCCAGGATAATCTGTATTCATTTCAGCAGCTAAAGTATTTCCTGATAAATTATACCATCTTAGAAGTAATAATCCTAAACAGATTATTGTTATAAATATTACTAAAACATCGTGTTTTGTAAATCTATATTTTCCATATTTAATATTCTTAAATAATAGAAAAATAACTAGTGCTAAAAATACATATCCAAATGAAACTTGCCAAGCAGGATAAAATACAAATATGTAGGATAATCCTGAAACTAATATTCCTAAAGCACATAAGTATTTAATCCTTTTCTTATCTGTGTTCATAAATTTATCTATAAGAACTATAACAATTTGTCCCCAAAGAAGTGTATCCATACAGTACCACCATTGCACTGCTGCTGAGAAAGTAATTACAATCATTCCACATAAAGATACTTTTTTATTTCTTTTTGTAAGTATTAAGCATAACTCATAAGATCCAAGTAGCATTGCAACTAATCTTATGTTCCAATAAAAACTCATTCCTACATCATTTCCAAATAGCATAAATCCAATTTGAAAAGGTCTACCAAGCATTAAAATATCTTTTACTGGTGAATTAGCAACTGTAAACATATCTGTTTCAGTTCCTCTTAAAACATTTGAAAAATATTCAAATGGCTTTTCTGCTTTATCTTGAGATAATATATATGTAGTAGATGTAGCCCATTCATCTGTTCTAATAGTTCTTGCTTTTCCAAGTAATGTATGATATCTTGTATCATCAAAATTAGGTTGTATTGCTGTATATTCATGAAAATTTATTATTGATGATCCTGAATATTTAAAAATCATTACAAACAACAAAAAGGCACAAGCAATTTTGTACCTATGTTTATGAATAAATTCATACATTTTTGAAAGTTTGAAAACAAAATGTATTCCAATGAACATAAATATAATAGAAACAAGCATAATTCTATTTTTAGAAATAAAAGCAGGATGTGTTTTTCTAAATATTGTATATTCACACAAAGTAGCAACTAATACAGAAATAAAAGCTACTAATATTAATTTTGTTTTTGTAAAGTTTTCTTTATTTATAAAAAATATAGCTTTTTTTACTATTTTTTCATAAATTGATTTTATTTTATATGCAAAAATTTTACAGAATTTTTTAATTTTTTCTTTCATTTTATAAATCCTTTTCTACCATTTTACTTCTAATTTCAAAGTATCTAATAAAAATCTGTTAACTTTTATATAAATAATAGGTAAATGAAGTTTGTATAGTAAGTGAACTCCCCAAATTCCAATAAACTTAAGACCTTTAGAAAAGCAATGAAATAAATTATAATGCTTTGAATTTTTCCATTCTGGAAAATTTTCATTTAAATATTTTGTTATTTCTTTTAAAGCTTTTCTCATATTAACTGATTTATCATAAGAAAGCATAAATGCCCATGATATAGCTAAATGTAAAAATGCCATTGTAGCTAATGTTTCTTTATACTCTTCATATTTTCCAATTTCAATAGCATGTTCTTTTGTTACTATTAAATATTTTTTTAAATTTGCAATATCTTTTTCATTCATATTATGTATTTGTGAACTTGAACGCAAATAATAATGATATAGAACATCTGGTATAAAAGTTAGTTTTTTTGCACCATCCATATATGAACGAATTAAAAATAAAGTATCATTACATCCTCTAAAAGGTAAAAATTCCAAATCTTTTACAACTTCTAATCTATATATTTTATTCCATAAAGAAGGATTTGCATAAACAATAAAGTCGTTATTCCAATCTACATCTTTATTCATTTTTCCATATTGCGTCATTTCAGTAGATACAATTTTTCCTGTTTCTAAATCAACTCTATCATATCCACAAAAAGCAATATCTGCATCATTTTCCTTTGCGGCATTATAAAGTTTTTCTGCCCAAGTAATTTCTGGAACATCATCACTATCTATAAATCCTACATATTCGCCAGTTGCTTTTTTAAGTCCATAAGTTCTAGCAGACCATTCTCCTCCATTTTCTTTATGAAAAGTTTTTACTTTATCTGGATATCTTTTTTTATAATCTTCAATAATCTCTGGTGCTGAATCTGTTGAACCATCATTTACACAAATTATTTCAATATCTTCTAAAGTTTGATTAACTAATGCATCTAAACATCTTGGCACATATTTTTCTAAATTATATATTGGAACAACTATTGAAACTTTTATATCGTTCATATTATTTTTCCTTTCTGCTATTTAATTCTCTTTCACAATCTATTAATCTCATTTCAAATGTTTGTTTTGAATTTTTAATTATATTATCTAAAATCATTCCAGAAAAGAATGATTGAACTGCACATAAGAAAAATAATACTGAAACTACTAAAGTTGGTATTTTTACAACACCTCTATGTAAAAAGTCTATAAACACTGGAACAAAGAAAACAAATCCTACCACTGATAGCAAAAATGCAAGTAATGTAAAAAATGCCATTGGTTTATAATTTTTATAAAATCCAAATATTGTTTTTATAACTTTAATTCCATCTGGAATTGTATTTAGTTTTGATGGACTATCAACAGGTCTATCTCTATATTCTACTATTATATTTTTTGTTTTCATATTTTTATCTAAACAGTGTATTGTCATTTCTGTTTCTAATTCAAAACCTTTTGACATAACTGGAAAAGTTTTTACAAATCTATAACTAAAAGCTCTTAATCCTGTCATAACATCTCTTATATTGCTTTTATATATTCTGTTAATTAATGCTCTAACAGTTACATTTCCTATATTATGAAATGGTCTTTTATTTTCTTTAAAATATGTTGAAGAAAGTCTATCTCCAATTACCATATCAACATTTTCTTCTAAAACAGCTTTAACCATTTCTTTAGCACTTTCAGCAGGATAAGTGTCATCTCCATCTACCATAATATAAACTTCTGCATCGATTTCTCTAAACATAGTTCTAATTACGTTTCCTTTTCCTTGTCTTGTTTCATATCTAACAACTGCTCCCGCTTCTCTTGCAATTTTATCTGTTCCATCTTTTGAGTTATTATCATAAACATAAATTATAGCATCTGGTAATTCTCTTTTAAAATCTTCCACAACTTTTTTTATAGTTTTTGCTTCATTATAACAAGGTATTAAAACTGCTATCTTGTCCATTTTCTTCAATTCCTTTCAAAATTCCAAATTTTCCGTGTTTATTATAACATATATTTGCCTTTTTTCAAATATTTTACTTTAAGTTTTCATATTTTAAGTTATAATCAACATTTTATTTTTTCTTAAAAATTATTAATTTACTTAAAACAAAATTTAAAATAATTACTACAATGTTTGCAATTACTTTCATAATTACATCATTCATTCTTATAATTACTGCTAAATTCATAAGTCCAATGCTTATTATTTCTGTAAAAATTCTACAAGAAGTAAATGAAACAATTTCTTTAAATAAATCTTTTATATTTTTACATTTACTATTAAATACAATTGTTTTATTAACCCAATATGCAAAAATCAATGCTAGTATAAATGCAAAAATTTCACTTATATTTACTCTTAAAGTTTCATCTGATATTCCGTCTAAAAATTAAATAACTTCCTAAAACATAAGAAATAATATTTACTACTGTTGATAATGCTCCACATATTAAATATCTCATACCTTCAATATGTTTTCTATAAAATTCTGCTAAAAATTTTAAATGGATTTTTTCTAATATCCATAAACCAAAATTTTCTAAAATTTCAAACAATCTTAAAGTCAAATTTTTATTTTCTTCCATCATTTTACCCTTCTATTTGTCTTTTTTATTAATACAGTAATTTTATATTTATAACATTTCTTTTATTTCTATATCATAATTACATGTACTTCTAGTAAAGTTTTTATTATAATATGGATCACCTTTTTTCAAAAAGTCTTTCCATTTTTCTTTAAAATTTTCACATTCTAAATTAAATCTTTTTTCTTGATTTTTAGAATATTCATAACCTCTTGTTTTAGATTCATAATGAAATAATTCAACATAAGGAATATATAAATTTCTATAACCTTTTTCCATTAGTTTTAAACAAAAATCCACATCATTAAATGCAACCTTAAATTTTTCTTCATCCATAAAGCCAACTTCTTCATAAAGTTCTCTTCTACATAATAAGCATGCACCAGTAACTGCAGAAACATTTCTAGTTGCTGATTCTCTTCCAAAATAAGCATGTTTTCCATAAGGTAGATTAACAAGTGCATTTCCAGCAATTCCAGAAATTCCAACTATTATACCAGCATGCTGAATTGTTTTATCTTCAAAATAAAGTCTTGCACCACAAGCTCCAATTTCTTTATTTTGAGCATATCCTACTAAAAATTCTAACCAATCTTTTGATAATAGTTTTGTATCATTATTTAGCTGAAGAATATATTCTCCATCACAATTTTTTACTCCAAAATTTATTAATTTAGAATAATTAAATTCATTATCATTTTCAAAATTACTTTTAATTTTTACTTCTCTTTCACTATTACTATCTAGAATTGTATTTTTATTGTAATTTAAAATCTTTATTTTATTTGTTTTTATTAATTCAGTATAATACTTAAAAGTTTCTTCTTTTTCGCTATTATTTTCTATAATAATTATTTCATAATTTTTATATGTTGTAAGTTTTAGAATTGATGTAATACATGTCTTTAATAAATTTATATTGTCTTTGTTTGGTATCAAAATAGAAACTTTAGGATTTTCGATAATATCATATTTTATTTTATAAATTCCAGGAACATCTTGTCCAAACTCAACTTCTGCTTTTTTATTATTTTCTTTTAAATATTCTTTTATAACATTCAATCCTGCTTCATAAGCATAAGGTTTGCTATCAGCTACATAAGCTGTTGAAGATTTACTTACTCTCCAATGATATAAAATTTTTGAAATATGTATTACTTTTTTTGCGTTTTTTGTAGCTCTAAGTACAAAATCAAAATCCTGTGCACCATTAAACTCATCTCTTAATGTTCCTACTTTATCAATTAATTCTTTTTTTACAACAACAAAATGTGTTATATAGTTATTACATTCTAGAGTTTCTGGTGAATAATCTGGTTTAAAATATGGTTCAAAAAAGTTTCCATTATTATCTACTTTATCTTCATCTGTATAAATAAAATCTGCATCTTTATTTTCATTTATAGATTTTACTACTTCATATAAAGCATCTTTAGATAATAAGTCATCATGATCTAAAAATCCTATAAAATCTCCTGTTGCTAATTTTATTCCTTCATTTGTATTACCAGAAATTCCTTTGTTTTCTCCTAAAAATTTATAATTTATTCTAGATTCATTTTCAAAAAAACTTTTTATATTATTGTTTTCTTCATTACTTCCATCTGCTAAAATTAATTCCCAATTAGAATAAGTTTGTTCTTTTAAAGAATTTACAAGCTCTTCTAAAAATTTTTCGTTAGTATTATACATTGGAACTACAACACTAACTTTAGGACTAATTTCAAATTTTTTATTTTTTTGAAACTCATAATCATTTTCTATTGGTAAATTATTTTTCATCCAAATTTCATATTGTTCTTGGTTTGACATATTATTTTCTGAAATATGAAATATTTTTTTAAAAATCTTTTTCAAAGTATTAATTAATCCATATCTTCTCAAATAATATTTAACTTTTTTTAAATTATTTTTCATATTATTTTACTTTCTTTTTTTCTTAATTATTTCTTCTTCTCCATAATAATTAACTTTTATATTTTTCATATTATAAACTTCTGTATCTAAACTTAAATTTATATTATAATATGGATCTCCAGAATCTAAAATTTCTGGCCATCTTTGCTCAAATCTACATATTTCACCTTGAAATCTTTTTATTTTAGCTGGTGTATTTTCTTGTCCTCTAGATTTAGATTCATAATGCCAGAATTCGACAAATGGATTATAAACAACTAAATAACCTTTTTCTCTTATTTTCAAACAAAAATCTACATCATTAAATGCAACTGCTAATTTTTCATCCATAAATCCTACTTCATCATAAATTTTTCTTGGTGTCATAATACATGCAGCAGTTACTGCACTTAAATTTTCTATCATAGATTCTTTTGCAAAATATCCATGTCCGCTTTTAGGAATACTTTTAAATCTATTTCCTGCAATTCCTCCAATTCCTACAATTATACCAGCATGCTGAATAGTTTCATCAGGGAAATAAAGTTTTACTCCAACAGCTCCCACATCTTCTCTTTGACAAAATCCAAGCATTAGTTCAAGCCAATTAGGAGTTATCAGTTCAGTATCATTATTTAATTGAACAGTATATTCTCCTGCACTGTTCTTAACTCCAAAATTTATAATTGCAGAATAATTAAATTCATGTTTTAAATCTTTTCTTTCATTTTTCTTAGAATATTCTAAAGAACATTCTTCTTCATTTTCAATTAATTTTCCTGTATTGTAATTTGCGATTTTTATATTTTCTATTTTTAATAGTTCTTTATAATATTCAAATATTTCTTCGTTTTCGCTATTATTTTCTACAACAACTATTTCATAATTTTTATAAGTAGATTTTTTTAATATTGAATCAATACAGACTTTTAAAATATCTTTTCCATCTTTATTAGGAATAACAATAGATACTTTTGGTTCGCCTTGTACCTTATAATCAATTCTATAAATTCCTTCAATACAACCACTTGATACAGTTCCTTCTAGTCCAATTCTTTTTAAGTGGTCTTCTATAACTTTCTTTCCAGCTTCAAAAGCATAATTTTTAGCATGACTATTTAATTTAGCAGTAGATTCACTATGTACTCTCCAATGATATAATATTTTTGGAATATGAAATATATTTTTTGGTTTTGTTATTTCAGACATTCTTAGGAAAATATCATAATCTTGGGCACCATCATAATCTTCTTTAAATCCATCTAATTTTTGCATTAATTCTTTCTTAAAAATACTAAAATGACAAATATAATTTTGACATCTTAAAGTATCTGGTGCAAAATCTGGTTTAAAATAAGCATCATATCTATTATCATTTTCATCAATTTTATCTTCATCAGAATATAAAAATTCTGAATTTGGAAATTTATTTATAGCATATACAACTTCATATAATGCATATTCTGCAAGTAAATCATCATGATCTAAAAGTGCTATAAAATCACCTGTTGCCATTTTTATTGCTTCATTTGTGTTTCCAGAAATTCCTTTATTTTCCCCTAAAAATTTATATTTAATTCTTTCATCTTTTTCATAATATTTTTTAAAGTTTTCATTTTGTTTTGGACTTCCATCTGCTAAACAAAGTTCCCAATTTGGATAAGATTGAGCAATTACAGAATCTATTAACCCTTTAAAAAACTTTTCTTTTGTGTTATACATTGGTACAACTATACTTATTTTAGGAGAAATAGAAAATTTCTTTTTCATTTGGTTTTTTATATCAGCATCTTTTGGTTCGTTATATTTTATCCAACCACCATAATCGCCATATTGTAAATCTTTTTCTCCCTTTAAAAATCTAATAATTTTTCTTAAAACAGTCTTTATACATTTTTTTACTGTTTTTATAAAACCGTATTTTCCAATATAAAATTTAATTTGATTAATTCTATGTTTTATAATGTTCATTATATTTCCTTTCAAAATCATACGTTTTTATCATTAATTTTTATATCATATTGATCTGAATCTAAACTCAAATTTTTATTATAATATTCATCACCAGAAGCTAATTTCTCTTTCCAAGTTTCTAAAAACAAGTTAATTTCTTTTTGAAATCTTTCTATTTTGTCTGGTGCATTATCATTTCCTCTAGTTTTAGACTCATAATGCCAAAATTCAACAAATGGATTATAAACTATTAATTTTCCAGTATTTCTAATCTTCAAACAAAAATCTATATCATTAAATGCAACTGCAAAATCTTCATTCATATATCCAACTTCTTCAAATGTTGATTTTTTAACCATCATACAAGCTGCTGTTACTGCATTCATATTTTGAATTAGATTTTCTCTACCAAAATATCCTTGCTTATCCTTTGGTAATCCTCTAAATACATGTGCTGCAACTGTACGGCAACCAATAATTATTCCAGCATGTTGAATTGTATCATCTGGATAATAAAGTTTTGCTCCACAAGCACCAACATCATCTCTTTGGCAAAAGCCTATCATTTTTTCAAGCCAATCTGGTGTTAATAATTCTGTATCATTATTTAATTGAACTACAAAATCTGTTTCTATATTTTTTACACCAAAATTTATAATTGAAGAATAATTAAATTCATGATTTAAATCTTCTCTTTCATTTTCTTCAGAATATTTTTTACTACACTCTTTTTCATTTTCTATAAATTTTCCAGTGTTATAATTTAAAATTTTTATTTTATTAGATTTTAATAGCTCTTTATAATAATCAAATATTTCATCTGTTTTACTATTATTTTCTATTATTATAATTTCATAATTGCTATAAGTTGTTTTATTTAAAATAGAATTTATACAAGTTTTTAAAGTTTCTTCTTCATCTTTATTTGGTATAAGAATAGAAACTTTTGGATTTCCTATTACTTCATAATCTATTTTATATGTTCCAGAATTTATTCCTTCTGATACTTGTCCTTTTAATCCAATTCTTTCTAGATGTGCTTCAATAGCTCTTTTTCCAGCATCTATTGCATAAGGCTTTGCTTCTTGAGTCATTGAAGTAGAACCCTTATGTATTCTCCAATGATATAAAACCTTTGGAATATGAACTATTTTTTTAGCTTTTTCTGACATTCTTAAAATAATGTCAAAATCCTGTGCTCCATTATAATCAGAATTGAAACCACCAATTTCTTTTAATAATTCTTTTTTAAATACACTAAAATGACAAATATAATTATTTGCTCTTAAAGTATCTGGTGCAAAATCTGGTTTAAAATGTGGTGCAAAATATGGTTCATCTATAAAATGAAATTTGTCTTCATCTGTATATATAAAATCTACATTTTTATTTTCATTTATAACTTTTACTACTTCATACAAAGCACTTATATCAAGCATATCATCATGGTCTAAAAGTGATATAAAATCACCTGTTGCCATTTCTATTGCTCTATTAGTATTTTCAGCAATTCCTTTGTTTTCTCCTAAAAATTTGTATTTTATTCTTTTATCTTTTTCTACCATTGATTTAATTTCTTCTAATGGTTCTTCACTGCCATCTGCTAAACATAATTCCCATTTTTTATAAGTTTGTGAATGTACAGTATATAAAAGCTCTCTAAAAAATTCAGTGTCTGTATTATAAAGTGGAACAACAATACTAATTTTAGGCCTTTTTCTAAATCTTGTTTTTTCTTGTTTTTCAATTTCTTGGTCACTTGGTGTATTTTCTTTTATCCATTTTTCATAATCAGAATATTCTTCATCTTCTTCTGCTCTTTTTAAATCTTTTTCATATTTTAAATATTTTCTATGATCTATTCCTTTCCAATATTCAGCAGTCTCATCATCAGATAATTTAAAATAATTTTCTACTTTTTTAGCATATTTTTTCTCTGTTTGTTTTTTATCATATTCTATTCTTCTTCTTCCACCTGGTGGCATAATTCTATCTATGAAAGTAGCACCATTAAATGGATTAAACATCCAAGTAAAAATTCTAACTGGTTTTGTTATTTTCCAAGATAAAGAATTTGATATTGCTCTTAATTGATTTGCATAATCAACTAACTGTACATCTTTATCTTGAACTAATTTTGTTAAATCATCTATTCCTTTTTTGTATTCTTCTACATTGTTTTCTAAATTTTGAATATGAGTATTTGCAGAAGATAATCTCTTTTTATAATTATCTAAAATTTCTCTAGTATTTCCTATTTCTCTAATAGTTTCAACATGAAGTTTCCACATATCTTGATCTACTAATTTTTCTTGAATTTTATTTTCTAAAATTTCAAAATACTCTACATATTCATTTAAATTTAATAATTCAAATATTTTATCTATATTTTCATTATTTCTTAATTCAGTAAAATAAATTATAGCTCTATATAATATAAATTCTATTGGAACATTTTCTTCATACCATTCTTGATCATAAGCATATAAAATATTATCTTTTATCAAACAATTTTGAAAAATTAAATCTAAAATTCCATTTTTAGTAAAATGCATTTTTTCTTTTAACTTTACTGGCAATTTAATTTCATATTTTTCAAATATATCTTTTCCATCTGGTTTTTCATTTAACAATTTATTTAATATATTTTCTCTAAATTCTTCGATAATTTTAATAGTTTTTTCTAATCCATCTTTAAAATAAATTTCCATTAAAACTTTATCTAAAGATTTCGCTTGTTTTAAAAATACGCTCTCTATTCCGTTATTTTTAAATTCTCCAAGTACTTCTATATTATTTTGTTTTAATATATTAATATTTTTAAGAATATTTTGTATATGGTTTAAATCATTATCATTTGCATATTTATAAACATAATCATTCTTTATAATTGTTTTTATTCTATATTCTTTTTTTCTAGTAATTCCAAAACTAACAAATTTCACATCTTCAAAGTTATCATTGTTTGCAATTTCAATAAAAAATGAATTTGCAAAAAAAGGAAACATATTTTTATCGTCTTTTAATATTTGTTTATAAGCATCTCTTTCTGAGAAATTCAAAACGTTTTCTTTATCTACAAAACTTAAATCTCTTGCATCAATACTTTCATTGTCTGGCATAAAATCATCTGTAAAAATAACATTTGTTAATTTATAGTCAGGAAGTGAATAATAAATTTTAAATTTTAAATTTAGATTATTTAAAATATTTTTTATTTTTGTTAATCCTAATATATTTTCTTTATCTGATACTATTGATAAATATGGTTTTTCATTATTAATACTCTCTCCAGTCCAGTATTTCATACCAAATTTATTTTGCATAGCTAAAAGAATTTTTCCATCTTTTTTTAAGCTTTTTTTAGAAAAATCTAATAAATTTAAAATTTCTTCTTCACTATTTAATTTTTCAAAAGTGCCTATTAAAACTACATAATCAAAATTATTTTCATTTGCATCACAAATTTGCTCTAGAGATATTGATTTAATTTCTGAAGTTTTGTTTTTTAATTCATTTACTATTTCTTCAGAATTTTCAATTTCTAGAACTTTTTTATTTCTTTCTATTGGATACCAAGAAATTATATTTTTTTCAAATTGTGATAAAATATCTTTCATTTAATATTATCTATGTAATTTACATAGCTCCTTTATAAATTTAAGTTTTTAAGAAAAACTAATATAATTTTAATTTATTTTTTTTATATTTATTTTTGAATCTAATCTAACTAATCCTACTGTACTTTTGGTTGTAATAACTTCAACAAGTAAAGCATCATATTTTCTATTCAATGCTTCTAATTCTCCTTTAGCATTATATTTTGTACAACTAAAAGAAAGTGTATATTTTCCAGGAGCTATAGGTACTTTTTGCGTAAATTCTGTAACTACTATATCTCCTTTTTTATATGTCCCAGTCGAAATCTTTTCAATATTAGAATTTGTTCCTGTAATGTCTTTTCCAGTAAAATCTTTTAAAGTTACTGTGAAAATTGGTTCTTTAACTTCTTTATTAAATTTTACTTTTGATTTAAAAGTTACATAATCGCCATTATCAAAAATACTTACAGGATTTCCTTCTTTATCAAAAATTCCATAATCTATAACTTCTGCTTCTCTATTTCCATATTCAATCATATTAGGATTTTGATTAAAGTCCTTTTTCCAAGTTTTTAAATTATTTTCATTTGAATTTATTTCTGAATTTGAAATTTCTATTTCTTCAGTTTCATTTTTAATGTTTTCATCTGGATCTAATCCTACAATTATTTTTTTATATCTATCAACACCATCTTTTACTGTACCATCAAAAGTCTTTTTACCATTTTCTAAAATAATAACTCTATTACAATTTGTCATAACATCATTTATATTGTGTGTTACAAAAATTATTGTTTTTCCATTATTTTTAAATTGTTCAAATTTCTTAAAGCATTTAAGTTGAAATGCCATATCTCCAACAGATAAAACTTCATCTACAATTAAGATATCTGGATCAACATTAATTGCACAAGCAAATGCTAAACGAGCAAACATACCTGATGAATAAGTTTTTACTGGTTGTGATAAATGTTCGCCTATATCTGCAAAATCAATTATTTCTTTTTCTTTTGATTTAATTTCTTCATCTGTTAATCCCATAACTTGTCCATGTTGATAAATATTTTCATATCCTGTTAAGTCTGGATTAAATGCTGCTCCAAGCTCTAATAATGAACTTATTTTTCCATTTACTTCTATATTTCCAGAAGTTGGAGAAACAACTCCTGTTATCATTTTTAAAAGAGTAGACTTTCCAGCTCCATTTTTTCCTAAAATTCCTAAAACTTCTCCTTTTTTTATTTCTAAGTTTAAATTATCTAATGCTTTAAAAGTTGAATGTTTTTTATAAAATGGAAGTATTGCTTCAAACAATCTATCTTTTTTTCTTGAATACATCTTATATTCTTTTATTAAATTAGAAATTTTAATTACTGTATCGCTCATTCTTTTTTCCTTTTATTTATTAGTTTTTTTTAATTTAAATAAAAATCTTGCTAAAATTGGAATATTTAAAATTATAAAATTTTGCATTTTATAATTAAATTCTTCATATTTGTAAAGTCTAAAAAATAATCCCCATTCTTTAAAATTAATGTTATGTTTTGTTTCTAACATCTCATAATATGCTAAAGATTTTTTATTTAATTTTCTAATATTTTCATTTTCAAATTTATTTTCATTATCAATAAAAACTTTAAAATGCTGTTTTTTCACATCTATAAATAAACTTCTTATTTCATCTAATGTTTTTATCTCATCAGACCTTTTTTTAGAACCAATTTTATTATTTTTATGTTGTCTATATTTTATTAATGGTTCTTCTATATAAGTTATTTTTCCAGTTTGACTAATTATTAATGAAATCCAGTAATCATGAAGTACATATTTACTAGTATTTGGAAGTGGCAAGAATTTATTTATCAATTCTTTTTTTGAAAGCATTGTACACCCTGTTACAAAATTATTTAAATATAAACTTTCAAAATTATTGTATTTTTTTATTTTTTTATAAATTCCTTTTAATTTCCAATATGATTCATAAGTTACTTTTAAATTTTCATCCACCACTTCTAAGTCAGAATAAACTAAATCACTTTCAGTATCTTCTAAAGTTTTAATTGATTTTTCTATTTTATCTTCTTTCCAAATATCATCTTGATCTGAAAACATATAATATTTTGATTCTACTTTATTTAATAAAAATTCAAAGTTCTTTATTACACCAAGATTTTTTTCTTGAAAATATAAAATTATTCTACTATCTTTTTTGCTATACTCTTCTAAAATATTTCTAGTATTATCTGATGAACTATCATCTGATATTAATAATCTAAAATTAGAATAAGTTTGTGATAAAATACTATCTAATTGTGGTTTTAAGTACTTTTCTCCATTATATGTAGCAAGTAAAATATCTACATTTTTATTTTCCACTATCTAATTCCTCTCTAATATATATATAATATATCACTAATTTCTCTTTCGCCATTTCCTGGAACACTTGATATATCTACTTTATTTCCCATAAAATACATAGTTGTTGAACTACCACCATCTAAATTATAAGCAAAGTCACATCCCAAATTTTCAAAAATTTCTGCAAATTCGTTTAAAGTAACACCTCTACTATATCCTTTATTTCTACCATCTACTACAACAAAGCAATAATGCCCTTTTTCATAATATCCAATTCCAGTTCTAGGATTTCTTTCTGCTATATTTACTCTTATAAGGTTATCGCCATCTACTGCAAAGTTTGTATAATCTGCATCTATTTTATGATCTCTTACAAGTACTGGTCCAAAAGAGAATGTTGATTTTACTCCATCTTCTATAAGTTGCTCTGCAGATGTTTTGGTTTCATCATAAATTTGCATTGTGCCATCTTTATAAATAGCAAGTCCTTCTCTTGATGGAACATTTCTATATATTTCTGAATTACCTATTATTATTCCATCTTTTCTAAATGAATAATAATCACCATTTATAGCAAGTATTGCTTTATTTTTTTCTACTAATGAACTCATTTTTTCTACAATATTAGTACCTACTTCATCTTTAGCAAAAGCACGTTCAATTCTATCAGGGTTTTGCAATTTAACATCTGCTACAAAATATGTAACTTTATCATCACCCTCTCCTGTTTCTACTTTTGTTATTTCTATTTGTAAATCTTTACTTTTATATGTATTATCTGTTATTATATTTTCTTCTACAGTTTCTTCTTTATTAGCAGCTGCACTTACTTGCATTTCTACTCTTGGAATTAAATATCTATTTACTAAATATCCAGCAAAAATTATTAAACAAATAATAAATATTATTAAACCTGTAATTAATATTCTTTTTAAAATTTTTTTCATATAAATTTCTCCTTATAAAACATCTGCAAAGTCTTTTTTTGTTTTCTTAAAAACTCTATTTCCCCATAAAAAGACTAAAATCGTTATAACCCAAAAAATAATAGTAAACATACCATTGCTCTCAGTAATAATTGTTGAATGCTCCATAAAAGCTTGTCTAAATCCTTCTACTAAATAAGTAAATGGCATACATTTAAATACATATACTAATTTAGATTCTGCAATAAAATCTAAATTCCAAATTATTGGTGTAAACCACATACATAATTGAATTACTATTGTAAGAAGTTGTGCAAAATCTGGAACTACTGTTGTTAATGCTGATGTAAATCTTGTTAAAGCAATTATAAAGCAAATTGCACAAAACAATATATAAATAACATTTATGAAATTTGGTACATATCCAAATAATGATGCTACAATTATTGCTATTATAATTAAAAATACACCTATAAAACTAGCTGATGTAAGCGATATTACTGGAATAATGTCAACTGGAAATACAACTTTTTTTACTAAATAACTGTAATTTCTAATTGAATTACTTGAAGTTAGAATCGCATCACTGCAAAACATCCACATAGACATTCCTGGTAAAAACCATACTACATAAGGATATTCTCCACTGCTTCCAGATTTTAAGATATATTGAAATACAATTACATAAGTAATCATAAACACAAAAGGCTGTGCAAATCCCCATACTGTTCCCAAACTTGTATTTGCAAATCTATTTCTAAAATCATTTTTTCCAAGTTTAATAGCTAATTTTCTATTTTTAAAAAGTATTCTAAAAAATTCCATATTTTTTCCTTTTTTACCCAATAATTTTACTCGTGTATTATATCATTTAAACATATTATTTTCAACATTTTAAGAACATTTAATTGTGAATTTTTTGTGCTCAAAAAAGGCTTAAATATCAAAATATTTAAGCCCTTTTTATCTTTCTTTTTTTAATTTTATTTATTATTTTTTTCATAATTCCAAGAATCTCTACAAATATCTTCTAGAGTTTTTTCTGTTTTCCAATTAAGTTCGTTCAAAGCCTTTGATGGATCAGCATAATATTCTGCTAAATCTCCATCTCTTCTACCTACAACTTTATAATTTACTTTTACATTATTTACTTTTTCAAATGTATTTACAAGTTCTAAAACACTTACCCCTTTTCCTGAACCTAAATTGTAATAATTTACTCCTTCTTTCATCTTTTCTAATGCTTTTACATGTCCTTTTGCAAGGTCAACAACATGTATATAATCTCTTATTCCTGTTCCATCAGGTGTTGGATAATCATTTCCAAAAACACTTAACATTTCTAATTTTCCAGATGCTACTTTCATAATATAAGGCATTAAATTATTTGGAATTCCATTTGGTTCTTCGCCTATTAAGCCTGATTCATGTGCTCCTACTGGATTAAAGTATCTAAGAATACTAATGTTCCAAGTATTATCTGAAAAATATAAATCTTCTAACATTTTTTCTATTATACATTTTGTTGTTCCATAAGGACTACTTGCTTGTCCTCTTCCTAAATCTTCAGTATATTTAACAATACCAGGATTTCCATAAACAGTAGCAGATGAACTAAAAACAAATTTTTTAATACCATATTTATCCATTATTTCTAAAAGATTCATTGTACTTACCAAATTATTTGAATAATACATTAATGGTTTTTTTACTGATTCTCCAACAGCTTTATATCCTGCAAAATGTATTACACTATCAATTTCATTTTCTTTAAAAACTTTTTCTAGTTCTTCTTTATTTTTTAAATCACATTCATAAAACTTAAAATTTTTTCCAGTAATTTTTTCTAAATTTTCTAAAACATCTATTTTACTATTATAAAGATTATCTATAATAATTACTTCATTATTTTCTTTTGCAAGTTCTACAACAGTATGTGAACCAATAAAACCTAGCCCACCTGTTACTAATATCTTCATCTTATTTTGCACTCCTTTTTTCTATTATTGTTCTATGTATTTATAAATTGCATAATTTGGTGTTTCATTTAGTTTTTCAAATCCGTAATCTTCCATTTTCTCAGTTAAAACTGTTGCTTTTTTAAAAACTATATAATTGCATTTTTTTGATTTTGCAATTTTTGTTATGCCACTTACATTTCCCGAATTTAATTCTCTCCATGCAGGATTCTCATCATATTTTCCTTCTGGATCTCTTTTATACAATAACTCTATACTTGCATCTATCTGTCTAATATATGCAACTAATGTTTCTGGCACAATTGCCTTCTTATATTCAGCATCATCTTCTCCTATTAATTGTGCAACAAGTATGCTTTCATCTGGTAATTTATACAAATTTCCTGTTTTATAAAAATTTGCATTATTATAAATTAGTTTTCCACTAGCCATAATTATTATAACTATTCCTAAAGCACATAATACTTTTTTACTTTTTTCTTGATTTTCTTTTATAAATAAAATTGATGCATAAGCTATGACTATTCCTAAAGGAATTATCCAATAAACTCTCCAATATGTACTACTCTTAAAAATATGTCCTATTAATTTATTAAATATTGGATTTAGTGTTATCAACAATGTTAATAGTGGATAAAAAACAAATAAAATTTTCATTTTTTTATCTTTTTCTTTTAATAAAATATATAATATTCCTACCAAAAATAATGCTATATACATTCCTTGACCTTTGTATTCTTCAAAGGTATTTTTTATTATTTCTATATTATTTTGAAACATATCTTCTCCTTAAACTATTAAACTATAAAAAATAAATTAAACCATAAACTATACTTGGTAAACAACATATTACACTTTTAATCATATTTGTAATAAATTTTTTAGGTTTAAAGTTTACAAATTCAAGTACAAATACTAAACTTACTAATACAATTGGTGATAATCCAATTGCCATTGTTGTTGTAAGATTTCCAGCTGTGTTTAATATTATTAATATAATACAATATACCAAATTGTAATTATTTTCACTAGCTTTTAAAACAACTAACCAAATTGCTGGTAATATCAAGTTACAAAGTAGTGCTTTTCCCTGCCATATACGGAAAAGTAAGAAAGCTCCAGGAGTTCTATTTGAATATCCACTAAATATATTTAAAATATTAATTATTATTACAAAAATTATTGATGATTTTATATCTTCATTAAAAATTTTTTTTGCTAAAAGATAATATACAGTGTATATTACTGGTAATATAAAAATTGGAAAAACAATATGTGAAACTATATCTGGATGCATATTAATTAACTTTGAAACTATTGTCATAAGTAAAGGAAATGGAGCTAATCTGTATCTTAAGTCCAAATGCTCTCCTGAAGTTGATCCTGTAGTTGGAGAATATTTATATAATGAATTTGTTTGCAAAGTTGTTGTAATAGAACCAATATAAAAAGCATCATCATCATCTATATGTGTGTAAGCTACAAACATATAAATTTGAAAAGCAATTAATATTATGCAAACTGCACTTAATATTTTAGGTAAATTTTTAAAGCCTTTTATTGTAGCATAAAATATTTCTTTAAAATTATTTCTGTTTATAATTATTGATATAATCATTAAAATTCCAACTATAATTACATAAGTTTTAAATAGAAAAATAAAATTTTTTCCCATAAAAATCATTGGAACAGAAATTAATTCACATATAGCAAATTCTACTAAATAACCTATTAATATCGCAAATAATAAATTATACTTTTCTTTTTTTAGAAAATTTGTTATTAATAATCCTAGTAAAAAAGGGGCTATAACAAATATAATTAAAGTCATTATACATTTTAAAATCATTTATTTATCTCTCCTACTTTCTTCCACTTTTTAACATTAAGTTTGCTGTTTGCATGCAATAGAGGAATAGTAATCACAAAAATTAAACACATTGTGTCTACACATCCAATTGAAAATCTTGCTATGCTTTCGAAACCACAATAAATAGCAAAACTAATATAAAGTGAAATATAAAATCTTTTATATTTTGTTCTTAAATTAGATTTTAGAATTTTTCTTAACACAGTTATATATATGTATAAAAAATAAAGTAATTCCATTATTCCACCAGCTACTAAAGCTTCTACATAAAAGCTATGAAATTGAGTAACCCTATAATTATTTTCTTTTAATAATTCTAGACCTACAAACCTACCAATTCCAAATAACATATTTACTGGATTTTTTGAAATTGTTTGGAAAGCTAAATTCCAAAAATTACTTCTTCCAGTAAAGGTTTTTATTGATTTTTCTCTTATAAATACGTTTTCTAAAACTTTTATTATTTTTTCTTGAAGATTTGGAAGACGAAGTTTTATCATTCCCCAACATGAAATTGCAATTAAAATTGCTAATAAAACTAATATTATTTTTGTTTTTTTATGTATTTTATTAGTAGTAATAAAAAATAATGTTAGAAAAATCCCTGTACATAATAATCCTGTTCTTGAAGCTGTTGTTATTAAATTAAATAAGAAAAATAAAAATATAATACTTAGTACTATTTTGGGTCTTATTTTATGAGACTTTAAAAATAAAATAACTGTAGAAGCTATAGAAAAATATAAAAAGAAAGCAAATTGATTTCTATGTGCAAAAAAACTTTTTATACTAACTAATTGAGCTTCCGAATTAATTCCAAATACTGTAAGCATATTTTCAGAATATATTATAAAATTAACAACACATGCAAGAATTCCAATTAAAACTATTCCTATATAGAAAAGATATATGGATGTTTGTTTTACTTTAATAATACTTAAAACACATATAAAAAGCATAGCTATATTTAATGTTATGCAAGTTATATTTGCTAAATCCATTATTTGAAATTTTCCATCAAAAAAGTTTTTAACTTGAATTATTAAAGTAATTATAGTAACTACACTTAATAAAGCAATATTTCTTTTAGTCTCTTTAGTTATTTTTGTGTTGTTAAAAATAAATAGTGCTAAAAGAATACATTCAATTGCAAAAGCAATTCCCATTTGTTTTACAGTAACAGCAACAGATTTTGTAGTATTAAAGTTATTCATAAATAGTGGATAATAATTTATAAGCACTATTAAAAATAAAACAATTGGTAATCTACTTTTATTAAAGATTTTGTTTAATATTTTCATTTGTTTGCTCCTTATTTATTTCTTTTCTAGATTTTATCAGTAATACTATAAAAGAAAGCCATAAAATAATTTTAGAGATTAAATTTGCTGTAGTAAATCCAACTAATCCATTAAATTTACTTAAAAAGTATCCTAAAATTATAAAAATTGTAAAATATAATATGTAAGTAAATACTAATTTATTAGTATTACTATACTTTAATAATACAGATTTAACAAGTGTTGCAGCAGTTCCAAAAGCTGTTGTAACTGCTATTGGAATAATTAAATTTAAAGCACTTTCCATATACTGACTATATAATATTTTAAGTGCTATATATGTTAATGGTATTGTAAGTAATGTTACAATTAATAATACTGGTATATTTGAAATTAAAGTCATTTTTAAAATTTTATTTTTCTTATCTTTTTCATTTGTATTTGAAACCCAAGATAAAATAACACTAGACATTGGGTTTGTTATTAAACTTGCAATTTTAGACATTGAATTTACTGCATAATATATTGCAACTGATGTTGCTCCAAACATTGGATATATTAAAAATTTATCAAAATAATTCATTAAGTTTGTAAGTAAAGATACAAATCCAAGTTGAAAAAATTTTTTTATTGTATTTATCATTTCAATTGTCTTTTTTAATTTCATTCTCAAAATATCAGAATTTTTTAATGCATATATACTTGAAATTAATTCAGGAATAAATAACAATAAATAAATGTTTCCAAATAATTTAAATAAAATTAAACTGATAATAATTCCAATTAAATAACAAACATTTTGCCAAATTACTTTATTAAACTTTTTCTCTAATCTGTAAAAACAAGTAGCATAAAGTCTTATATTGGCCAATAAAATAGTTATTGTAAAAATAATGCTTCCAAGTATACTATATTTTAACAAAATTAAAACTGGAAAAACAAATATTATTATTACTGTTGAAAGCATTAATAATATTCTAGTAAAATCACCAATTAAATTTTTTTCTTTATATTCACTATCTCTAACTAATCTAACATTTCCAAGTTCTCCACCTGTTACATTGCACACAACATTTAAAATTGATATGTATAAAACTATGCTAGAATATATATCATCATTTACCATTTTTGCAAGTATTGGAAGTAATAAAATTTGTTGTGAAACAATATATATTCCAAACCCTATCATATTTAAAATCATATCAGATAAAAAACTTTTGTATTTTTTTATAAAATTCATATTTATCCCTTTTAATTTTCTATTAAATTTTTAATTTCTAAATAAGTTTCTTTTCTATCAAACTTCTCTTCTGCTAATTTTCTATTATTTAATCCTAATCTTTCTCTTAATTCTTTATCATTTTGAAGGATCTCAATTTTGTTTGCTATCTCTTCAGCATTTCCATTTTCTACATTAAAACCAATTTGATAATCATCAACTAATTTTCTATATTCTTTTGATTCTTGAGTACTTATAACTGGAAGTCCTGCTGCTGCATAATCTGCAACTTTATTGATAATACTCTGAGCAGCCCCTTTTGTTATTGGGTTTACTGCTATATCACAAGAGCAAAGTCTACCTACCATTTCTTCATAATTTAAATAGCCTACAAATTCAGCATTAACATTTTTTTCTTTAGCATAAGATTCAAATTCAGCTCTTAAAGGTCCTTTACCCATTACAACTAATAATATATTTTTTATATTTCTTTCTTGTAAAATCTTTATGCTGTCTATTACACATTTTAAATCATAACTATGACCTAGAGTTCCAACATAAGCTATTCTTAGTACATCATCAAATTTATCATTTTTATTTTCTTCTTTAAATTTATCAAAATTTTCTAAGTCTGTTCCTAAAAATACACTTATTTTATTTTTATATGTTTTATTTACTAAACCTGCTCTATCAGCATAAGTATTTGAAACTGCAACTATGTCATCTGCCATTTTATATATTTTGTTTGCTTTTTTTGTCATTGGATAAAAAATAATATTGCTTATTATTGGTACATTAAATACCATTTTAAAAGCCTCTGGCCATAAATCTTGTATGTCTATTATAAATCTTATATTGTTTTCTTTTGCAAATTTTCCAGCAATATATGCTACATCTAATGATGGTACTGCAGAATAAATTATATCTGGTTTTTCTATTGTTTCTAAATATTTTTTTACATTTTTAGCAAACCTACTATGACTATAAAATCTTTTAAGTGACACATTTTTTTTATAACCAGGCTCATCTATTAATGTAATTTTATAGTCTAAATTTTCTTTAATTTCACCTGTTCTATGTATTTTTTCACCATGAGAAAATTTCGAAGTTATAAGTTCAACATCAAATTTTTCTTTATTAATTAAATTTATTATGTATGGAAATCTACTATTTCCATGTTCCCAGGGAAGTCTTGTAAAATTTGCAATTATTAAAATCTTTTTTTTCATTATACTTCGTCTCCATTTTTATTTTAGGATTTAATATAATCTTAAGATTAATTATTTTTTCTATATGCAGGGAAAAAACTTTCGTTTTTATCTATATTTTTTATATCACACAATTTATTATAAATTTCTTCATTCCAAATTTTTTTACCAATATAAAAATCTGCATCATAAAGTTTAGCAAAATTTCTTTTAAATAAATACAAACTGTTTTCCTCACTATTAGATGTTCCGCCACCATGATGAATTAATTTATATTTATTTTCAATTCCCCATAATGTAATTGCATATCTTAATATATAAGCAGGAGATAAATAAAGATATTCTGTTAAAGTGCCAGACAAATGTATATGAATTACATCATTATATACAAAATATAATCCAGCAGCTATTATTTTTTCTTCAAAAATAGCTTGAACTAAAACTACATTTTCTTTGTAATATTTTAAAATATTATTAAAATACTCATCGTCAAAATAATAATAATCTGTTGCATTATTTCTATCCATTGTAGAAAAATAAATTTCTTTAAAATTAGATAAATTATCTGGTGCTGGAATTACTTTATAAGTAATTCCTTTATTTAATGCTTGTCTTATGTTTTTTCTACAACTTTTTTTGAATTGATTTTGAATAGGATCTTCTTCATCAAGTTTTGTAATTAAAGTTTTTCTCATATATATGCTATTATACATTTTTCCAAAATCTTCATAATTTTTTATTATTGGATGAAATCTTACAAATTCACTAACAATATTATTTTCTTTTGCATATTTAGAAAATTCATTTTCAAATTCATTTATTAATTTTTCTTTATTTCCAGTTAAATTTTCAATAATTGGTCCACCATATCCATAAGGTGTAATTAAATCATAATATGTTTTTCCATCTATTTTTTCTGGAATTTCTCTTATTAAAAACTGATTAGAAATTTTTCCATCTTCATTTTCAAATTCAAAAATTTGTGCTTTTCCATTATCAGCTTTTTCATATAATTTTCCATAATTTTTATCAAAATATATATCTTTCACTTTTCTCTCCATATTTATTTTTCTAAAAAATCGATTATCATATCAGTATATTTTGAAATTTGTTCTTTTGTATATCTTTGGTCACAAATTAAAGATAATTCTTTTTCAAAAACATTATTTAATTTTTCTTCTAATGGCCAATGTACAGGTAAATAAACTTCATTTTCTATTAAATATTTTCTTAATTCATTTCTTAAATTATGTTCTAAAATTATCGGAACAAATAATAAACAATCATTTTCATTGTATTCTTCTAAAAATTCCATATTAGATATGTTTTTTAATTTTTCATATATAATTTTTGAATTTTCTTTTCTTCTTGAAATTATTTCTTCTAGATTTATTCCCATAATTATTTTTAAAGAATCATTATCTATACTATAATTTTTATAATCGTTTTCTAATAGTTTACCACTTTCTGAATATTGATTTAAAAAAGTTTCTTTTAAATCTTCATTATTATTTATAAATTTAGATTTATTTTCCATTGCTTTTTTTCTTAAAGAAATTATTTTTTCATTTGTATTATCATTTAATTTTAATTCAAATTTTGTTTTTCTATTTACAGCTATTCCTCCACTTGTAACTGGAAACCATTTTCTTAAACTTCCTACTAAATAATCTGAATATACACTAAATTTTTTTGAGCTAAAAAAACTATGTGTTATATCTTCAATTATAATTTTACCTTTTTCCTTAAAATTTTTAATATAATTTTCCATATTTGTAGATGAATATCCAAAATAATTCATAGCAAAAAATATATCAATATCTTCATCTAAATTTATATTATATTTTAATCCATTATTATAATAAACATCATAATATTCTATTTCTATTCCCAAATCTATAAAAGGCTTAATCATAGAATTGCAACAATAAGTTGGAAGATAAGCTTTTTTTATATCATGATTTAACAATATATTTTGTAAAACAAAATATATTGCTGTTCTTCCAGATAACACAAATTTTGTATCTTCTCCAAGATTCCAAAAATCTGTATTATTTGAAATTAAATCATCTTCACATTTCCAAAACTCACTTCCAATTTCCATTTTTATGCTCTCCAATCAATTAAGCTTTCAATTATTGATGTACTAAAACAATTATATTTATTTTTTTCTCTTATTTCATTTTTTAAATTTTCATCATTAGATATTAAAATACTTTTTTCCTCTAAAATATTTTTAATATCTTTTCGTTCAATTTCAATTATTTCATCAAATAAATTTCTTGAAGTTTTGTTTTTATCTAAAACTTTTAAATTATCACTTTGCAATAATAAATTTATTTTTATATTTTTATTTACACATTGATATAAAAACATCATAAGAAAAGTATCTACTTTTTCTTTTGACTCAAAACAAGTTTCAAAATCAATATAAACTGTATCATATTCTAGTCCTAAAGAATATTTTCCAAAAAATTGCTTATCTGCTTCAATATTTATATCATTAAAAGTTAATTTTACATCTTGTCCATCAAAATCTTTTAATGCCATAAGTGGTAAATTAACATCTAAACATCTACTTAAACTAAAAGCTCCTGGAAGTCTTGTGCTTATTTCTAGTAATTTATATTTTCCATTTACATCTTTTTTTATTTGAAAAAACCAAAAGCCTCTAAATTCTATTTCTTTATTTAAAGAATCAGCGATGTATTTAATTTCTTTTGATAGCTCTATTCTTCTAGCATGAACATCTATTCCAGCAAGCATTCTATCTGCTGCTCTTGGGTTACAAAATAGAAGTTCTCTATTTTTATTTGTAAAGCAATCAACTGTTACCTCTTCTCCTGGAAGATATTCACAAATTATCATATCTTCGCCTTCAGCATATAAATCTAATTCTTTTTGATTTTCTACTTTGTGTGCATGCCTTCCACCTTGGTCTGTATCTTTTTTTACAAAAACTGGAAATTCTTTTACTTCTTCTTTTTTATATGTTTTTGGAATAAAATTATATTCTTTCATTTTTGCATAAGTTTTTGATTTATATCTACAAAGTAGAGCTGTATCATAATTTGAGCATACAATTACTGCATTTATTTCTTTTTTATGTTCTTGTAAAAATAATGCTAAATCCTCATGTGGTGCAATAATAAATTTAAAATTATAATCTTTTATTTTTTGATTTAAAACTTTTATAAAATTACTATCATTCATATTTGGAATATCTTCAATATAATTTTTATACACATATATTCCATGATTTTTAGTAGTTGATGCTCCCCAAACTTCAAACTCATTATTATATCTTAAAGACATATTTATATCAGTAGAAGCTAAAGTTCCACAATTTAATACTAATACTCTTTTTTTCATTCTAGAGCTAACCCTTTCTTTAATTTATCAAATTTTGTTTTATTAATTAATTTTATAAGTATTATTTCAATAATTATAGTTAAAATACCCACCACATATATGTTAATATTGAAAATAGAAAAAGTTATATTTTTTTTGATTCATTTAAGTTATTTCTCCTATATTCATCAAAATCTATTGTTTTTCCTGTTCCTCTAGTTACAACATCTTCTCTTTTTAAAACTTTAAAAAATGTTTTAAATAATATTTTTAAGTCATTTATAAAAGTAATATTGTTTACGTATTCCAAATCATATTCAAATCTTTTTTCCCAGTCTAAAGCATTTCTTCCATTTATTTGAGCAAGTCCTGTTAATCCTGGTCTTACATCATGTCTATGCTTTTCTTTTTCATTATAATAAGGTAAATAAGCAACAGCAAGAGGTCTTGGTCCAATTAAGCTCATATCTCCTTTTAAAATATTTACAAGTTCTGGAAGTTCATCTAAGCTTGTACTTCTTAATATTTTTCCAAATTTTGTTAATCTCTCACTATCTGGAAGTAATTTTCCATTTTCATCTTTTTTATCTGACATACTTCTAAATTTATAAAGTTTAAATATTTTTTCATTTTTACCAGGTCTTTCTTGTCTAAAAATTACTGGGCTTCCAAGCTTTATTCTTACTAAAATTGCTACAATTAGCATTACTGGTGATAAAATAATTAAACTTATTAAACTAATAATTATGTCTAAAAATCTTTTAAAAAATTTTTTATACATTTTTTCTCCATTTAAAATAAACTTTTAACAATATTTATAACTCTTTCTAAATCTTCATTTGTCATTTTTGTATCTGATGGTAAACATACTCCTCTTGTAAATAAATCTTCTCCAACACTTACTTCATCTTGTAAAGTAATAAAATCATATTTTTCAAATATTGGTTGCAAGTGCATTGGTTTCCAAACCATTCTTGATTCAATGTTTTCTTTTTCTAATCTTTCTATTATATCTAAAGGTTTTACTTTTGAATTCTTTTTTAATGTTATTGTTGAAAGCCAACGATTTGATCTTTCATATTCTTTTTCATCAGTTATTTCTATATCTTCTATATCCTTAAAAGCATTTTTATAAGTATCAAAAATTTCTCTTTTTTTAGCAACTCTATCTTCTAAAACCATCATTTGTCCTCTACCGATTCCAGCTAGAACATTACTCATTCTATAATTATATCCAATTTCTGAATGTTGATAATACCTTGCTGGATCTTTGCTTTGAGTTGACCAAAATTTTACTTTTTTTACTAATTCTTCATCATCTGATACTAGCATTCCTCCACCTGTTGTAGTAATTATTTTATTTCCATTAAAAGAAAGTGCTGAACATTTTCCAAAAGTTCCTAAGAATTTTTCTTTATATTTTGAACCTAATCCTTCTGCTGCATCTTCTAAAATTGGCACATTATGTTCTTTACATATTTTGCAAATTTCATCCATATTAGATGCTCTACCATATAAGTGAACTACAATTACAGCCTTAGGATTAGGATATTTTTCAAATGCTTTTTCTAAAGCTTTTGGATCCATATTCCAAGTTTCATAATCTGAATCAATAAAAACAGGTGTTGCATTCTCATATATAATTGGATTTACACTTGCAGAAAATGTAAGGTCTGAAACAAAAACTATATCATCTTTTGATACTCCTAATGCTTTTAATCCTAAATGAATTGCTGCACTTCCACTAGAAAGTCCAACAGATGCTTTTATTCCTAAATAGTTTCTAACACTTTCTTCAAATTTATTTAAATTTTCTCCAACTGTTGATAACCAGTTTGTATCAAAAGCTTCTTTAACAAACTTTTCTTCATATTTTTCTTTTGACATGTGTGGTGATGCTAAATAAATTCTTTCCATTTTAATACTTCCTTTATTTATTATTTTCTTCATGATATGTAGGTATAATTTCTTTCATAACAAATTTTGTATCTTCTAAATCTGCATTTTCTTTATTTAATAAATTATTTAATTTTTCTAATTTTTTCTCAATATCATCTATTGTTATATTTGTTGGTTCTGCAACAAATATTTTGTCATGAGCTGTTTTTTGAAGTCCCTCTTCTCCCATTAAAAGTTCTTCATATAATTTTTCTCCAGGTCTTAAGCCTGTTATTTTAATTTCTATATCTTCATTTGGAACATATCCTGAAAGCTTTATTAAACTTACTGCTAAATCATAAATTTTTACTGGCTCTCCCATATCTAAAACAAATATTTCTCCACCATCAGCATAAGTAATGGCCTGAAGAATTAATTCTACTGCTTCTGGAATAGTCATAAAAAATCTTGTTATTTCTTTATGTGTAACAGTAACTGGCCCACCATCCATAATTTGTTTTTTAAATAGTGGAACAACAGAACCATTACTTCCTAAAACATTTCCAAAACGAACAGCTACAAACTCTGTTTCACTTACTTTATTTTTAGCTTGAACTATCATTTCGCACATTCTCTTTGTAGCACCCATTATGTTTGTAGGATTTACAGCTTTATCTGTTGAAATTAAAATAAATCTTTTTACTTTAAATTTATCTGCTACATTTGTAACATTATATGTTCCAAAAATATTATTTTTTATTGCTTCTAATGGACTATTTTCCATTAAAGGAACATGTTTATGTGCTGCTGCATGAAATACTAAATAAGGATTATACTTTTCAAAAACTTCTTCTAATCTTTTTTTATCTCTAACACTTGCTATGATAGCATCTATTTTTGCTTTAGGATATTTTGTTTTTAGTTCAATTTCTATATCATATAAGCTATTTTCATAAATATCTAACATTACTAATTTTTCTGGCTTATATTTCATTATTTGTCTACAAAGTTCTGAACCAATTGATCCGCCAGCTCCTGTAACTAATATTGTTTTATCTTTTATTAAATTTTCAATATTATTATTATCTAGTTTTACAGGATCTCTTCCTAAAATATCTTCTATTTCAACATCTCTTAAATTTTCAAATAATTTTTTATTTCTAATTATTTCTTTCATTCCAGGCAAAATTCTAACTTTTGCTCTTGTTTGTTGACATATATTTAATATTTGTTTTTTATTTTCATTATCAATATTAGCAATAGAAAAGAAAATTAAATCTATTTTATTTTCTTCACAAATTCTAACAATATCATTTCTGTTTCCAATAATTTTTACACCTGAAACACTATAATTCAATCTTTTTTTATTATCATCTATTATTCCAACAATATTGTAAATTTCTTTCATATTAGAATGTATTGTTCTTATAATTTCATGAGCTGCATTTCCAGCTCCAATTATAAGTAGATTTTTTTGAACTTCTTTATTTACCTTAACATTCTTATTAAAAATATCATTTACTAAAATATATCTTAAAACTACTCTATAAGAAACCATTAAAATAGCAATAAAAATACCTGCTAAAATAATAAGTCTTGTTGTTTCAACCATAAAAATATCAAAAACTTTTCTTACAATAGCTACAATAATTGAAGATATAATACACAAAATAAAATAAATTAAATAATCCTTTCCATCTTCATATCTTATTAAGTTTTTGTATCTTCTAGTTATTTGAAATACAAATTGATAAACAATTGTTGAAACTAATAAAGTATTCAAAAATCTTTTAGTATAATATGTATCTAATAAAAGAGAACCATTATTTATAAGTACTATTCCTGAATAATACGCAAAGGCTATACACAATATATCTAAAAAAATTAAAATTACATTTCTAAATTTACTAAGTTTTTTAATTTTCTCCAATTTTTATACCTCTTTTTAACCTATTAAATCTTTCATATTTTATCATTTTCTTTAATTTTCTTCAAGTTAATATAGTAATTTTACAAAAAATTTACGAAAGTTTTTTTGCATTATAAAAAAAGCTAGAAATATAATTTCTAGCTTTTTTATATTAACTCTATTATTAGCTTTTTAAAATAAATTAAAATAATCTTGTTTACTATGATACAAATGTGTAATATAAACTTTCTTCTCGTTTTCATTTATAGTATAAATAATACAATATTTTTTTATAATCATTCTTCTATATTCTAAATCTAATTCATCATATTTTTTTATAGTTCTATATTTTCTTGGCATATATTTTAAATTATTAATGTTTTCATCTATTTCTAGCATTAAATTTTTTGTAGCTTTTGGAGCATATAATTTTTCAGATATGTAATTAAAAACATTTTCCATTTCATTTATAGCATCATTAGTGAATATTATTTTGTATAGTTCTTCATTTGTATCCATATTTTTTCCTCATTCTTTTAAAAACTATATCTCCATCAGTAACTTCGCCTTTTTTTATTTGTTCTTCTCCTTTTTTCAATCTTGATATAAACTTAGATTCAATAACTCTTTTATAATCATTTATATTCATTATAACAACATCAGATTTATTCTCTCTTTTTACTACAATTGTATCATTAATTTCATCCTCATCTAAAGTTTTCTTTATTTCAGCAACTGTTATTTCTCTTTGCATGTCAAAACCCTCCTTATACAGTAATTTATCATTATTATTATATCACCTTTTTAAAAAATAATCTATTTATTAAATATAAAAACTCTTTGAACTCTATAATTTATAAAGAAAATAATTGTATCTACAACAATTTTTATTGCAACTTCTGGTATTTTTGTAAAATTATATATTATAGAAACTAAACTTGCAGAAGCTATCATTGCAATTAAGCATAAAATATAGTATTTTATAATTGTATTTTTTACATTCTTCTTACTATTAAATGAATATTTTTTATTTAATATATAATTTACTAAAGAAGATATTATTCTTGCTAAAACAGTAGCAATTACTATAATTACTGTAGGTGACAAATTAAATTTAAAATTCATTAAAAACAATTGAAATAGCAAAATATCAATAACACATGATATTATAGATACCACTGAATATTTTATAAATGAATTTAATATTTTCCAATAAATTGATACAGAATCATGTATTGGTCTAAAGCTTGTACCAGAATTGTTATCTATATATACAGTTGTAATTGGAACTTCTATCATTTCTATTTTATTCAATATGCATTCTATTAACATATTTGTTTCATATTCAAATCTATTTCCTGAAATATGTATAAATTCTTCTATTAAACCACTAGGTATTCCTCTTAAGCCTGTTTGTGTATCAGATATTTTAACTCCATACAACAATTTAAAAACATTTGATGTTGTCTTATTTCCAAAACTGCTTTTAGGAGGTACATTACTTTTTGAAAAGTCTCTTGTTCCCAATATTAAAGAATTAGGATTTTCTTTCATTTTTTCAGCTATTTTTTTAACATCTGAAACTAAATGCTGACCATCAGAATCTACTGTAATTATTCCGACAAAATTGCTAAAAGTTTCCAAGTTTTTAAAATATTCTAATCCATCTTTAAGTGCTTTTCCTTTGCCTAAATTAGTTTCATGTTTTAATAAAATGCACTCTTTTTTTCTTTCAATTGCTTTAAAAATCTCATCACATTCTTTTTTACTTCCATCATTTACAACAATTATATTTGTAAAATTATTTTTTATTAATTCATCTATATATACAATTAAATCATTAGTTGGATTAAGTGATGGTATTAGAATAAAAAATTCATTATTTTTATCTAAATCTGATAACATTTTGATTTATATCTCCTTTAATTATATCTATAAATTCTAATGTTTTTTCATCTTTTCTTAAAATCACAAAATAATCATAATCAAAGACTTCATCCATATTTCTTAATTCTTCAAAATTATTTATAACTTTTACATTTCCACTTCTAAACTCATATCTACATATATGAGATAAATATCCTTTTTCAATATTTTCATCATTTGAAATATAAATTAAATAACTTTTGTTTTCTTCAATATTATTTTGTGCTTTTACATTCACAAGTTCATATCTTAAAGAATCTTTAGAAAGAGTTTGTTTTGTATACAATGATTTTAAGTTATTTTTATAAAAAACAACTGGAATTATAACTAATACTAAAAAAACGATTTTTATTAATATATTCTTTATTTTCGCATTTGATTTAAATTCTATTTTATCACAATTTAATATTGCAATTACAGTTAAACCATATAAAAACATAATTAATGTAGAATAATATCTTGAATATCCTGACAAATTTCTAGCCTCATTGATTGGCATTGAAAATAAATACATAACATATAAGCTTATTGTATATAAAATATATGTAATAACAAATAAAGCAAAAAATCCAATAATAAATTTTCTTAAATCTTTATTTTTGAAAAAGCAAATAATCATTAATAAAAAGCCTAAAGTAGAAACTAAAACAATCCTATTTTGTTTATCTTCTAATGATTTCATTTTATCAAACATTTTCTCAAGAATAAATTTAAAATCTGATTCTTCTTTTTCAGCAAATGTGTTTGTATAATTAGAAATTGACACTGCATGTTTTGAATTCTCAGCATTATCAAAAACCAATTTTATATGGCAAGACCATAAAAAGATTAAAACTACTGGTATAAAAATCAATAATAAATATTTTTGTTTAAATATATTTTTTATTCCTACATTTTTTATAAAATATATAAACCAAACAATTAAATCGATTATTATAAAAAAGCAACCAGAATTCTTTACTATCATTAGTAATGATAGTATTGGTATAGAATATACCAATGCGCTTTTGCTATCTTCTTTATATTTGATAATTATTGCAAGTGCAGATAATGCCATAATTGGTATTACAGTATCTACTAATAGTTGATTTATAAATATATTCGCTACTAATAAATACGCACTCATCAAAATTACATAAATATAATTAACTTTTTTATCTTTATCGCAGAAAGTTAGAAATGAATAAAGTCCAGCTAAAATTAATAAGCTTTGAGAAAATAACATCATTCCTTCTGAATTTCCTAAAAATTTACAAATATAATATATAAAACAAGCTGTTCCTGGTGGGTATGATGTAAATATAATATTTGTAGATTTAAAATTTGGTAATCTATTTTCTGCTAAAATTTCTTTTACTATCATTCCCCAATGTGAAAAATTGTCATAGTGAATTAAATATGCATCTTTTAAAATATATAAAAATAATAATCCTATAATTATAAAAAATAAAAAGTTAAAATTGAATTTAAATTTTTCTTTGTTTTTTATTATTAAAAAAACTTCTTTTATGAAAAATATTATACCAATTCCACATATACATATTGTTGCTAATTTCATGAAATTTAAAATTCCTGCTAGAAATTCTGCAACTCCTATTGTAGAAAATAAAAATATTGGTATAAATTCTTCTTTAATATTTGTTTTTCTTTTTAAAATTATATAATATCCTACAAAAGAAATTATAAGCAAAATAATTTTTAAAATTTGCATTTTTATCTCCAAATCGTTTTTATTCTTTTAGATTTTATCACTTTTCAAATTTCACATCAATATCTATTTGGAATTTTATTGTTAATTAATTTCACTTAAAAAAATCCTAAATTATTAAATAATTTAGGATTTAAAAATTTTTATTTTTTATTTCATTAAATATTCTGGATGTGCTAAATACCAATCTATTGTTTTAACAATTCCATCTTTAAACATTGTTTTTGGTTCCCATCCAAATTCATTTTTTAATTTAGTAGGATCTATTGCATATCTGTAATCATGTCCTTTTCTATCTTCTACATAAGAAATTAAAGATTCTGGTTTTCCAAGTCTTTCTAATATTAGTTTAACAATTTCTATATTTCTTTTTTCATTGTGTCCACCAATATTATATCTTTCACCTTTTTTGCCTTTATGTAAAATTATATCAATTGCTTCACAGTGATCTTCTACGTAAAGCCAATCTCTAATATTTAATCCTTTTCCATATACAGGTAATTTTTCATCTTTTAAAGCCATAGAAATCATGTGTGGTATTAATTTTTCATGATGTTGATATGGTCCATAATTATTTGAACAGTTTGTTACACTTACATTCATTTTATATGTTTCACTATAAGCTAAAGCAACTAAATCTGATGATGCTTTTGATGCTGAATATGGACTATTTGGTTTAATAGGAGAAGTTTCTGTAAAATATCCTGTTTCTCCAAGTGTTCCATATACTTCATCTGTTGAAACATGTACAAATTTATTTGGGCTACCTTCACCCCAAAATTGTTTTGCAGCTTCTAAAAGTGTATGTGTTCCAATTACATTTGTATGTGTAAATATAAAAGGATTTTTAATACTATTATCAACATGTGATTCTGCTGCAAAATGAACTACTGCATCAATATTGTATTTTTTGTATGTTTCCATAACAAAATCAAAATCACATATATCTCCTTTAACAAAAGTAATTTTATCTTTTATTCCATCTAAGTTATGCAAATTTCCAGCATAAGTTAATTTATCATATACAATAATATTGTATTTTCCTTCATATTTTTTAACCATTAATTCTGCAAAATTTGCACCAATAAAACCTGCTGCACCTGTAACTAATATATTTTTCATTTTTTCCTCCTAAAAATTAATTATTTATTTTTTTATTTATAAAGTCCATAGCAATAACATTTATTTCATCCAATTTTTCTTTTGTATATTTATCTTTTGCATCTATTTTTTTAATAATCTTAGTAATATAGTCTTTTTCTTTAACAATTTTTAATGTATCTATAAAATTAAAATCATATATATATGATAGACAAGCCACCATAAAATCCATATTTGATTTTATATTTGCATATAACAATAATTCTTGTTTTGGAAAATCTTCAAAATATTCTGGACTTAAGATTTCTTTTGATACATCATCAGTTTTTAAATGCACACAATCTTCTAATTTACTATCAAGAAAAACTCTATAAATATCTAATTTATCTGCATCTCTAATTATCTTTGTATGTAATAGTTCTTCTTCAGATAGTCCATCTTCAATTTTAAGTGGATTGTGATTTTTTATAGCTTTATAAATTATATTATCATAACTTGTATCTTCTATAAAATTTCTAATTAAATTATCTTTAAATAATATTTCAACACCTTTTTCTGCGTGATTAATACTATTTCTATCAGAAAAAGTTCCATATATTTTTAATTGTTCAAATCTTCCAATATCATGAAGTAATCCTATTAGCTCAGCTAAGTCTTGTTCTTCTTTTGGTAAATTTAAAAATTTAGCAATTTGTTTTGAATTTTCTGAAACATGATTTATGTGAATAATTTTTAATTTAATTCTTGGATCATTAACATCATAATTTGAAACATATTCTTTAAAATAACTTTTAGCTTTTAATATATCTATCATCTTAATACCTTTATTTTAAATTTGAAAATAAATCTGTTTTTCTTAATTCTTCTAATGTTGGCCATTTACTATCTTTTTCAGAAGTTAAATATTCTTCTGGTTTCATACCTGGAACTTCTGGCCAAACTATTCCTATTTCTGGATCGTCCCATTTTAATCCACCTTCTGCTGAATGATTATATACATCATCACATTTATAACTAAATTCAGCCTCTTCTGAAAGAACTAAAAATCCATGTGCAAATCCTCTAGGAATCATAAACATTTTTTTATTTTCTTCTGATAAAATTACACCTTCCCATTTTCCATAAGTTTTACTTCCTGGTCTTAGGTCAACTGCAACATCAAATACTTCACCTTTTATACATCTAACAAGTTTTGCTTGTGTATTTTCTTTTTGAAAATGTAATCCTCTTAAAACACCTTTTTTTGATTTTGATTGATTATCTTGTACAAAGTTATTTGTTATGCCTATTTCAGCAAAATCTGGCATACTATAAGTTTCCATAAAATAACCTCTGTTATCTCCAAATACTGTTGGTTCGATTACATATACTCCTTCTATTGAAGTATCTATTCTAGTAAATTTACCCATTTTTATCTCCTTTTTCTTAAATTTTTCTATTATTTTATATCAAAAAAAATATTATTTTTCAAGTATATATGATACTAAAATATTAAGCTGTAAAATACTTTACAGCTCAACATTACACACATTTTTAGTTTTAATTTTAATTTGCATTAAATAAATCACTTTCATATATTTCTTTATACTCTTTATAATCTTGGTCTGCAATTCTTTTTAAATATTTTCCATATTCTGTTTTCTTATATTTATTTGCTTCAGTTAATAAATCTTCTTTAGATATCCATTCATTTCTATAAGCAATTTCTTCTAAGCAAGCAATTTGTGTTCCTTGTCTTAACTCTATTGCTTTTACATAATCTGAAGCATCTGATAATCTATCTGCAGAACCTGTATCAAACCAAGCATATCCATTTCCTAAAGGTATAACATTTAGTTTTCCGTTTTCCATATATTTTTTATTTACATCTGTTATTTCTAATTCCCCTCTATCTGAAGGTTTTATAGCTTTTGCAATTTTTACAACATCATTATCATAAAAATAAATTCCTGGAACAGCAAAATGAGATTTTGGTTCTTTTGGTTTTTCTTCAATAGATAAAGCTTTTCCATTTTTATCTATTTCTACAACTCCATAAGAAGTTGGATCTGCAACTTGATATCCAAAAATTATTCCACCTTCTTTTAAATGACTTGCAGCTCTTAAAACTCTTTCTACTCTTGAACCATATATCATATTATCACCTAAAATTAAAGCTACATTATCTTTTCCAATAAAATCTTCTCCAAGAATAAAAGCATCAGCTAGTCCAACTGGTTTTTCTTGAACTTTATATTCTAATTTCATTCCAAATCTAGAACCATCACCTAATAAACTTTCAAATGCTGGTAAGTGAACAGGTGTAGAAATAATTAATACTTCTCTTATTCCTGCCATCATTAAAGTTGATAAAGGATAATAAATCATTGGCTTATCATATACTGGTAACATTTGTTTTGATACAGCTAGTGTTACTGGATACAATCTTGTAGCACTACCTCCTGCTAAAATAATACCTTTCATTATTTCAATTCCTCCTTCAAATATTCTTTTAGAGCATCTTCCCAATTTGCTGGAACAATTCCAACTCTTTTTAATTTATCTTTTGATAATTGACTATTCTTTGGTCTATCACTAGATGCAGGATACATTGCTTTATATTCTTCTGAAGTTATTGCTTTTACATTTGTTTTAATATTTGCATATTCAAATATTTTTTTAGTAAACTTGCACCAAGTTGTAAATCCTTCGTTTGTTGAATGATATATACCATATTCTGGTTCTTTT
This sequence comes from uncultured Clostridia bacterium, assembly GCA_947632605.1. Taxonomy (GTDB): domain Bacteria; phylum Bacillota; class Clostridia; order TANB77; family CAG-508; genus Scatovivens. Next base: position 211,227 of record CANRPX010000001.1, on the reverse strand, counting down.
TCCATAATTTTTTCTATTATCTCACAAAGTGTTGTTGTTGAAGTTGGACTTCCATGTTGGTCATCTACAACAGATATTTCATCATGTGTTTCAGATAATTTAAGCATTGTTTTTACAAAGTTTTTTCCACCTAATCCATAAAGCCATGCTGTTCTTAAGATATAATATTTTTCTGCTTTTTTAGCATTTTGCTCACCTACAAGTTTTGTTCTACCATAAGCACTTACTGGATTTGGTTCCATATCTTCTGTGTATATTTCGTCAATAGGTTTATTTCCTGCAAAAACATAATCCGTACTAATATGTATTAAAGTAGCATTTTCTTGTTTTGTTGCTTCTGCAATATTTTCTAGAGCTGTTCCATTTACAGCCAATGCTAAATCTTCTTTTACTTCACATGCATCAACATTTGTAAATGCTGCACAGTTAATTATAAAATAAGGTTTTACTTCTTTTGCTTTAGCAAGAACTGCTGCTTTATCACAAATATCTAATGTTTCTATTGTTGTTCCTACAACTTCATAATTCTTTTCTAATCTTTCTTTTAATTCTCCTCCAAGCATTCCATCTGCTCCAATTAAAAACACTTTTTTCATTTTGCTTTCTCTACTTATTAGATTAAAAATCTAACCCCTTTCTTTTTTACTTTCTAAATATGCACACATTATATCACAGGAAAAACACTTGTCAAAGGTTTTTGCACACTTTTCACATTCATCACAAAAATTTCACATTATTAAAAAATTTACAGGTATTCCAGATATTAAAGTAGTTAATATTAAGAAAAATAATAATACTTTTTGATATTTTTTATCTCCAAAGTTTAAAAATAAAAATGTAAGTAATGTGAATTCAGCTACAAACAAATACATAAAAATTCTACTTAAAAAAACTGTTGGAAAACTAACAAATATTAATATACAAGCAGTTATTATTGTTATTCTCATAGAATATTTTATTTTAAATAATTCCTCTTCTACATTTCCTAAAAAATAGAATATTATAATCAAATTTGCTAAAGAAACTGATGACATTGTTCTTAAAGCATTAGTCTGTGAAAATAGCGTAACTTTTGAAATAATACTTGGAAAACCAGATATGCAAAATACAGTTTCTAAAACAGTTACAATTGTTATTGGCAATAAAAATTCTGAGTGATCTTCTTTTTTATATAAATAATATAAACTAATCATCATTGGAATTGGAAAAATAGATATAAAACTGCTTAACAATTCTCTTCCATCAAATTTATTAAATGGTAATAAAATTGCATATAAATATGAGTATAATGTGCTAATTCCTGTTTGATTTAAATTAGAATATTCTATATTATGATTATTAAAAAATAATGCACTAATTATCATTCCTACAATACTTATCAAAATAGTACCAGTTCCAAGTAAAATTTCTTTTTTATTATTTTTGATATTACAAATATTTTTTATTATTATCCAAATAATTAATGCTAAAAATAAATATCCAAATGCTACTGCATAAGGTCTAAAGGTAAAAGTATATATTATTGAAAAAACAATAAATAATATAGAAATTAAAACTTTTTTATTTTTATCAAAATAATTTTGAACTAATAATGTTAATAATTCTCCAACTATTAATGAATCTATATTATTAAGATTCCATTGAACAGAACTAGAAAAACTTATTAATATAGAACCAATAAATGCTAATTTCTTATTTTTATTAGTTATTAGAAAAAACAAATCATAACTTAATAAAATTAGAGTAAAAAATTTAATATTCCACCAAAAACAAAATGATTTATCTGTTGTTAATATCCAATCTTTTACATTTATATTATTAATAAAAAATCCTATAATTCCGAAAAGTATAATTAATATTCCTGAAATTTTAAATCTATTATCTATAATTTTTTCATACATTTTTTTATTCATTTTTACATTATAATAAGTAATAACTTAAAAAGTTATTACTTATCTTTCTCCTTTTATTTATTTATTTTTTCTATCTTTATTTATTTGTCTTTCTCTTGCAATTCCCATTTTTCCTGAAGGAACATCTTCTGTAATTGTAGAACCAGCAGCTATTAAAACATCATCTCCTAAAGTAACTGGTGCTACTAAATTTACATTTGAACCAATAAATGCTCTATCTCCAATTTTTGTTTTATGTTTTTCTTTTCCATCATAATTACAAGTAATTGTGCCACATCCAACATTACATTCTTCGCCAATTTCTGTATCTCCTAAATATATAAAATGTGGTAATTTTGTTTTATTTCCAACTTTTGTTCTTTTTATCTCTACAAAATTTCCAACTTTTACATCATTACCAATAATACAATTTTCTCTAATATATGCATTTGGTCCTATTTCACAATTATCTCCAATTATAACTCCATTTTTTATTGTTGTATTTGGATGTATAATAGTATCAGTTCCAATTTTTACATCATCATAAATATAAGTAGAATTTGAATCTTCAATTGTAACACCATTTGCCATGTGTTCAGAATTAATTCTCATTCTTAAAACTCTTGTTAAAAGTTCTAATTGTGCTCTATCATTTACACCTAAAATTTCTGTATTATCTTCTACAATAACAGCTCCAGTTTTTAGTCCTTTATCATTCATTATTTTTATAACATCTGTTAAATAATATTCTCCTTGAACATTATTTGGAGTTATCTTTTTTAATGCTGATAATAACTCTTCTATATCAAAACAATAAATACCAGAATTAATTTCTTTTATTTCTTTTTCAAACATGTTAGCATCTTTTTCTTCAACAATTGCTTTTATGTTTCCACCTTCATCACGAATAATTCTTCCATATCCAGTAGGATTTTCATAAATTGCTGTTAAAAGTGTTGCATATTCTTTATTTTTTATACTTTTTGATAATAAATTATTTAATGTTTCTGGTCTTAAAATTGGCACATCACCATAAAGAATAATTGCTTTTCCTTTTTTTCCTTCTAAAAATTTTGCTGCTTGCATAACTGCATGCCCTGTTCCTAAAAGTTCTTCTTGATATGCATATTTTACAGAATCACCAAGAACTTCTTGTATTTGTTCTTTTAAATGTCCTACGACTGTTATTATTTCATCAGATCCAACTTTCATTGCTACTTCTGCTACTCTTCTTACAAGCTCTTTATCATAAATTTTATGAACTAATTTAGATTTATTTGATTTCATTCTTGTTCCTTTACCAGCAGCCATTATAATAGTAGTAACAAATGTGTCTTTTCCATCAATAATCATAAATAAAACTCCTTCCATAAAAAGAATTTATATATATTTATTTTATTTTAAACTATATAAAATGTTTAAAACATTTTATTACAATATAAAAAATTAGTCAATTAAAACAAAAAATATATTAAAAAAGCTAATTGCAAATAAAAATTCACAATTAGCTTTTTTTATTTACTTTTGTTATTGCAAGTCCATCTCCAACTTCTAAAATTTCAGTTTCTAAATTTGGATTTTCTGTAACTTCTTTTATATACTCTCTTAAGTGTCTTACAGCTGTTCTTTGTTTATGTTTATTATAATCACTCATAACATATCCTTTATATAAAATATTATCTGCTAAAATTATTCCTCCATTTTTTATAAGTCTTAATCCTTCTTCTAAAAAAATTGAATATTTACTTTTAGCAGCATCAATAAAGACTATATCATATTGTTCATTTAATATTGGAAGTATATCAACAGCATTTCCAATCATAATATTAATTTTACTATCAACACCAATTTTCTTCACATTTTTAATTGCTTCTTTAGCTCTCTCTTCATCTAATTCAATTGTATCTATAATACAATTTTCTCCTGTATACATTGCAAAACAAGTTGCAGAATATCCTACAGCTGTTCCAATTTCCAAAATTCTTTCAGGTGATTTCTCTTTTAGAATTTCTTTTATTTTTTCTAGAGTATCATCCATAATAATTGGAATATGATTTTGTAAGGCATTTTCTTTCATTATTTTAAATTCTTCTATATTAATCATAATCAATTTTCTCCATTACTTTAAATCTCTATAACTTTGTCATTTATGTTAATATGTGATATAATATTAATAGCACGAATTTTTATAAAAAATTGCAAAGGGGCGATTCCATGGATTATGTATCAAATCAAGAAGTTTTCGAGAAACTCGAGGAGTTAGGTGTAGATCTCACAGATCGGATGGTTTTAGCCTACGTTGTAGAATGTGATGGCATAATACTGTCAGACAAGAAATTGTCATCTCCTGTAACTGATTTTTCTTTTTTTCAAAAGAATCAGTACATGTTCCACATGATACAAGATGGCGAATACCTTTCTCTCAAGAACATCGACCCAAGACGGTCTTTTATTGCATACCGCAGACAGACCGACGTATCCGGAGAGCAAGAATTATTAATATATCGTCCGGAAAGCATTTAATTTTTAGAGGGTATATCCTCTAAACAAATCCCGCTTAGTATCGTTCGTGCGCGTTACAAAGCGGGGTTTTTTTATTTATTCATAGTAGCTCTTGCAGCTCTTTCTCTATCTTTATTATTAAGTATTTTCTTTCTTAATCTAATACTTTGTGGTGTTACTTCTACAAGTTCATCATCTTGTATAAATTCAATTGCTTTCTCTAAAGACATTTGAATTGGTGGAACTAAACGTAATGCTTCATCAGATCCAGATGCTCTAGTATTTGTTAAATGTTTTTCTTTACATACATTTATAGCTAAATCTTCTCCTCTAGAATTTAGTCCTACTATCATACCTTCATAAACTTCTACACCAGGTCCTATAAATAAATCTCCTTTATCTTGAGCATTATATAAACCATAAGTAATAGATTTTCCATTTTCAAAAGCAACTATTGTTCCTCTTGTTCTAGCTTGAATATCACCTTTAAATTCTTCGTAACAGTCAAAAATGTGATTCATTGTTCCTTCACCTTTTGTATCTGTTAAGAATTCTGTTCTATATCCAATAATTCCTCTAGCTGGAATTTTAAATTCTATTTTTGTATGTCCATCTTCTGCTGGCTCCATATTAATCATTTCAGCTTTTCTTCTACCTAATTTTTCTATAACATTTCCAACACAATCATCTGGAACATTTACAACTAATCTTTCAATTGGTTCACATTTAACACCATTAATTTCTTTTAAAATAACTTTTGGTCTTGAAACTAAAAGTTCAAATCCTTCTCTTCTCATAGTTTCAATAAGTACAGATAAATGTAATTCTCCTCTTCCTGAAACCTCAAAAGAATCTGGTGATTCTGTTTCTTTTACTCTTAAACTAACATTTCTATCTAATTCTTTAAATAATCTATCTCTAATATGTCTTGAAGTAATAAATTTTCCTTCTCTTCCTGCAAAAGGTCCATTATTAACACTAAATGTCATAGATACTGTTGGTTCATCAATATCTACAAAAGGAATTTTTTCAGGATGTTCATAATCACAAATTGTATCACCAATATTAATATCAGCTACACCTGATAATGCAACAATATCTCCAGCTTTGGCATGCTCAACTTCTATTCTTTTTAATCCATCGTATAGATATAACTTTGCTACTCTTGCATTTAATATTTTGTTTTCACTTTTGCAAATTGCAACAGGCATATTTAAATTAATTTCTCCTCTTTCAACTCTACCTATTGAAATTCTTCCAATGTAATCATCATAATCTATATTAGAAACTAGCATTTGCATTGGTCCTTCCATCTCACATTTTGGAGGATCAATTGAATTTATTATTGTTTCAAATAAACATTTTAAGTCTGTTCCAGTTTGATTTAAATCTAAAGTTGCAGTACCTTGTTTAGCAGATGCATAGACAACAGGAAAATCTAATTGTTCATCATTTGCTCCAAGTTCTATAAATAACTCTAAAACCTGGTCAACTACTTTATAAGGTTGTGCACCTGGTCTATCTATTTTATTTATAACAACAATTGGTTTTAAATTTAATGCTAATGATTTTTTCAAAACCTCTCTAGTTTGAGGCATAGCACCTTCAAAAGCATCAACTAATAATACAACTCCATCTACCATTTTTAGTACACGTTCAACTTCTCCACCAAAGTCTGCATGTCCTGGTGTATCTACAATATTTATTTTAATGTCACCATAATGTACTGCTGTATTTTTAGAAAGAATAGTGATTCCTCTTTCTCTTTCTAAGTCATTTGAATCCATAACTCTTTCTTCAACTTGTTCATTACTTCTAAAAATACCACTTTGTCTAAGCATTGCATCAACTAAAGTTGTTTTTCCATGGTCAACGTGTGCAATTATTGCTACATTTCTAATTTTCTGGTTATTCATTTTTTTATTACCCCTTTGATTTTTATGTATTTTATTATTAATTAGAACTAATATTTTATAAAATATAAAAAGGTTAAACTTGATTTTTCTCTCAAATTTAACCATATTATTATATACTAGCAGTTTTTATTTGTCAACAAATTTTATGTTAATTTATATTGTGATATGTACTTATTTTTAAATATTAGTTATAAAATATTACCATCTACCCATTGCAGTAGCAGCACTAAAAATTCCAGCACCAAACATTAAGAATAGAAGAATAGCTAATATAATTACAATGCAAAACTTTGATGCTGCATAATTTCTAAGATTTTTATTTGAAGTTCCTCCAAGTGCAAATATTAAAAAAAGTATTACTCCTAAAATAGGTATCCAAAATAAGATTTCATAACCAAAATAACCCCACATTGAAATTGGTTTATATTCATAAGGTATATTATTGCCATTATTATAAAAATTAGAATTATTATTTTGATAATTTGGTGGCATTTGATAATTAGGTGGCATCTGATAATTTGGTGCCTGATAATTTTGAGTTTGATAACTTGGTGCTTGATAATTTTGAACTGGTGGCTGATTACTTACTGTATTTTGTCCATTTGTATTAACATTAGTGTTATTACTATTACTTGTATTTTCTACATTATTAGCAACAGTTTTTTCTTCATTTTTTGTTTCAATTTTTGCTCCACAAAAATTGCAAAACTTTGAATTTTCTTCAATTTTTTTACCACATTCCCCACAAAACATTTTTTAAAATCCCCTCTCTTTTTTTATTATTATAATATATAAAATTAAAATTGAATACTATTTTATTTAAATTAACATTTATATTTTCTCATTACTTAATTTTACAATTTCTTCTTTTATAATTTCACTTACCTTTTCTTCTGTTTCTTTTTCTATTTTCTTACTTGAGGCATATTCTGATAAATCAATTGGTTTTCCATATATGATTGCATTTTTTGTAAACGGTTTTGAAGGTCCTACAATTCCTATTGGTACAACTTTCGCATTTGACTTTAATGCCATATATGCAGCACCATTTTTTATTTTTCCATCATTTTTTTCTAAACCATTTCTAGTACCTTCTGGGAATAATCCTATACATCCACCACTTTTTAAAGTTTTTAAAGCTTTTTTTAAAGCGGTTATATCTTTTTCATCTCTTTTAACATATATTCCTTCAAAAAGTACTCCTAATAAAGCAAATAATGGATTTTTTCTTAATTCTTCTTTGGCAAGAAATCTCATGTGTCTTCCTGCTGTAACAACTATTAAAGGTGGATCTAAATAAGTTCTATGATTTCCACAAAAAAGAAGTGGTCCTTCTTTAGGAATATTCTCTTTTCCAATAATCTTTACTCTATATACAATTTTGCAATAAATATATATAACACTTCTAATAAATACTCTGCCAATTCCTTTAAAAAAATCTTTCATATTTACCCCTAACTTTATTAATAAGATATATTATCAAACAATATTTAATTTTACATTTTTAATTTTTATTACTAATTTCTAACTTCTTTTTTGAAATAATTTCTATAATTTTTTCAGTGACCTCTTCTATTGTTAAATTTGTACTATCTATATATATAGCATCTTCCGCTTTAACAAAAGGTGCTATATCTCTTTCTGTTTCTAATTTATGTCTTTGTTTTATATTTTCTAAAACTTCTTCATAACTAGAATTTATTCCTTTTTGTAAATTTTGTTTGTAACGTCTGCGTGCTCTTTCTTCTAAAGAACAATCTAGGTATATTTTTACATCTGCATCTGGAAAAACTACTGTACCAATATCTCGTCCTTCCATAATTACATCTTGAATTTCTCCCATTTTTCTCTCGATAGGAGTTATTTTATCTCTTATTATTTTAATAGCAGCAAATTTAGCCACATTTTCATTTACTCTTGTAGTTCTAATTTCTTCACTAACATCTTTTCCATTTAAGAACACAAGATTTTTTTCATTTTGTTTTTCTAATTTTATATCAATACTTTCTAAAACTTCTGAAATTTTATCATTATCTTCTGGTTTAATTTCTTTTTCTAAACAAGCTAAAGTAACACATCTATACATTGCACCTGTATCGATATTTATTAAATTCATTTTTTCACCAACTATTTTTGTGATTGTTCCTTTTCCACTACCAGCTGGTCCATCTATTGCAACAACAAAAGCCATAATTCAATTTCATCCTTAAATATTTTTTTAAAAAGCATATAAACTATTTGCTTTTCTTTTCTAAATTTACACCTTTAACTACAATTTCCATATTAAGAACATTCATAGCTGTCATTTTTTCTATTTCTTTTATAATTCTTCTTTTTAATTCTTGCATAGTATCATTAACATTATAACCATAATTAATAATTACTTCTATATAAATATATATACCATCATTTAATTCTTCATGTTTTTTTATAATTGCTCTATAAATTTTATGTACTCCTTCTTGTTTTTGAGCCACACAATCCATTATTTGTTTAAAAACTGTATCAGAAATTTTAAAATTTCCCATATAACTAAATGTTGGTCTTATAATAGATTTTTCTGATATATAAGGTTCCTTCCCTCTTCCTTTAGATTTGAAAATTTGAAGTGGATCTAATAAATAACCAGAAAAATCTTTTTTTAAAGCAAATGTTGGAACTGGAATAACATGTTTTCCTTGATGAACTCTTATATCTCTCGCCATTGCCATTTCTTCTTCTGTTGCTACATCTGTTATATATATAGTTTCTGTTATTGGTTCAAATCCTAAGTTTTCTACAATTTTTTTAACCATTTCATCAGAAGTTCCTAATATTAAAATGCTATCTGGTTTTCTTTTTCTAATTACTTCTTGAATTTCCTTTTTTCTTTCTTCATTTTGAAATAATGCATTTCTTACTGTTTCAATTTTTGTTGGTGCTTTTTTAGCAGAGATTCCAGCTAGTATTTCATTTCCAGATATTAAAAGTCCATCATCTATTATATAATTTATTCCTCTTTCATTTGCTACCATCTGTGCCCTATAACTCTTTCCTGTACCAGATGGTCCAACAAAAGCATAAGTTTTCATTTTATGCTGTGAAAATAACATCTAATTCTCCTCATATATAATTTCTAAAGTATTATATCATTTATATGTTTTTTTCACAAGTTTAAATTAATAATTATAATTTATCTATGAATTTCTATAATAGGTCTGTTTTCCATATTATTTTCTTTTAAAACTACTAATGAATCATCTATTTGTTCATTTTCTTTAATTTGAATTTTATATATTGGTAATTTATATGTTAATTTATATTTAGCATATACATTGATAGTAAAAAAAAGAATTACAAATATTAAAATAAAAACAATTTTATATATTATTTTATTCAATCTCAAATACCTCTTTTCCTACTATAAATTTTACATTAAAATTCCATCTCATAATTGTTGCTTTAGCATTTACTTTCATATTATTCTGTAAAGTATTTTTTAAAAAATAAAATTTCTTTCCTAATTTAAAACTACTTATAAAAATCATAACAAATAATAAGAAAACAATTACAATTTTAATTAAAAATATTTTTTTCATTTTAACCTCTAACTACTCTTTTTAAGCTTGTTCTATATTAAAAATAATGTTTGTTTCATTATAACTATTTTTAGCATCACTTTTCCAACTAGTTATAACTTTATATTTTTTTAAAAACTCAATATTTTTATCTATAAATATTTTTTTATCCTCAGTTATTTCTTCATTATTTTCACAATCATATATTTTATATTCAATTGGAAAATTTTGATTTGAATTTTCTATTTTCATATCAATAAAAAATGGAACTTCTGAAATTTCTTTTACATTATTATTTACTTCATAATTTCTAATAGTAAAATAAAATTCTTTTATTTTTTCTTTTTGATAAACATTTTTTACAATTTCGCTTTGTTGTTTTTCTATCACTAAAATAGGTTTTGCAATAAAGAAGTAAAGTTTTATATTTTCTATTTTTTCGTAATATCCTGCTGAAACTTTTATCGGAATTAATATTAACAAGATTAATAAAATTATTTCTTTTTTCTTTATTTTAAATTTCACCTCCAATTAAAATAAACGAATATACATTTTTAAAATTCTTTATTAAAAATAATAATAATTACTATTCTTAATAAAAAATTTAAAGTGGCATTCGGCTTTAAAAATGCCACCTTAAAAATATATAAAGTTTATAAGATTTTAATTATGAATTCTTTCGTAAAAAATTTATTTAATAAAAAGGTAATTAATTTTCTTTTGTGCAAAATTATTTAAAATTATATCTGTTTACCTATAATTTCAATTTTTAAATTGCAATCTAAAGAACTTTCATTGTTTTCATTAAAAACTAAAGTTCCATCTTTGATATTTAATAAATCATCAACATTTTCATCTTTCCAAAACCAGTAAACTTTTATCTTTCTTGTTTGATTATTCTTATCAAAAGCTATACTTCCAAACAATTTATTATTTGCTAATTCGGAAAAATGCTGATATTTATCTGTTTTATCAATTATTTCTCCTTTAGAATTTATAGTCTCTGCATAAAATTCAAAATTACTTGGTATATTTTTTTCTTCTAAAACTAATATCTTATATTCAATATCTGTTTCCGCACCTGTTGCATCTAATTCTATTTCAAATTCTCCTTTTGAACCAGGAAATATTTTTTCATTAGATATATTAATCATTTTTTCAGTGTTACTTGAGTTAAAAGACCATTTAGCAATATTAGTTACTAATTCATCATTTTTAATATTTATTTTTTCTGAAAAAAATCCAATGCAAAATGCTATTAAAATTATACTAATAAACAAACAAATTCTAATAATTCTATTAATTTTTAACCTCCTTTTTTAAAAAATTAAAGTTAAATATTTTTAATCTGCAAATCTCATTTATAATTATTTAGGGGCATAAATAAACAATTAATCTGAATTTTAAATTAAATGAACTATCTTTGAATTTGGATTTTACTTAATTTTTAAGTAAGTTCAAAGTATAGCAAATAAAATAATAGAAAAAAGTTCTATTAAGTGATTGATTTGGGGCATAACAAAAATTTAATTTAATATATTTAATTTTATAATCTGGAAATTCATAAATACTAGAACAGTATTTACTATTTTTAAGAATATAAATGCAGTTAAAAATATTTAACTTGTGTGAGATTATAGCACCATAATTTTTGTTTGTAAAGTGTTTTTTAAAAATTTTTTAAATTTTTTATTTTAAGCTTTATATTAATTATAAAAAAAAGATATATTTTATAATAAAATATATCTTTTTACTTTTAAGCTTTCTTTTTTATAATTAATTATTATTTTGTTATCCATTTAACTAAATTTAAATTTTCTGAATCTAATAACATTGGATGTTTTGGCATAACTCTAAATGTATATCCAAAATTACCACCTGTTTTCAAATCTAAAACTGCTTCATATATGCAAGTATTTCTTTCTCTATTTTCAGAAATTTTATGCATAGTTTCTGTATATACATTTCTAACAGTTCCATTTTCTAAAAATTGTCCGAAATATACTTGTACATCTGCATTTGATTCATCTATATTTGGTAAATATACTTCACAACTTACATTTATTTTTGTTCCAGCAACTAATTTAGCATTATCAACATTTCTGTCTTGAACAAGTCTTATTCTATCCCAATTTTCTCTTGCACTTTTCTTCCACTGAGTAAATTCTGCTACTTCTGATAAATTTTCAAAATGATCTTTTCTTAAATTACATAATGGCATATATAGTCTATCTACATATTCTGCAACCATTCTTGCTGTACTATATTTTCCAGCATTAGTTTTTATAGAATTTTTCATATATGCAACCCAATTTTTTGAAACACCATTACTATCTTGATTATAATATGTTGGTATTATTCTGTTTTCTAAAGTATGATATAAACTATTGCTATCAGCTTTATCTTGTTCTTCATAAGAATCATAATTAGCATTTGTTCCAATAGTCCATCCATTTGTGCCTGTGTAGCCTTCACACCACCAACCATCTAAAACGCTGAAGTTTATTACTCCGTTTACTGCTGCTTTTTCACCAGATGTTCCTGAAGCTTCCATTGGTCTTCTTGGATTATTAAGCCATACATCTACACCACTTACTAAATATCTAGAAATTCCAATATTATAATTTTCTAATACGAATATCTTTCCTTTAAATTGTGGCATTAAAGATATTTCATGAATATATTTAATTAAATCTTGTCCTTCTTTATCTGCTGGATGTGCTTTACCTGCAAATACTAATTGAACAGGACGTTTATCATCATTTAAAATTTGTGTTAATCTAGCTATATCTTTAAAAATTAATGTTGCTCTTTTATATGTTGCAAATCTTCTAGCAAATCCAATTGTAAGAGCTTTAGGATTTAACATATTTACTATTTCTGAAATCTGGTCATATCCTATACCACTTTTTACATATCTTTCTGTTACATTTTCTTTAATCAATTTTATTAATTTTTCTTTTCTTTCTATATGTGCTTGCCATAGTTTTTCATCTGGAATTTCATCTACTTTTTCCCAAATAGAATCTTCTTGAATACTATCTTTCCAATATGGTTGTAAGTATTCATTAAATAAATCTTTAATATTTGGTGCAAGCCATGAACAAGTGTGAATTCCATTTGTAACATAAGTAATAGGAGATTCATCTTCTGCAATATTTGGCCAAACATCACTAAATAATTCTCTAGATACTTCTCCATGTAATTTACTAACACCATTTTTCTTACCTGCTATTTTTAGAGCAAGTATTCCCATATTAAATCCTGATTCTAATTCTTCTCCAGGCATACCTAATTTTAAGAAATCTTCTTTTGATATTCCTAACTTATCCCAAAATCCATTAAAGTATCTTTCAACTAATCCTATATCAAAAATATCATTTCCAGCAGGTACTGGTGTATGTGTTGTAAATACTGTTTGTACAGTAGCTATTTCTTTTGCCATTTCAAAAGAAACTTGTTTTTCTTCCATAATGCTTTTTATAAGCTCTAATGTTAAGAAAGAAGAGTGTCCTTCATTCATGTGGTATACTGTTGGTTCATAATCTAATACTTTTAAAGCTTTTACTCCAGCCATACCTAAAATTATTTCTTGGCGGATTCTCATTTCCTTATCTCCACCATATAAACGAAGTGTTATTCCTCTAAAGTCTTCATTATTTTGTTCAATATCTGAATCTAATAAATATAATTTTATTCTACCTACATTAATTTGCCATAGTTTTAAAAATATAGTTCTTCCATCTAATGGCATATTTATTATTACATCATCACCCATTTTATCTTTAACTGGTAAAATTGGTAAATTGTATAAATCAATATTATAATACTCTGTGCATTGTTCTCCTCTTGAATTAATTCTTTGATGGAAATATCCATTTTTATATAATAATCCTACTGCAACAAAAGGTAAACCTAAATCACTGGCTGATTTTAGATGATCTCCTGACAATATTCCAAGACCACCTGAGTATATAGGAACTATTTCATCTAATCCATATTCTGCTGAAAAATAAGCAATTAAATCATTTTTATTATTTGGATATTTTCTATTAAACCAAGTATCTTTATTTGTCATATAATTTTCAAAATTTTCAACAACCCTATCGTACTCTTTCAAAAATTCTTCATCATAAACTATTTTTTCAATTTTTTCCTGACTAACCATTTTTAAAAATTTAACAGGATTTTTTTCACTTAACTCCCACAAATCTCTATCCATTGTTTCTAGTAATCTTAAAAACTCTGTATTCCAAGACCACCATAAATTATTTGAAATCTCTGACAATTTATTTATTCTTTGAGGTAATTGTGGTACCACTGTAACCCTATTGAATATATACATATTTGTATATCCTCCTTTGTAAATTCAAAATTTATAATCATTCGTCATTCATACTAATAATTATCTATTAAAAACTTTTTTTTGTCAATTATTTTATAACTTAAATTGTTTTTGCAAATATTACATTTTTGTTACTTTTTTGTTATCTTTATGTTACTTACTTTTTTTGAATAAGAAATATGTTATAATAAATTTATTATGGAGGGGAAAAATGAAATTGGATACAAAAAAGAATATTTTATTATATCAAAAAGCCTTATATGTTGAGCAATTGCATTATTATTCAAAACTTTGTGAATTGTACTCACAACTTTCAAAGTTGCACTCTTCACTATCAACAGCAGAAGAAATTGAAAACTATTATTCTAAACCTCTTTCATTAGCAACCTCACGGAAAATTTGATTATATAATAAAAGAAGATTATTCAAAAGAAGAATTAGAAATATTTCAACAATATCAATTTTACTCTAAAAATTTTAATGATTTCAAACAAGCTTCAGAATTATTAAGTGAGGTAATAAATAATGAATGATAATATTGTAGATATTGATGAATATAAAAAAATTAGAAAACCACGTTTAGATGATGTTGAAAAACTTCTATCTACTTCTTCAGATACTACTCGTGCTTTTCAAAGTAAAGTAGCAAATTCTTCTGAAAATGCTGTTGCTTTTGGAACTTCAATTAGAGCACGTGAAGCTGCTGAAAGAATAGATCGTGTAGATAGAAGACATTTAAGTAGAAGTGATAGGCCTAGTATTGGAAGAGTAACTGCTAAATCTTGTGGAGCAACCATTAGTAAAGAAGCCACTATTAGAAAAAATCAACGTCAACGTAGATATACTGCTAAAAGGCAAGCTGTTCGAAGAAAAATTGCAGCCTTTTTAGTTTCATTTATGTTGTTAGGTGTCGGTGGAACTATTGCAGATAATATTAATGAATATCATAATCTTTCAGCTACTGGAAATCCTCAAAATGGGTATGAAGTACTAGTTTCAACTTCTACTCAAGACAGATTACGTGATATTGGTGCTGCAATTGAACAATTTAAAAGTTTAGGATTAGCAAATCCTCCAGCATCAGCACTAGGTGAAATAAGAGATGCATTAGATTATGTTTATGATGATATAATGTATGATTTAGTTAAAAAAGCTTTTGAAGAAAGAAATAAAAATTGTACTGTAACTGCAGTTGAAACCAAATATGATAAAACTGCTAATCAATATTTATCAAGTAGTGCTTCAGAGCCAAATCCTGAATATTTTTGTACAATATCATATACAGATGAAAAAGGTAATCATGAAAAAACAGTTATAAGATTTGATAAAGATATTACTGAAAGTTTTGATAAAGAATATACTTTAGACAGAATAAGTAGCCAATTATATATGGATACAGATGGAAATGTAATATTAGGAGAATTAGAAGATGTTTATAATCATGCTAATCATTTAGCAGGAACAGCTTTTGAATTTCATAGAGGTCTTCTTGATTCAAGTCTAGAGGCTAAAACTCCTAAAAGAATTAATGATCAAAGCATTAATGATCCAGAAAAATAAAAAACTTCATATTCATGAAGTTTTTTTATTTTTTATTTTTTTAAATCAAATTTAAATCAAATGAATCTGGTAATAATTCTTTCATTTTATATTCATCAATTTTTCCTTTATAAGCATTATAAATTTTAAAATTATTATCTGTAAATTCTCTCATAAATTGTCTGCAATATCCACAAGGTAAACATTTATTATTTTCCTTATCTTTTTTTCCACCAACTACTAAAATACTTTCAAATTCTTTTTCACCTTCTGAGATTGCTTTACAAAAAGCTACTCTTTCAGCACAAATTGATTGTATTCCACCATTTTCAATATTACATCCAGTATATTTTTTTCCAGATTTAGTAGTTAGTACAGCTCCTACTCTAAAATTTGAATATGGTGAATAAGATTTTTTTTGTACTTCATTTGCTAAAATAACATCATTTTCTAAATTTTCCATAAAGAATTCCTCCAAAATATTTTATTTATATTTTCGTAAATTAATTAAAAATTTTCCACTTTTTGTTTCTCTTTCAATTGAATCAAAAATAAATTTTCCTTTTCCCCTTATTACAATTTTATCATTTATATTTATTTTTTTAGAATCTTTAAATTCATTTATTGAATTTATAAATACCTTTCCTTCTTTTATTAGTTCTTGTGATCCTAATCTAGAAGTTCTCGCAAGTTCAGATACAAAATTATCTAATCTCATTGAAGAAACAATTATTTTTATATTTTCAAATTCTGGTTTAATATTCATTAATTCTTTTATACTTAAAATATTAATTTCAGATTTTTTAAATCTAGTTAATGTTTTTAAATCTTCTTGTAAAATTTTAGAAATTTCAGAAAGAACAATAATATCTGCTCCAGAATCTGTTACAATGATATCTCCAAATTTTTCTCTTTTTATTCCCAGTTTCATTATCCCACTTAAAAATTCTCTATGTTCATACTTAATACTATTTGGCAATTTAATTCTAATTATTTCTAATATTTTTTCATAATTTTTTTCTACAATTTCTTTAGAGAATTTTTCTGGATAAAATATTAAAATACTTCTTTCTGTTTCTTCTTTTCCACCATAAAACACATAATTTTTGATTTTTTCTTCATCTAGCACTTTTTGTATAATTGAAATTTCAGAAATATTTAAAAAATCAGTATATGCTATTTTATTTTTAGCTTTGCAAAAATTATATTTATCTATCATTTTTGCAATTATAATTTTATATTCACTATTTTTATATTTTTCTCTAGCTTTTTCAAACATAGCATTCACCTATGATCTTAAAGTATTAATATTTTTTATTTTATTATTTGATAATATATTTTTTATATTTTCAGAAATTGATTTTGCATCTAATCCATATTTATTTTCTAATTCATCTACATTTCCATGTTTAATAAATTCATCTGGATATGCTACTTTTTCTATATTAACATATATATCATTTTCTATTAAAACTTCTTCTACTTTACTGCCTAAACCTCCAACAATAGTACCATCTTCAATAGTGACTACTAAATTGTTAATGTTCTTAAGTAAAGTTTTTTCATCAAATGGCTTTAAAAACCTAGCATTTATTACAGTAGCGAATATATTATATTCTTTTAAAATATTAGATACTTCTACTGCTCTTGCAACCATTTTTCCTATTGCTACAATAGTTACATCTTTTCCTTTTTCTAATATTTCAGATTTACCAAATTCAATTTTTTTGCATTCTTCAAAATGCAAATTCTCTCCTCCTCTTGGATATCTAAGTAACACTGGTTTTTTTAAGTTTACTGCAAATTCTAACATTTCTTCTAATTCAGAAAAATCTTTTGGTGCCATAACTACGAAATTTGGTATTGCACTTGCAAAAGACATATCTAGAAGTCCTTGATGTGTTTCTCCATCATTTCCAACTATTCCTGCTCTATCAGCACATACTACTACTGGTAAATTTTGAATTGCAACATCATGAATTAACTGATCATAAGCTCTTTGGATAAATGATGAATATATTGGTACAACAGGTGTCATTCCAGACTTTGCCATTCCAGCTGCCATACCAATTGCATGTTGTTCTGCAATTCCTACATCAAAAAATCTTTTTGGATATTTTTTTGCAAATTCTGTAAGTCCTGTTCCATCTTTCATTGCTGCTGTAATTGCAATAATATTTTTATTGCTTTTAGCTAATTTTACTAATTTATCTCCAAATACTTTTGAATAATCTTTTTTGCCTTTTCCTATCTTTTCTCCTGTTTTAATATTAAATTTTGATGTGCTGTGAAATTTATCTGGTGTGTCTTCAGCCGGTTTATATCCTTTTCCTTTTTTAGTTAAAACATGAATTAAAATTGGTCCTTCTTGTTCTTTAGAAATTTTCAAAATATCTTCTAATGCTTCAATATTATGCCCATCAACTGGTCCTAAATATCTAAAACCTATATCTTCAAAATACATTTTAGGTATAACTAATTGCTTAATTCCTCTTTTTCCTCTTTGAACTAATTTTATAATTTTTTCTCCAAAAAAAGGAATTTTACTTATAGTTTTTTTACCTTTAATATTAGCTTTTACATAAGTGCTTTTTGTTCTTAACTTTGAAAGCATCATTGAAATTCCACCAACATTTTTTGATATGCTCATTTCATTATCATTTAAAACAACTATCATATTAGTGTTACTACTTCCAACGTCATTTAGTGCTTCTAATGCCATTCCACCTGTTAAGGCTCCATCACCTATTATTGCTAAAATTTTATTATTTTCTCCTTTTATATCTCTTGCTCTTGCCATTCCTAAAGCAACAGAAATAGAAGTACTGCTATGACCTGTGTTAAAGTTATCATAGATACTTTCATTTGTTTTTGGAAAACCTGCTATTCCATCTAATTTTCTTAATGAACTTAATTTATTTTTTCTTCCAGTTAAAATTTTATGTACATAAGTTTGATGGCCAACATCCCAAATTATTTTATCAATAGGAGTATTAAATACACTATGAAGAGCAATTGTTAGTTCAACAATTCCAAGATTTGAAGCTAAATGACCACCAGTCTCAGAAACAACTTCTAACAATTTTTCTCTAATTTCATCTGCTAATACTTTTTTATCTTCTATATTTAAACTTTTTAAATCTTCTGGGTAATTTACTTTTTCTAAAATCATTTTATTCTCCCTATACCATTAACATTGCAAGTAATGATGTTATAAGTGGAACAGTAATATTATCTGTTCCTTTAATAGATACAGCTTCTACTATTGTCATTAAAACTGCAATCAATATTGATTTTATTATAATAAAGCTTGAAGCATTATATGTGAAAAATCCTGCCATTATCATTAATGTTACACAAAACATTGCAAGAGAACCAGCTAATGTTTTTTTATTATTTCCAATTTTATATTCTGGACTTTTAACAGATTGTCCTATTACTGCAGCTAAACCATCTCCATATCCCATAACTGCAATTCCACATAAACCAATTAAAGGATTTTTAAGTGGTCCAAAAGTAATAATTGCAAGTATACAAAGACTTATAGCATAATAAACTGTTCCTAGACTTTCTTTATTTTCTTCTCCATTATCTCGTTCCATAACTTTTATAATGTCCATCTTATATGAAGCATAATTTATAATAATGAATAATGCTGGCATTAAAGCTGCAAAAAATACATTGTCAAAAAATACCATTGCAATAATCCACCAGTTAGAAAGCATTATATGTATAAATTTTCTACTAGCTTCTTTTCCTGCTTTTTCAAAAACTTTTGCAGAAACTAATATTATTCCTATAAAAATTACTGAAACTAATATTCCAAATACGTTATTCATTTTTTTCTCCAAAACTTTATTTTTGAAAACTATAAATTATTATACTTTTTTACAGGTTGTATTATATCAAAAAAAGTGCCCTATTTAAAAGCACTTTTTAAAAAATTCACACATTGAACACAAAACTATTATTAATTTTTTTGGTTTTCTAATATTTTAGCTATTTCTTCATGTCTTTTTACTTTTGCAGTTGTTGTTTTTATAAGTTCTTCTTTTGTTACTATAATATCTCTTATATGTTTATATGGTGGCATTTTATGATTAATTTCAGTTATTTTTTCTTTCATATATTTATAAATATCTGGTTCACTAACATATCCCATAATTTCATTAATAACTTCTTCATCATAAACAATTTTTACACAAACATCTAAATCATCATCTTTTGTAGGTCTTCCATATACCATACATTCTTTAACACCTGGTATATAGCCTATCAAAATTTCTAATTCTTCTGGAAAAATATTTTTTCCATTTTTTTGTACAATAACATTTTTCTTTCTACCTGTAATATATAAGAATTCATTTTCTATATATCCCAAATCTCCTGTATGGAACCATCCTTCAGCTAATGCCTCTTCAGTTGCTTCATTATTTTTATAATATCCTAACATTACACTTGGACCTTTTACTAAAATTTCTCCAATTCCTTTTTCATCTTTATCTTCAATTTTAACTTCTAATGAAGGAAGTACTGTTCCAACTGAACCTGTTTTGGCATGAAAATCATTTTCAACTGCAACAACTGGAGATGTTTCTGTTAGACCATAACCTTGAATTATTCTTATACCAAAATCACTAAAAGATTTTGAAAGAGTTGGATCCATTGCTGCAGCACCACTAACTATTAATCTTACATTTCCACCAATAGCTTCATGAATTTCACTAAATATTTTTCTTTTCAATTTTATATGTACTTTATCTAGTACATTGGTTACTGTTTTCATTCTTTTTACTAACTTAGTTTTACCTTGTTTATCAATATTTTTAACTATTCTTTTATGAATGCTTTCTAGTATTAAAGGAACACAAACAATAACTGTTGGTTTATATTCGCAAAGGTTTTGTTGAATATATTTTAATCCATCACAAAAAGACATTGCTCCACCAATATAAACAAGTATATTGTTTATAATTGCTTGAAAAGCATGATGAAATGGTAATAAAGCTAACATACTATCATCTGATGTAAAATTAATTATACTTAATAAATCTAAAACATTTGCACAAATATTTTTTTGTGAAAGCATAACAGCTTTTGAAATAGAAGTTGTTCCAGATGTAAATAAAAGAATGGCTGTTTTTTCTGGATCCATTTCTGCATCCAAAAAGCTTCTATCTCCTGAATCTAATAATTCTTTTCCTTTTATTAATAATTTTTTATATGACAAAATATCATCTTCATCATTTTCTAAATCAAAACAAATGAATTTTTCTATATTTGACAATTTTTCATTTTTTATCTTTTTTATAACTTCTAAATATTTAGATTCAAAAACTATTGCTTTTGCTTCACTTCTAATTACTAAAGAAATAATTTCATTATCTGGTAATGATTTATCTAATGGAACTATTACTTTATCTCCTGTGATTGTAGCATAATATGCTACTGTCCATTCATATCTGTTTTTTGAGATTAATGCAACTTTTTCATCATTTTTTATTCCTAAATAATTCAAAGCTGTACCAAATTGGTCAATCTCAGCTTTAAATTCTTTATAAGACATTGTATATATTTCAGGTGTTTCATCTTTTTTATACATTCTCTTTTTAAATTTGAAGGCAGGTTTATCACCATAAAGCTTTATAGATTGATTCAATAAATCCTTCATATCTGTAATATTTCTTACATTATATTTTTTCATAATTCCTCCAACACATAAATTAAATTCTGTATTTTAGAAAATCTTTATTTTTAATAATATACAATATAATTATACTATTTATTATTTCGTTATTCTAGTTATATGACTGCATAGTCTAAATTACGAATAATGCTTTTTAAAATCAATATAAACTGTGTCTTCTACCCATTTTTTATTTGCATCTATATCATTTCGTAAAGATGTTGCTCTTATTGGAACTTTTTTTCTTTCATTATCAACACGTCTATCGACTATATTCATATATTTTGCAACACAAGCTCCATATTTTTCACTACTATAAAAATGTGTTGGTTTTTCATCTTTCATAATTTCAGTTAAATATTCCATTTGAATTCTAACACTTTCATCATCTAATCCATATTTTGATGGTGGATTGTGTGCATATTTAATTTCAATTTCTGGATACAATTCTTTAATCCATTTTGCTCTTTCTTCAGTAGGAATTTCTATTAAGTCTGTATCATATACAACTACAATAACTTTATCCATTTCTTTTAAAGCAGTTTCAATTAAAAATTGATGACCTTTATGAAGTGGAGCAAATTTTCCAATTGTAAATCCTATTTTTTCTTTTTCCATATTTTATTTCTTTCTAAAACTTAAATTATTTATTCATATCTTAAAGCATCTATTGGATTCATTTTTGCTGCTTTATTTGCTGGATAATATCCAAAGAATACTCCTATTGTCATAGAGAATAATAAAGAAATTATTATTCCAGATATTGAAGGTTTTGCAGGATATCCTAAAAGATTAGATGCTAGTATTCCTCCTCCAATTCCCAAAGCTACTCCTATTGCTCCTCCTATTAAACAAATAATCATTGCTTCTACTATAAATTGAGTTCTTATAGAAGAATTTTTTGCACCGAGTGCTTTTCTAGTTCCAATCTCTCTAGTTCTTTCTGTAACAGAAACTAACATTATATTCATAACTCCTATACCACCAACAACTAAAGCTATTCCAGCAACAATTGAAATTGCAAGTGTTATTGTTGATAACATATCTGTCATCATACTTACCATAGAACCCATAGTAAATGCAGAAATTTCAAAATTTCTATTTGTTTTATAATAAGGCTCAAAAAAGTTTTTTACCTTTGTTACTAATTTGTCTGAATCCACACCAACTTTAGTAATTATTTGTATATATTCAAAATTTATATCTCCATGTTTAAACGTATTTGATGCTTTTAAAGGAATATACATATTTGATGTAACATCATCACCTGATCCCATAGTCATTCCCATCATGTAGTTTTGTTGATACTCAT
Source organism: uncultured Clostridia bacterium (assembly GCA_947632605.1). Taxonomy (GTDB): domain Bacteria; phylum Bacillota; class Clostridia; order TANB77; family CAG-508; genus Scatovivens. Next base: position 188,478 of record CANRPX010000001.1, on the reverse strand, counting down.
ACACACCAACTATTGTAAAGTTTCCTAATTGTCCATTTGCACTTACTGGTATTTCTGAACCAATTGCTTTTTTTATATCTCCTTCAAATAATTTATTTACTAATTTATCTGATACTAATGCAACATTTTTTCCTGAATTGAACTCTTCTTCTGAAAACATGTGTCCACCAAGCAAATCTATTTTATTTGTAATAAAGTATCCAGCACTAACACCATAAATATTTAAATTTGATATATTATTGCTTTTTTCAGCTTGACCATTTCCAATAGAATATTGTAGATTTACAGCATATATATCATTTGAAAATTGATCACATAATTCTTTAATCATTTCTTCAGTTATATAATCATTTTCAGTTACATTAGATATTGTATCAAAAGTTCCATAAGATGCACCTTCAATTACTTTTGATTCTTCATCTTCTGCTTTTTTGGGATTTATCATAACATAAACATCATTTGCACCCATTGATTGCATATTTTCTGATACAGAAAGTGTTAAAGAATCTCCAACTGTAATAATTGCAATAACTGCTCCTATACCAATAATAATTCCAAGCATAGTAAGAAGTGCCCTCATTTTATTTGAAAGAAGGCTATTGATTGCTAAAATTATATTTTCTACTAGTAACATTTATTTGCCTCCTTTTTCTTCGTTTATAATAAGTCCATCTTTTATTGATATAATTCTATCTGTTTCTGCTGCAAGTTCATTAGAGTGAGTAATAAGCACTATTGTTTTTTTCTGTTCTTTGTTTAATTTATGAAATAAATCCATAACTAATCTACCAGTTTTAGAATCTAATGCTCCTGTTGGTTCATCTGCTAAAATGATTGCAGGATCATTTGCCATAGCTCTTGCTATGGCAACTCTTTGCTTTTGCCCACCTGATAACTCTTCTGGTAAATGTTTTGCTCTATCTCCCATTTCTACTAATTCTAATAATTCCTTAGCTCTTGCAATTCTTTTGCTTCTTTCCATTCCAGCATATAGCATTGGAAGTTCAATATTTTTAATTGCATTTGTTTTTGGAATTAAATTATATGTTTGAAAAACAAATCCTATTTTTTGATTTCTTATTTTAGAAAGCTCTGTATCATCTGCTCTTCCAACATCAATTCCATCTAAAATATAATCTCCTGATGTTGGTCTATCTAAAGCCCCAATCATATTCATTAAAGTAGATTTTCCAGAGCCAGAAGGTCCAACTATTGAAACAAATTCTCCTTCTTTAACTTCTAAAGAAATTCCATGCAATATTTCTAATTCATTTGGCTCACCAATATAAAATTTTTTTACTATATTAGTTAATTTTATTATTGAATCCATTTATATTCCCTTCTATTTTATAAACCTGCATCTGCGCCCATTAATTCTATTAATGTTTCCATAGAATTATCTTTTTCTACTTGTGGCATAACAACTTGCATTCCATCTGTTAATTTACTTGAATTAATTTCTACATAATAAGAACTTTCAAGTCCTGTTGTAACATCTAATTCTTGCTTATTTTCTATCTTTTCATTTTCATTATTTAAAACTTCTATATATTTTGTTCCATCATCTCTTACATGAATTGCATCAATTGGAACTGCCCATACATTTTCTCTACTATCTGTAATAATACTTAATTTTGCATTCATTCCTAAACGTAATCTTTCATTTGGAGTATCTAATGAAATTTGTATTTTATAAGTTGCATTTCCTGAACTAGACATTCCTGTTGTCATTCCCGCCATTGCAGAAGCTTGATTATCAGTAGCACTAGAAGCTACATAAATTACTCTACCTTCTAATTCTTCATCACGAGTTGCATCTGTTTTTATTAGAACTTCCATTCCAACATTTATATCTGCAATATCATATTCATCTATTTCTGCTTCTATAATAAATTCTTCTACACCATCTATAACTGCAATTGTTGTACCTGTATAAATATCTCCTGGTTTTACATTTACTGATGTAACAGTTCCAGAAACAGTAGATGTTAAAATTCCTTTATCTAGTTGCTCTTTATATGCGTTTATTTGTGATTGTTGAGTAGTTTGATTTAAGTTAGAACTTAGTTCTGCATTACTTAATGCATCTTGCATACTAGCTATTGTGCTATCTGCAGTAGTTGCCATTGTATTTAAACCTTGAGAAGCTTTTTCATAAGCTGATTTTAAACTATTTACTGTTTGTTCTAAAGTTGGTATTGAACTTTGTAATTGTGTAATTTGTGTTTGTAATGCAGTATATTGTGGTTCCATAGATTGATATTTTGAATATTCTGACTCAGCTGATTTATAACTAGCTTCTTTTTCATCTAATGAACTTTTTAATCCTGCTAATGTAGTTTGTTCTTTTAAATAATCTTGCTTAATTTGTTTAATTTCTTGTGTTTCATCTACACCTTTAAAAGCCCCACTAACATCATAATATTGATCATATTGTATTTTTAAATTGTTTACTAATTGTAACTGATTATTATATTCATTTTTAGCTTGCTCATAAGCATTTTTAGCTGTTTCAAAACTCATCTTTTTGCTTTCATCAAATCCACTTTTTTTCAAATTTTCTAAAGAAGCTTGTGCTGTAGCTAAAGATTTTTTAGTGTTATTTAATTGATTTTGTGCATCTTGATATGCTTTTAATGCATTATTAACATCTGTTTGAGTAGTGCTTATTTGAGTATCTTTATTTTTTATTGCATCATTTAAATTTCTTCTTGCAGATTCAATGCCAAGATTTGCTTGAGCTTGAGATATTCCTAAAGATTGCTCTGCTGTGTTTAAAGCATCTTGAACGGTAGAAGTATCAAATGTACAAATAACTTGACCTGGAGTTACTGTATCTCCTTCTTTTACATTAACTGTTTTTATTTCTGAACCAGTTAATGTAGAAACAACATTTTTTGTATTACTTGTTTCAATTACTCCAGTAGCTGCTATACTTGTTCCAATAGAACGTTTTTCTATTGGTTCTACTTCTAAATTATCTTCTTCACTTTCTTTAGGTTTAAATATAGAACTAATAATATTTATTAAAATTATTAAAACAATTATTGAAATTATTATTATTTTCTTTTTATGATTTTTAAATATTTTTTTAAAATCAATTTTCTTTTTTTCCATAATGACTTTTATCTCCTAAGTTTTTATTTACTAATTAAAATCAGTGATTATTATATCATATAATGCTAATAAAATAAACATTTATTTTTGTAATAATAATGTAATATTTTTTTAACATATATGTTATATTTCTTTTGACTTCTTTATGTTATAATAAATTTGTTAAATTATATAAAAGTAATTAAAAATTAATGACATTTTGGTTTATCAGTCATTAGGAGGTTTTAAAATGTTAGATATTAAATCATTAAAATTCGATAAGAGTATTAATTATTTGAATGAGCAATTAGAAATTCAAAATAATAACAAACAATTAGTATTAGATATTATGAAAAACTTATCTACCCTTATTGAAAAAGCATCAACTAAAAAAGAAAAGAAAGAATATCAAGGTATTTATGATTCTGCTAAAAAACATTCTGAAAATATTTCAGATAATATTAATGCTCTTGAAAGTTTAAATTCAAATATGGATACTTTAACTTTTAAATTGGCAAAATTAGTAGAAGAACAAGAAAATGGTAATAAACCAAAACAATACTTTGTAGATACTTTTTATGAATTAAAAAATACTATTGTTACTTGTACAAAAACTCTACAAGATTTAACTAAAAAATTAATATCTGATAATAACGATCTTAATGAATTTATAAATGATAATAATTTTAAATATAATTTTAATTCAGTAAATGATGCTGGTGAATCTGATTCAAATTATAAATTCACAGGTTTTTCTGTTAAAGATAAAGAAATTGATGTAAATCCTGTAAATATTGAAATAGATAAAAATTTTGATTTACAAAAAGAATTAGAAAATAATACTACTACTTTTCCTGTATTTTTTAAAGAAAACAATGAAATTGATCCTAATGAAGAAAATGCAGTTTTAGAGTCAGAAGAAGATAGTTCTAAAGTAACAGAGAATAATGCTATCGAAGAAGTTGCACAATCAGAAGAAACTGTTGAAGAAATCAAAGAAGAAAATGTTACTGATGATGAAGTTTTAGAAGAAAATAATTCTGTAAATACAGAATCATTAGAAGAAACACAATCACAAGAACAAGATATTAATAAATTATTAGAAGAAGATTTACTTTCTGATATTGATATTCAGGATTTAATTGCAAATTTAGAAGATATAACAGATGAATTAGAAAATAATAAAGAAGATAATCAAGTTCAAGATGTTGTTCAAGAAGATAATAAAAAAGATGTTAAAGAAGAACAAAATGAAAAAATTGATAATATTATAAAAAATAATGATTTAAATAAAAACTCAAATGAAACTATTGCTACTACAGTAAGTGATATTTCAGAAAAAATAGAAACAATTTTAAGTGCTACAGTTGATAATGAAACTTTATTGATTTCTGAAAAAACAAAAACAATTTATTTGCCTTATAAACTTTCTGAATTAACTACTTATATGGAAAGCTATCCAGATGTTTATACATCTCTTCAAGATGTTGTAAAACAAGAATTTATTTTACCATTTAATTATTTTATGAGACATCCTTATAGAGCAAGATTTTCAGAAACTTATAATATATTAAGAAATCGTGAAGGAAAAGGATTTATACCATCTGTTACATATAGTTTAAACATTGCAAGAAGATATAATTTAAACCCAGCTGTTATAGCTGCTTGTAAATCTCAAAATGAACTTGAAAGTTATTTATACTATTTAGATTCAAATAATTTAAAAAGATTTAATTTCTTTAATATAATATATGAAATTAATCCTTTATCAATTAAAAAATAATATTAATAATGAAAAATCCCAGTTTATTTAAAACTGGGATTTTTTTATAGAATTATACAAATTAATCCTCCACTTCCTTCATTTACAATTCTTTCTAAAGTCTCTTGTAACTTTTCTTGTGCATCTTCTGGCATTCTTGCTAATTTATTTTGCAGTCCTTCATTTACAAGTTCATGCAAACTTTTTCCAAATATATTTGATTCCCATATTTTTTTGGGATCACTCTCAAATTCAGATAATAAATATTTTACTAAGTCTTCTGATTGTTTTTCACTTCCAACTATTGGAGATACTTCTGTTTCTGTATTAATTTTTATCATGTGTATTGAAGGAGCTTTTGCTTTTAATTTTACTCCATATTTAGAACCTTGTTTTACAATTTCTGGTTCATCTAATATTAAATCATCTATTCCAGGAGTTACTATTCCATATCCCCTCTCATTTACTTGATGAATTGCATAAGCCATTTTATCATAATCTTTCTTTATTTTTGAAAAAGAAGATATACAACTAAATAATTCTCCTTCATTTTTAATTTTTACTCCAGTAATATCACTTAAAACATTATAAAATAAAATATCATTAAGTTCTGCATTTATGGTTACAACTCCTGTTCCTAAATTTATTTCTTGTACTTCTGCTCTTTTTATATTTTCTGTTTCTTGTAATTTCAAATATGTATCACTAACATCTTTTAATCTTACCACATCAGAAAAAGAATTCTTTACACTATTAAACAAATTTATTTTTAATTCATTATTAATATCTAATCCATCAATCCAGCGAGGAAATTTTACTTCTACTCTTTCTATCATAAATTCATAAAGTAATTTTGAAAAAATTAAATTTATATCTTCCATATTTAGTTCTAAACAATTAATAGGAATTACAGTAGTTCCATATTTTTCTGACAAATTATTTGCCATATCAATACTATATCCATCATTTGGATTTTGACAGTTCATAAGCATTATAAAAGGCTTATTTAATTCTTGAAGTTCTTTTACTACTCTTTCTTCTGCAACAATATATTCTTCTCTTGGAATGTCTGTAATTGTTCCATCTGTTGTAACAATTATCCCAACAGTAGAATGTTCTACAATTACTTTTTTTGTTCCAAGTTCAGCTGCTGTTTCAAAAGGCATTTCATTTTCTGACCATGGTGTTTTTACCATTCTAGGCATATCATTTTCTAAATATCCTAAAGCATTATTAACCAAATATCCAACACAATCAACTAATCTTGTTTTCAATTTTACATTTCCATCTAAATTTATTTCTACTGCCTCATTTGGAATAAATTTTGGTTCTGTTGTCATAATTGTTCTTCCACTTGCACTTTGTGGGAGCTCATCTATTGCTCTTTCCTTTTTATATTCATTTTCAATATTAGGCAAAACTAGAAGCTCCATAAATCTTTTTATAAAAGTAGACTTTCCTGTTCTTACTGGACCCACCACGCCTATATAAATATCGCCTTCTGTTCTTTGAGCAATATTTTGATACAACCTTAAATTTTCCATTAAAAAATACCCTCCTATAAATTTGTACATCTTTTACTTAATTTATATTAGGGTAAAATTTATTTATGACTATTTTTTATATTTTATTTCCTATATTCAAAAAAATATAAAATTCTCCATCTTCCTTATCTAAGTCATTATAATTTTTATTATAAACTTCTATTTGGTTTAAGTTTTGAGCTTTTATATTTTGTGTTATCACATCAGAATTTGTAAATTCATTATTATTATCAGTCCAAAGAATCATATATGTATAACTTTCTAAATTTTCATAATTATTTAATAATGAAAAATCATTTCTTGTAAAATTATTTTCTACTGATTCTTCATCTGTATACTTTTTATAATTAATGTTTTTCCAATATGAGCCATCTTTATAATAATATATTTTATATGAAAAATTATCTATATGATAACTTGAAGAGTATAGCTTATAATCATTAAAAGCAATTCTTCCTGTTTTTATGTCTTCATCTATATCTACAATAATATCGTTTCTAAGCATATAGCTTTTCCCTATTCCACATTCATATATTTTATTTTTAATTTTTAAATAACTTCCTGTTCCTGCTATATTTAATTCATCAATATTATATATTGGAATAATTTCATTGCTTAAATTTGATTCATTTTCAATAACATCAATTTCTTTTGAATAAATTTTTTTCAATTGTATATTTTCATCATTTTGTAATTTCACTTTATTTGCTACTACATAATAACTTGTCATTACAAACAATAATAAAAACAACATTGCAAATAATACAAATACAGAAATTATACCATTTTCATTATTTTCTTTCATTAATTTATCCTTTAATTTGTTTTTTTTATTATATCATATTTTTACAGTAATAGTATATTTTTTTAGAAAATACTAATAATAGAAATATTAGGAGAAAAATTATGATAAAAAATATATTTAATAATGTTTTCAAATATAAAGACTATGAAGAATATGAATTTATTTTATCTAATGCAAAAAATAATATAGATGAAAACGAATTTGAATCAAATGATAAACAAACTGTATATTCTTCACTTGAAGAAAATTTAAATTATCTAAAAATTAAATATAATATGTTAATTAATAGCGATATTAAAACTAGAGAATTTAAACTAAATATTTCAAAACAAGAAATAAATGCATTTATTTTTTATATAGATGGCATGGTAGAAGATTCTGCAATTAATGATTTTATAATGAAACCTCTTTTGCTTAAAAATTCTATAAACATGAATGAAAATAAGCAAAATACTAATCAAATTTTAAACACTGTTAAACATAAATACACAAAATTTAATTTAGAAAACTTTTTATATTCTAGCTTAATACCACAAAATAGTGTATCAAAAGAAAATGAATTTTCAGATATTATAACAAAAGTAAATGCTGGTTTCTGTGCTTTATTTGTTGATACTTTAAATATATCTTTATGTATAGAAACAAAAGGTTTTAAAGGACGTAGTGTTGACCAGCCTATAACTGAATCTGTCGTTCAAGGTGCACATGAAGGTTTTGTAGAAAATATTAGAACAAATACATCAATGCTTAGAAAAATTATAAATAATGAAAATTTAATTATTGAAGAAACAACTGTTGGAAAAATAAGCAAGACAAAAGTTGCTATTTGTTATATGAAAAACATAACTAATGATGATTTAGTTGCTGAAGCAAAATACAGAATAAATAACCTAGAAATAGATTATTTACTATCTTCTGGTCAGCTTATTCAATTTATAAAAGATTCACCTAAAATGGCATTTCCACAAACCATATCTACTGAAAGGCCTGATAAAACTTCTAGATATTTACTTCTTGGAAGAATTGCAATATTAATAAATGGTTCGCCATTTTCAATTATTCTTCCAGCAAGTTTAATAGATTTTTTAAGTTCTCCTGAAGACTCAAATTTAAATTATCATTATGCAAATTTTCTTAAATTTTTAAGAAGTATTGCATTAATATCTGCATTATTAGTTCCTGGATTATATATTGCTATTACTATGTATCATTATGAACTCATACCATCAGAATTATTATTCGCAATTGTTGCAGCTCGTGAAGCTATTCCATTTCCTATTTTATTTGAAATTATCATTATGGAAGCCTCTTTTGAATTAATACAAGAAGCAAGTATTCGTGTTCCATCTTCTTTTAGTACAACTGTACGGAATAATAGGAGCTCTTATTTTAGGAGAAGCAGCAGTTTCTGCAAATATTGTAAGTCCTATTTTAATTATAATTGTTGCATTTTCTGGTATTTGTTCTTTTGCTATTCCTGATAATTCATTAAGGTTTTCTATTAAAATGTTTAGATTTATGTATATAGTTTTAGGATATTTAGCCGGTTTTCTTGGCATAGCTTTTGGATTTTTTATACATTTTCTTTTACTTGCAAATCAAAGTTCTTTTGGTGTATCTTTCTTTGCACCTTATATACCTTTCACTGATTTATCAAAAAGTGAAACTTTACATGTTGATCCTGTTTGGAAAAGAGAAAAAAGAAATCCATACCTTAATACTAAAAAGCCAAATATTGAAGATCATATTAGTATGAAATGGAGGAACAATGAAAAATAATTATAAATTAGGAAATATTGAAGTAATTTCTTTTATTCTTTTAGTTATGATAAATAAGTTAATTTTAAATGTGCCATATTACATTGTTAATCTAACTGGTAGTGGATCAATAGTAAATATTATTTATATTGGAATTATAGATTTTATTTTTTTATTAATTATTATTAAATTATTAAATAAATTTGAAAACCTCGATTTATTAGATATATCAGAATTCTTAGCTGGTAAGAAGTTAAAAGTAATTGTTGGAATTTTAAGTATTTTACTATTTATGCTAGTTTCTTTTATAACTTTAATAGATTTTTCAAATGTTTTGCACACAATTTATTTTTCAAACTTTAATATTTTACTAATACTTCTTTTATTTATAATTGGAATATTAATAGCAAATATTATTGGTTTTAAGTCTATTTCAAGAACTGCTACTTTTATAGCTCCTTTTGCTATTTTTAGTGTAATTGTTTCCTTCTTTTCAGTTTTTAACAATTATGATTTAGAGCATTTAACACCAATATTGGGAAGAAATTATTATACCACCTTCTGTTTAGGTTTAACTAATACATTTGCTATGTATATTATAGTTTATTATTATTTTTTAAAACCATTACTTAAAAAGCCAGAAGATTTTAAAAAAATTTCTATTATCTCTTACATTATTTCATTAGGATTATTAATTTTAACTGTAACTTCTATGCTTACACTTTTTAATACTACAACAAGTAGTGAACCAATTAATTCTTTATTTTTATTAGTAAGACAAATAGAATTAGGAACCTTTATTCAAAGAGTTGACTCACTTTTTATATTATTATGGATTTTTTCAATCTTCTCTTATTTAAGTTTTGTTATTTTTATAGTTAACCGTATTTTAAGAAAATTATTAAATGTATCTAATGAAAAGATGCTATCTTTTTCTACTTGTAGTATTCTTTTTGGATTAACTTTGCTTCCAATAAATGTATCTGAAATTCATTTTATAGAAAATACTCTTTACAAATACATTATTTTAGGATTTATGTTTGGATTAAATTTTATAATTCTTATTTTAGCAAACATAAAAAAATTGAGAGGTAATAAATAATATGAAAAAAATCTTAAGTTTAATTTTAATATTAAATTTATCACTATTTACACTCACAGGTTGTAATTATACAAATGGAATTGATGATTATTATTTTATAATTTCTTTAGGGTTAGATGTTACTGATAATGGTCTTATAAAATTAAGTGTACAAAATTCTTCAACTTCTTCTGAAAGTGAATCTGGCAGTTCTAGTGGCTCTAGTAGTCAGTCTAGTAATTATAAAATTTATTCAGTTGAAGCAAATACTATTGATGAAGGAATAGCTATTTTAAATAATTATTTAAATAAAAAAATAAATTTAACACATTGTTCTGCATTAATCATTTCTGAAGAACTTGCCGAGAAAGGCATTAGAAGTTATATAAATACTTTAAGCAATAATCCAGAATTACGCCATACTTGTAATATTATTATTAGTTCCACTACTGCTTTTGATCTTATGGATAAAGTATCTAATTCTGGAGAAGTATTTTCTGCTAGATTATATGATTATCTAACTAATACAACAGATTACACAGGATTTACAATAAAGTCTACTTTTGGTAAATTTTTTCAAGGATTAGATAATGATTATTATGAACCAAGTGCAATATATACTTCAGTAAATGATTCTACTGTTCAAACTTCTGGAATTGCTGTTTTTAAAAATGATTGTATGATTGGTCACATTGATGCTTCACAATCTATTGCTCATCTAATTATTTCTAGTGATTTAGAGGATTCTGTAATTACTTTAGATAATCCATTTTCTGATGGAGAAAAAGTTGATTTAGAAATTAGTTTATATAAAAATACAGATATTGATATAGAATTAATTAATAATACTCCTTTTATTTCTATATCAGTTTATCCAGAAGGTGCTGTACTTAGTTCTGGAAAAAGTTTTAATTATATAGATGATGAAAACATAAAAAAATTAGAAAATGAAACAAATAATTATATTGAAAAATTATTAAATGACTATTTATATACAATTACTAAAAAATATAATTCAGATATTGTTGGATTTAAAGCATTATATAAATCTGAATTTTTAACCAGAGATAGCTTCGAACAAACTCATTGGGATGAGATTTTTCAAGATTCTTTTTTTGATATAAAAATAAATTCTAGAATAAACTCAAGTAATTTATTTAACAAAGAATAATTTATTATGGAGATAATATGAAGTTTTTAATAATTATTATTTTAATATATTCTTTTTTAAAGAGTATCAGTTATGCTAATTTTGAATTTAAAGAAAAAGAAAATAAACCAGCAGGAATTACTATATATTTATTAGCAATTCTTGGGTTTATTTTCCCTACATCTTTATTATTTTTTATTTATTAGTTTTTACATTTTTTATAATTGCATGTACAAGTATTGCCACAATACCACAAACTATAAAAATGTTGCCTTTATCAGAAATATTATACAATATTTCTTTTACAGCATTTATGAGTAAATTACTTACAGAAGTTGATATTAAAACTAAATTATCTATATCTATATTTGAGAAAATTAAACTAATTCCTATTTTTATTAATGCTCCAGCAGACAAAAGTGATATTCCTAAAAAGTTAATAACTTCTAATAAATCTGTTACGTTTATAAATATCAATATAATAATTAATATACTTAACAAAATAATTGGTAAAAATCTAATAAAATTATTTATATTTCTTATTTTTTCTATTGTAGACTGTGCTTGTTCATAAGTATTCTTTGAAGCATTAACATTATTATTATATTCTTTTACTATCAAGTCTTCAAAATTTTTTATATTATTTTTTCCTTGTTTATTTAAGTTTATTTTTTGTGAAGATACATAATCTTGTATCTTTTTATCTAAGTTATTTCTTACAGTATCACTACTTAAAGAAATTTCTGTTCCTTCATAAATAAAATCTAAAATACTATCAACATCTTCTTGTATCATTTCTTGTGTAAATAAATTTTCTATGGTTTCTAATGGCAAACCAGATTGATAAATATATTTTTCAAAACCACTTTGTACTTCTCTTGAAATTTGAAGATTAAATTCAGTTTCTTTCATTTTTTCTTTTATATAATCTTTATTAAGTATATTATTATTTAAAATATTAACTGCAATTACAAAAAGAATTGTAATCATAATCAGAAACGATAGAATTATATTAACTATATATTTAAATACGTCCATTTTACTCCTCCAATAAATTAGCATATACTACATATCTTTCAGATGCATGACCTATATTATTAATTGGCCAACAAGTATAAATCATTAAAATTTCTTTTTCATCTTGAATTGGAACTTCATCTACTGCAGTTTCTTTAACAATTTTTGTATCATAAATTTCATAAGTAAAATTTCCATAATTAGTTTCTAATTCTATTTTATCTCCGATTTTAGCCTCTGGTAAATCTCCAAGAAAACTACTAAAATTGTGTCCTGCTAAAATTATACTTCCACCTTCTCCTGGGAAAAAAGAATTCTCGTCATGTGCAACACCACTTTTTAGAATTGTATAATTAGCACCATAATAGACTGGTAATTCTAATCCTATGCTATCAATTTTAATTGTAGCATATTTACTTCCATAAGTTGGATAATTAATTAGAACATTACCTTCTAATACTGGTTGAACTCCTTTTATATTTTGCTCATTTACTGTAATTACTTTTAAAAGATATATTGCCGTATTAATCTTTTCTTTTCCTATCTTACTCAAAGTAATACAAGTAATTATAACAAATAAAAAAGCAACTATTAAAGATATAATAGCTGCTTTAAATATATTTAGTATTTTTTTACTCATTTAAATTATGCTTTTCTCTTTTTAACAACTAATGCAACGGCAACTATTGCTAAAACTGGTAATGCATATACAACATAATTAGCACCTGTATATAATAATTTATTTCCTCCAGCTGTTGATCCATTTGAAGATCCTCCGTTTGAAGATCCTGGATTTGCTCCTGGATTTGTAACTAATGATAAATATCCACCAGAAGCTAAAACTTCTCCATTAGTTTTTAATAAAGTGAATGTATTGTTTCTTGTATCAACATTTAAAGTTAATCCAGCTTTTGTAGCTGTTGCTTTAGCTTGTGCTAAAACTTTTTCTCTAACATCTCTACTAATTTGTGATGTATTTGTTGCTCCTGTATTTTTTATAGTATTTTCAATTGATACTAAATCGTTGTAAACAGCTTGTGCTGTTTCTTCACTAATGCTTGTGTTAATGTAATCTGTTAATGCATTTTTTTGTGCATTTGTTATTTCAAACATCATTCCATTAACAACATGTGCTTCTCTAATATAATTGATTAAAGTTTCTTTTTGTGTTGCTGCATTTACGTTTAATGACATTGCAATTACAGCTAAAACTACAACTGTCATAGTTAATATTTTTGATAATTTTCTCATAATTTCCTCCCTAAATTCATATATTAAAGTTAAAACTATTAATATTATAACGTTTATTGAATGTTTTTGCAAGCCTTTTTTTATATTTTCTTATATTTTTATTTATTATTTATTTAAAATTTACTTGAATAAAAAAAACAAATATGCTAAAATATTTATTGTTATTGAATTAGGGGTATAGTGTCAATGGTAGCACATCGGTCTCCAAAACCGCCTGTGTGGGTTCGAATCCTACTACCCCTGCCATAAGCAAAAAGCTAGATTTAATATATTTCTAGCTTTTTTTATTTTCTTTAAAATAAATTATTTTTTTAAAAGGAGGTTTTAATATTAATAAATTTTTTTCATATTACTCTTTTATTCTAATTATAATTATTATTTACATTTCTATTTTTTATTATAGCCAAAACTTAGATTTTAATTCTAAAGTAGAAGATTTAGATTCAAATTATTATTTTTCTAATAATGAATTCTTTTGGCCTATTCCTGGATTTCATACAATTACTTCTCAATTCGGTCCTAGAAGAAGTCCTACTTCTGGTGCTTCTAGTACACATTCTGGAATTGATATTTCTGCTCCTCAAAACACAAATATTTATTCAGTTACAGATGGAAAAATTATTTTTATTGGTTTTCAAGGTGCAAATGGTTGTACTATTACTGTTAGAAGCAATAATTTAGATGTTTCATATTCACATGTTTCTCCTAATTTTATAGTATCTGTTGGACAAATTGTATCTTCTGGAGAACAAATTGCAAATGTTGGTCCGAAAAACATTTTTGGAATTCCAAATAATCCATATAAAGACTCTAATGGCAACCCTACAAATGGTGCTACTACGCGGATGTCACTTACATTTAGGAATAAAAAAAGACGGCATAGCCGTCAATCCTTTAGAATTTTTTTAGATTCTTTCCATATATAAACCTGTTCTTGTATCTATTCTAATAACATCACCAATATTTACAAATAATGGTACAGATATTTCTAGTCCATTTTCTAGTGTTGCAGGTTTTCCAGAAGTTGTTGTTGTGTTTCCACTGAATCCTGGTTCTGTATATGTAACTTCTAGTTCTACAAACATAGGAGGTTCTACATTAAATACTTTTCCTTTAAAAGATAATACTGTAACATTCATATTTTCTTTTATGTATTTTAATGCATCTCCTAATTGTTCTTCATTTAATGGTATTTGTTCATAAGTTGTGTTATCCATTAAATAATAAAGTCCACCATCATTATATAAATATTGCATTTCTCTTTTTTCTATTTCTGCACCTTGTAATTTTTCTGAAGGGTTAAATGTTCTTTCTATAACAGCTCCTGTTATGACATTTTTCATTTTTACTCTAACAAATGCTGCTCCTTTTCCTGGTTTTACATGTTGAAATTCAACAACTTTAAAAACATTTCCATCTAATTCAAAAGTTGTATTATTTCTTAAATCTCCAGCCATATATACGTCTGCCATAATAATTCTCCTTTTCTATTTATTTAAACTATATATAATATTACCATAATATTCCTTTTAAATCAAGCTTTTTAAACTAAGTTTATTACTGTATAATTTTTTGAACATTGTGTTAAAGCTTCACAATTAGTTTTATTTACTTTATAAGTATCTTCAATTCTTATTCCAAATCTTCCAGGAATATATACTCCTGGTTCAACTGTAATTACAGAATTTTCTTTTAATATATTATCTGTTTTTGCATATAATCTTGGTAATTCATGAATTTCTATACCAACTCCATGTCCAAAACTGTGTGCAATATCGAAATTTCTATTTTTATAATCTTCTTCTCTATCTTTAACAGCTAATCTTATATTTGCTCCATCTTTAAGAGAATCTGCCATTTTCTTTTGCTCATTTAATACAAAGCTGTATATTTCTTTATATTCTGGTTCAATTTCATCTACAAAAACTACTCTAGATAAATCTGAACAAAATCCTTTATATTTACAACCAATATCGAATTGAATTATATCTCCTGAACGAATTATTCTATCAGTAGGAACTGCATGTGGTTTTGAACTATTTTCTCCAGATGCAACAATTGAGTCAAATGCTAAACCATCAGCTCCATTTTTTATCATAAATCTTTCTATTTCAAAAGCTATTTCCTTTTCAGTCATACCTTCTTTAATATTTCTTATTATATATTCAAATGCTCTATCTGTAATTCCACAAGCTTTTTTAATTAATTCTAATTCTTCTGGTTCTTTAATTATTCTTTGATTTTCAATTAAACCTTCTGTTTCAATTAAATTTACTCTATATGTATGCAAATATTTTTTGTAATTTTCATACGTTACATAGTTTTCTTCAAATCCTACATTATCATCTATTGTAAAAATATTTTCATAATCAATTTTATCTAATTCTCTTACATTATAAACTACAATTTCATCATCTATTGTAAGTTTTTTGTTAACACTTTCTATATATCTTCCATCTGTAATAAATATATTTTCTCTTTTAGCAATAATTAATGTTCCTTCTTCTGATAAGCCCGTTAAATACCTTATATTTACAGGATTTGTAATTATCATTCCATCTAATTTCAAATTTGCCAATTGATTTTTAAGCCATTTTACTTTTACATTCATAATTAAAACCTCCTAAAATATCAATATTCTATTACTAATTTCTTTACATATTAGTAGAAATATATCAAATACATATCCTGATGGTATAAACATACAAATAAATGTTGAAATTACTAAAAAAGGTCCAAAAGGAATATATTCATCTTTACTTTTAATAATAATTCTATAAATAATAATTAAAATTGAGCATACAGCTGATATTGCAAAAGTAAGTAAAGTTATTTCAGCAATAGTGTTCATTCCAGAAAAAAGTCCTAAAGCTCCCATGAATTTTACATCGCCAAATCCCATTACTTCCTTTCCAGAAATTACCTTTCCAAGAAGTGTAATTAAAAAGAAAATTCCAGCACCTGTAAGCATTCCAATTATATAATCTTTTGCCATATTTACATTTGTAATACCATAAATAAAAGTTATTGCTAAACCAAATTCAAACATTGTTAAAGTTAATCTATTTGGAATTATTCTATGTTTAAAGTCTATAAAGAAAGTTAATAATAACATTGGAACTAATATAATTAATTTTATTAAATCTAAATTTTGTAAAATTCCATCTTTTTTTATTCCAAACTTATATAGTAATAATATATAAATTATTGATGTAAGTATCATAAATACATAATTAAGAGGAATTCCTTTTTTATCTTCAATAAAAAAATCTTTACTAAAAATTTTTTTATTTTCTGGAATTCTCATATTGCACCAAGCACAAAATTTTCCTACTATAAGCCCTATTGCTACTATTACCACATAAATTAAAATATGTACATCATTAAAATACATTATTTATTTACCTGCTTCTTTAAATATTTTTTAATAACTACTTCTTCTAATGGTCTTTTAATTTTCGTTAAAAATAAATCTTTTTTATTTATTGGTTCAACAAGTATAGAATGCATTTTCATTCTATTTGCTCCTATAACATCTGTAAATATTTGGTCACCAACAACTGCAATATTTTCATTTGGAATATTTAATTCTTTTTGAGCTTTTTTAAATCCTCTTTTTAAAGGTTTAGTAGCAAAATTTATAAAAGGTATTTGCAATAAATTTGCTACTTTTTTTATTTTTTCCAATTTATTACTATTTGAAAGTATTATACATTTTATATCATTTTTTTTGATATTATCGTACCAATCTTCTAAACCATCTAAAATTTTTAAATCAAAATCTAAAAGAGTATTATCTACATCTAAAATTAATGCTTTTATATTATTTTTTTTTAAATATTCTATATTAATATCAGTAACTTTTTTACAATAAAAATCAGGATAAAGTGTCATATAATTCTCCTCCATATTTTCATATATATATTACCAATATGTTAAGGTTTTGTCAAACTAACTATAACAACAATTTACCCTGATTTTAAATTATTTACAAAAGATATGTTTTCCAATTGTAAGTACTTGTGGTCTACTCCAAATCCATGATGATGTTGCTGTACTTGGATTAAAATAATATATACATCCAGAAGTAGGATCCCATCCATTTATTGCATCTTGAGCAGCTTTTTTAGCTTGAGAACTAGCTTCTAAATTTATTTGTCCATCAGATACACATGTATATGCTCCTGATTGATATATTACTCCAGCAATTGTGTTTGGAAATTTAGAGCTTGATACTCTATTTAAAACAGTTGCAGCAACAGCTACCATACCCTTATATGGTTCTCCTCTTGCTTCTGCGTGTACCAATTTACTTAGCAAATTCAAATCTGTATTATTTGTACTTTTATTTCCACTTGATGAATTACTAGAAGTAATTCCTAAAGCTTTTAAAGTATTAGTACCTGCTATACCATCTACTGTTAATCCATTTTTTCTTTGAAATTTTTTTACTGCTTCAAAAGTTTTTGAACCATAAATTCCATCTACTGATCCAGAATAATATCCCCAATTTTTTAATTTAGTTTGAATCTTCTTTACTTCTTCTCCTCTTGAACCATATTTTGAAAGTGAAAAAGAAATTGAAAATAATCCTACTATAATCGAAAAAATTATAAATAATAGAATTAGTTTTTTTAATTTCATATTTTATAAACTCCTTTATTAGCAATGCTTTTCTAATTACTATTATTTTACAATTTATAATTTTTATTCCATTTTTATATTTTGTAACATATTTGTAACACAAATGTAATATAAAAAAATTATATTCCCTTGAATTATTTATAAATTATCATTATAATGGATTTGAATAATAGTGTTAAAAATAGGAGTAATGAAAATGAATTTAACAAATGATATCTCATTTAGTGGAAATTTAATAGAAAATGAAACTTGTACCATTACATATTCTGGATTTTTATTTAAAAATAATTCCGAATCTGTATCTATTGTATATGGATTTGATAGTAGTTGGAATAATACTACTGAATTAGAAATGCAAAAAACAGAAAATGGTTTTGTTGCTGAAATAAAGATTTTAAGCTTTAGTAATTTAAATTTCTGTTTTAGAAATTCAAATTATGAATGGGATAATAATTATAATAATAACTTTACTGCCCCTATTACTAAAAAAGAAGCAGAAGAAAATTTTATTATAAATGAAGAAATTATTGATACATTAGTAGAAAACGTTACAAAATGCGATATTGGATTAATAGAAGATGACACTATAAATCTTGCAGATGAAGAAGTTACTCTTGGATCTGATTTAGCAGAACCTCAAAGTGAAGAAAATACTAATATTGATGCTTTTGAAGTTGCACCTGAAAACGAAGAACATATTGAAATTGAAGATTCAATTGGTAATATAGTTCAAGAAACTTCATTAGATTTAGATATTGATAAACTATTTGATGAATTTTATCAAGAAGAAACTAACCAAGATGAACAAAATGTATCAGAAGCTAAATTTTCTGAAGATGTATCTGATTTAGAAGAAGATAATGTAGTAAATAGTTTAATAGATGACTTAATTTCAGGATTATATGAAAAAACATCAGTTGTTGAACAAGAAGAAAAAGTAACTGAACCTTCTTTAATTGAAAATAATATTGAAGAAGAAACTACAAACAATGAAGAAGCTGGTACTACTGCTCTTGTAGAAACAGATAACCTTGATAACTATCTTGTAAGTCCTAGAAGTTTAAATAAATTTTATATGATAAAGAAGAAAATAAAATTAGCTTTCTTAAAAGTTTTAGCTTTACCTAGAATAATTCTTTCTAATCTAGGAGGAGAAAATAATAATTAATACAAAAAACCAAAAATCCCTTAATTTATATTAAGGGATTTTTTATTTTTTAAATTTATATATTTTTTATTTTAAATTTTTTAGAATATTCCTGCTATTTCTCCATTTTCATCAATTCTTATTCTTTCTGCTGAAGGAGATTCTGGAAGGCCAGGCATAGTAAATATTTTTCCAGTTTTTATAACAACAAATTCTGCTCCGTTTTTTACAACTGCCTCTTTTACAAATATTCTAAAAGGTTTGTCACATAAAAGATTTTTTGCATCATCTGAGAATGAGTATTGTGTTTTTGCTATACAAATAGGATATTTTCCGTATCCATTTTTTTCTATTACTTTAATTTGTTCTAATGCTTCTTCAGAATAGTCTGCACCTTCAGCTCCATAAATTTCTCTT
Source organism: uncultured Clostridia bacterium (assembly GCA_947632605.1). Taxonomy (GTDB): domain Bacteria; phylum Bacillota; class Clostridia; order TANB77; family CAG-508; genus Scatovivens. Next base: position 168,806 of record CANRPX010000001.1, on the reverse strand, counting down.
GCTACTTTATCAATTTTTGTTTTTATATCATCTTCATCTTTATAAACAAAATTAATTTTATTTTTTACTTCTGTTAATTTCAAAACTTTCTCAGCTAAATCAATAGCTCCTTCTCCACCTTTTGCCCATACATCTGTTAAACTTAAATCTATTCCTAATTCATTTAATTTTTCTTCTAAAAGTTTTATTTCTTTTTCAGAATCATCTTTATATTTGTTAATTGCAACAATAGGTGTTAATCCATATCTATATTTTATATTTTCAACATGCCTTTTTAAATTTTCTATACCTATTTCTAATGCTTCCAAATTTTCATTAGAACATTCACTTTGTTTAGCTCCCCCATGATATTTTAAAGCTTTAAGTGTTGCTACACATACACAAACAGAAGGATTTAATCCTGCTTTTCTACATTTAACATTTACAAATTTTTCAGCACCTAAATCTGCACCAAAACCTGCTTCTGTAACTACATAATCTCCTAATTTTAAAGCTAATTTTGTTGCTATTATACTGTTACATCCATGTGCAATATTTGCAAAAGGTCCACCATGAACTACTGCTAAATTATGTTCTAGAGTTTGTACAATATTTGGATTAATTGCATCTTTTAATAAAACTGTTAATGCTCCTTCTGCTTTCAAATCTTTTGCAAAAATTGGTTCATCTACTTCATTATATCCAACTATTATATTTCCAAGTCTTCTCTCTAAATCTTTTATATCTTTAGATAAGCAGAAAATAGCCATTATTTCAGATGCAACAGATATGTCAAATCCATCTTCTCTTGGTTTCATTCTTTTTTCTTTTGAAAGTCCTACTTCTACTTCTCTTAAAGCTCTATCATTTAAATCTAAACATCTTTTCCAAATAACTTTTTTAAATCCTAATTTATTTCCATAATAGATATGATTATCAATCATAGCTGCTAATAAATTATTTGCTGATGTTATTGCATGAATATCTCCAGTAAAGTGTAAATTAATATCTTCCATTGGTGCAACTTGAGCATATCCACCACCTGTTGCTCCTCCTTTTATTCCAAAAACTGGTCCTAAAGAAGGTTCTCTTAATGCTAAAACAGATTTTTTTCCTAATCTGTTTAATCCATCAGATAATCCTATTGCAACAGTTGTTTTTCCTTCTCCTAATGGTGTTGGATTTATAGCTGTAACTAAAATTAATTTTCCATCTTCTTTTGTTTCTACTTTTTTAATAAATTCTTCTGAAATTTTTGCCTTATATTTTCCATAGACTTCTAAATAGTCTTCGTCTATTCCATATTTTTCGGCAATTTTTGTGATTTTTTCTAATTTTACACTTCTTGCTATTTCAATATCTGTCATAATATAACACCACCTAACTTTTATATTTTTATACTATTGCACCTGCAATTATTCCTATTAAAGCACCTACAAATACTTGAACTGGTGTATGTCCCAATGTTTCAATTAACTTTTCTTGTACTTCTTTAGTAGTAAGTCCAGGTGTTTCTAATATCTTATTTAATATTCTAGCTTGCTTTCCTGCTGCTCTTCTTACTCCTGCTGCATCATACATAACAACAAAAGCCATAATAACAGAAAAAGCAAATATTCCAGAGTCAAAGCCATATTCTCTTCCTATACAAACAGCAAGTGAAGAAACTATTGCTGAATGTGAACTTGGCATTCCTCCAGCTCCTAATATTCTTTTTACATTTAGTTTTTTATTTATAATTAAATCTACAATTACTTTAAAAGTTTGTATTAAAAACCATAATAAAATTGGTAACCATATACATTTGTTATTTATAATTTGATTAAAGATTGTCATAAGTTTTTTAACCTTCTGGTGTGAAGTTTTCCTCCTTTATCTCGTTGTTATCGTTTATTAGTATTGTTATTTTCTTTTCCGCTTCTTCTAATTTAGAATTGCATTTTTTAGAAAGTTCAATTCCTTCTTCAAACAATTTAACTGAATCATCTAAAGACAATTGCTCTTTTTCTAATTTGTTTGTAATGTCTTCTAATTTTTCCATTAATTGTTCAAAATTTAAATCTTCTTTTTTTGTACTCATACTTTTTCCTTTCTAGAATTCTACTGTTACAGTTTTATTTTCTAAGTTAACTCTAAAATAACTTTTTACTGTTGCTGTTTCTAAAGAAGTTACAGCAATAATATATTCTCCTTTAGTTGTAACAGAGTCACAACTAAAAGTAACTGTACTATCTTCTCCCCATTCTTGTTTTACTAAATTAATAGCCTCTTCTTTCTTATTTGTTGTTCCAACATCTGAATTTGAATTGTACACTTCATCACTTTGGTAAACCGTGTTAGGTGGATTTGATATACTACTTGTTATTTCATTATTCAAGTTTTCATTATCAGTGCTATTTACAACATTATTTATTTCATTTTCTGAAACAACATTTTCTTCTATTATTTCATTTACTACATTTTCTTGTGCTTCGTTATTTTCTTTTTTGGAATTGTTCATTTCAAGAGCACATAAAGTTACTGTCAAAGCTGCAATAATAATTATAAATATGGCTATAACTATCTTTTTTTTCTTGTCCATAAAAATTTTCTATATTAGATTTTCTCTAATACATCTCCTTATATGTATTTAGATTTTCAAAAAATCTATAAAATCAAATAATTTTTGCTTTTTTATTTCCATCATAAAATCTTAAATTTACTTCCATATCTCTTTTTAAATCAGAAGATTTTGTAATAATTTTATTATCTATTTCAGTAACACAATATCCTCTTGTCAAAGTTTTTAATGGACTTAAAGTATCTAATTTTGTAATTATTTTTGTTGCTTCAATTTTGCAATCTTTTATTTTCTTTGATGTTATATTTTCCATAGTTTTAATATTGTTTTCTATTTGCATATAAAAATCATTAATTCTTTGATATGGTTCTTTATAAACTTTTGAATTTAAACATTTTTCATATCTAAGTCTCATAATCTCTGTTTTTCTTTTTAGAGATATTTTTAATCTTTTTTCATACAAATCTATACTATTTTTTAGTTCTGAAACATCTGCAACTGCAAGTTCAGCAGCAGCTGAAGGAGTTGGAGCTCTTAAATCGGCAACAAAATCAGCTATTGTAAAATCTGTTTCATGTCCTACTGCTGAAATAATTGGGAGTTCAGATTCATAAATACTTCTTGCAACCACTTCTTCATTAAAAGGCCATAAATCTTCAATAGATCCACCACCTCTTGCTAATATAATAACATCTGCTAATTTTTTCTCATTCATAAGTTTTATTGCTTTAGCAATTTTATTTCCTGCTCCTTCTCCTTGAACAGGTATTGGTAAAAGTCTTATATAAACATTAGGATTTCTTCTAGTAGATACATTTATTATATCTCTAATAACAGCACCGGTATTTGAAGTTAAAACTCCAATTATTTTAGGCATAAACGGAATAGCTTTTTTATGTTTTTGGTCAAATAATCCCTCATCTTCAAGCTTTTTCTTTAATTCTTCATAAGCTGTATAAAGATTTCCCATTCCATCTTCTTGCATTGCTTGAACATATATTTGATAAACACCATCTCTTTCAAATACACCAACAGATCCTAAAACTAATACTTTCATTCCATCTTTAGGAACAAAATTTAAAGTAGCAGTATATGATTTAAACATTATACATTTTATAAGAGAAGTTTCATCTTTTAACGTAAAATACATGTGTCCTGTATAATGATGTTTAAAATTAGAAATTTCTCCCTTAACAAATACACTGTTTAAATACTCATCATCTGCTACTTTATCTTTAATATATCTATTTAGTTCAGCGACAGTAATAGGGTTAATTTTCATTAATTTCTCCATTTAAATTTTTTTCTTTTACAACACTTGCAAGTATTCCATTAATAAAAATAGGAGCAGATTCATCTGCATATTTTTTTGCTAGTTCTACAACTTCATTTATTGCTATTTTATAAGGTAAATTTTTATATAACATTTCATAAATAGCAATTTTAATTAAACTTAAGTTAATTTTAGAAATTCTTTTCAAACTCCAATTTTCTTTAAGGTTATTCTCAATCAATCTATTGATTTCTTCAAAATTTGCTTTTATTCCATTTTTTATATCTTTTAAATATTCTACAACTTTTTCATCTGTAATATCGTTATTTTCAACAAATATTTCAAGTTGTTCATCTTCATCATTTTTTTGGATTTCTATTTCATAAACTAACTTGAAAGCTAATTCTCTCATTGCAGATCTTTGCATTATTTCCTCCTAAAATTTATCAATGAATTGTTTTAATTTTTCTTTTACATTTGATTTATTTTTTTGTACATAATTTCCTATAACTACACCAGCTAATACAATAACTATTGAAACTAAAATTTTATATAATTCTGTAAAACACAATATTAATGCGATTAATCCTCCTATTACTGCTCCACCGTATTTTGAAACAAAATAATTAAAACTATTTTCTTGATAATAATTAAAATTTTTTTCATTATTATTTTCATTCTCATTTTCATTATTATTTTGGCTCATAAAAATTACTCCTCTCCTGTTTCATTTTTTTGTGTGCTATCACTTGCATCTTCTGTTTGTTCTTCAGAAGAATCTTCTTCTTTTTCCATAGCACTAGCTGCAGGCAATCCTTTTATTTTCTTTGAAATAATATTTTTAATTTTTATATTAACTTCTTTAACTTCTAAATCAGCTGTTCTTCTCATTGTTTCTTTTATTCTTTGTTGTAATTCATTTGATATATCTTTTAGCATAACATCTTTACTTACAACAGCTGTTACAAAAACTATTAAATTTTTGTGTTTATCTAGAAAAGTTCTACTTGAAACAGTTTCTGCCCCTGGAATTTCTTTTACTACACTTGCAATTAAACTTTCTAAACTTTCTTTTGATATTACTAATTTCCCACTTGCATTCTCTAAAATAATACCATCTTTACTAGTATCATCTGATTTACTTGTAAAAAATAAACCTTTTATTGCAAGTAGCAATAATACTGCAATTACTGCAATTGCAGCTTGAAAAGCAACATCTCCATATTGAGAAAGTAATGATATTTTTTCTACTATCACATCAATTGAAATAATATTTGTAATTAACAATATTGCAGTAATAGTAATTACAACTATTATTATTGAAAATATTTTTAAAGCTAGTTTATCTAAAAATTTCATAATTTTTCTCCTCTTTATTCTTCATTTGGTTCTTCTTCATCTTCTTGTTTTTTGTTTTCACTTACTGCATGAACACCTTGTACATGAACATTAACTTCTAAAACTTTTAATCCTGTCATATTTTCAACTGATTTTTTTACTCTTGATTGAATCTCAAAAGCTACCTCTGGAATTCTAGCTCCATATTCAACTATTATATTTACATCTATTTTCGCTTCTTTTTCGCCTACATCTACTCTTATACCTTTTGCCAAATTTTTCTTTCCACTTAGTGCCTCTGTTATACCAGCAAAGCCTCCTGCCATACCATATACACCTGAAACTTCTGAAACTGCAATTCCAGCATAAGTTGCAACTGCTTCATTTGATATTTTTACAGTATCATTTCCTTCTACTGATATTTCTTCTTCAGAAACTTCTAATTCTTCTTTGTTTTCTTCCATAATGTACATCCCTCCTTAATAATCTTTTTTACTAATAATTAGTATATCAATATAATCATTTTTTTACAAGAGTTATTCAAATATATCTTTTTCTTGTATTTTATTTCCTCTCAAGAAATCATATATACTCATTTTTTTTGCATTTTCGCCTTGTATTTCAAGTACAGAAATCACTCCATTTATTGCTTTTATAAAAAGTCCTTTTTTTTCATTTGCTAAAAGAACTTCTCCTTCTTTTGCATTTTTTATATCTATATTATTATTTTCTTTTATAAATTCATCATTTTCTATTTTTTGTACTTTCCAGAATTTTATTTTTTTACCATTTAAGAAAGTATATGTTCCCATAATAGGATTTAAGCCTCTTACTAGATTTTTTATTTCTTCTGCTTTTTTTTCTTTCCAATTAATTTTAGACATTTCTTTATTTAGCATTGGTGCTAAAGTATATTCTCCTACTTGAGGTATTCTTTTTTCAGTGCCTTGCTCTATTTGCTTTATTGTAAAAAGTAATAAATCAGCACCTACTTTAGAAAGTCTATTCCATAATTCTCCGGATGATTCATCTTCTCCAATTTCAACTTCCTTTTGATTTATTATATCACCTGCATCCATTTCCTCATTAAGATACATTATAGTAACACCAGTGGTTTTATCTCCATTTAAAACTGCCCATTGAATAGGAGCTGATCCTCTATATTTTGGAAGCATTGATGGATGAACATTTATACATCCTAATTTAGGAATATTTAAAAAAGATTTAGGAAGAATTACTCCATAAGAAACAACACAAACTAAATCAGGAGCCAAATTTTTAATTTCTTCTTTGAATTCTTTATTATTTGATATTTTTTCTGGTTGAAAAATTTTTAAGTTTTTTGAAATAGCATATTCTTTAACTGGAGAAGAAACTAATTTCATTCCTCTTCCTGCTGGTCTATCAGGAGTTGTTACTACACCACAAATATCATATCCATTTTCATATAATTTTTCTAAGGAATCCCTAGCAAAATCAGGTGTTCCCATAAAAAGAATTTTCATTAATATTTTCCTTTCAAATTATTTTTTATTTTCTTCTGGATTAACTTTTTCTAAAGTTCCTGGTTCTACTTTTTCAGTAAATACTATTCCATTTAAATGGTCAATCTCATGGCATAATGCTTGTGCAAGTAAATCTTTAGCTTTTATTGTAATCTTTTTACCATTTATATCTAATGCTTCTACCACTACTTCTTTTGGTCTTTTAACTTTTCCAAATTGGTTAGGAAAACTTAAGCATCCTTCATCAACTTCTTGTTCTCCTTTTTGTTTTATAATTACAGGATTAATTAAAGTATATTGTGTTTTATTTTCATCATATAAATCAATTACTATTATTCTTTTTAAAACACCAACTTGAACAGCCGCCAAACCAACTCCATCCCATTTATGCATAGTTTCCATCATATCTTCTGCAAGTTCTTTAATTTTATCATCTATAACATTAATTTCTCTTGAAGTTTTTTTAAGGATTTCATCATTTTCATATCTTAGATTTCTAATTGCCATTTTAACTTCCTTTCTAATTCATACTATTAGGATTAATATCTACAATAATACTTGTATCTTTATATTTTTTTATTTTATCATCTTGAATAGCATAATTTATAATATCTAAAACCCTTGTTGTAAGTTTACATTTTATTACAATTCTCCATCTATATTTATTCTTAATTTTATCTATTGGTGAAGGAACTGGTTTATAAATGTAAATATTTTCATTATTTATATCTTTAATCTTTTTATAAACTATATTAGATATTTTTTTAATTTCTTCTAAATTTTTTCCAGAAAATCTAATAAGCATTATATCGCAAAATGGTGGATAATTCAACATTTTTCTTAAATCCAATTCTTGATTATAAAACAAGTCATAATCTTGTTTTTGAGCTTCAATTATTGCATAATGATCTGGATTATAAGTTTGAATTATTACTTTTCCACTTTCTTCTCTTCCACTTCTTCCAGCAACTTGTACCAAAGTTTGAAATGTTTTTTCAACAGCTCTATAATCATCCAAATTTAAACTACTATCTGCTGAAACTACACCAACCAAAGTTACTTTTGGAAAATGATGTCCTTTAACTACCATTTGTGTTCCAATTAAAATGTCTATATTATCATTTTTAAATTTATCTAAAATTTCTTCATGAGAATTCTTTTTACTAACTGTATCTATATCCATTCTAATAGTAGTAGCTTCTGGATAAAGTTTGTGAATTTCATCTTCTAATTTTTGAGTTCCACTTCCAAAATACTTTACCTTTTTGCTCTTACAATTTGGACATTCTGTTATATTATTAATTTCATATCCACAATAATGGCATTTTAACTTATTTTCTCTAATATGATAAGTTAAACTTATATTACAATTTTTGCATTTTGCAACATATCCACATTCTCTACACATTACAAAAGTAGAATATCCTCTTCTATTTAAAAATAAAATTGTTTGTTTTTTATTTTTTAAATTATTTTCAATTTCCTTTTGAAGTTTTAAACTTAACATTGATCTATTACCACTAGCTAATTCATTTCTTAAGTCTACAACTTCTACTTCTGGAAGATTAGTATTATTTGCTCTTTTTGTTAATGTATATAAAGATATTTCATTATTTTTTGCTTGATACATTGTATTTATTTCTGGTGTAGCACTTCCAAGCACAAGTGGACAATTATTTTCTTTTGCTATATATTTTGCTATATCTTTAGCATTATATCTTGGAGTTGAATCTGCCTTATAAGACATATCATGTTCTTCATCAATAATAATTATTCCAAGATTTTTTACTGGAGCAAAAATTGCAGATCTTGCACCAATAACTATTTTAGCTTCTCCTTTTGCTATTTTTTGCCATTCATCATATCGTTCTCCAATTGATAATTTACTATGAAGAACTGCGACTATGCTACCAAATCTAGCTAAAAATCTATTTACCATTTGTGGTGTTAAAGATATTTCTGGTACTAACACAATAGCATCTTTTCCTTGCATCAATACTCTATCTATTAATTGTAAGTATATTTCAGTTTTTCCAGAACCTGTAATTCCATATATTAAATGTTTTGAAAATTCGTTATTATCTATACAAGAAGCTATACTATCAAAACACTTTTTTTGTTCTTTATTTAAGTTTTTTGGAAAATCTTTTTCGATATTTTTATGTATAAATGGATTTCTTTCAATTTGTTTTTCTACAATTTCTATATATCCATTTTTTTCTAATGTTTTTATAATAGAAGGACTTACATCTGCTAAAACCTCTAAATCTGACTTATATATTCCATCATTATCTTCTAAAAATTTTAGAGCTCTTATATGTTTATCACTTCTTATTTTTTCAGTATCTATTAAAAAATCTATTTCTTCTTTTTCTTTTTTTAAGAATACAAAATTTCCAGTTTTTTCTTTTACTCTGTTTTCTATCTTTTTACCACCAGTTCTTGGTGGCAACATTAATTTAATACATTCTGAAATATTGCAAAAATATTTTCTGGACATCAATTTTGCTAAAGTTATATTACTTTCTGAAATACTATTTCCTTTTTGAATCTTTTTAATTTCTTTGTTTGCAAACTCTGAAGTTTCCTTTAAATCAATAACAAAACCATCTTCTAGTTTTTCTCCTTTTCCAAATGGCACAAAAACTCTAGCACCAACTTTTATAGAATTTTCCATTTCTATTGGTACTATATAATCAAATACTTTATTAAGTTGTCTTGCATTACTATTTATTATAACTTCAGCAAACATTTTGTCTCCTTTAATTCATTTAACATTCTAGCATAAATTTTACTTTTAGTAAATATTAAGAAATCTTAAGTTTTTCTTTATTTAAATTAATTGCTAATAAAAAAATACATCTCAAAATAAATTTAAGATGTATTTTTTATCTTTTAATTATTTTTACTTTCTTGTCTTATAATTTCTTCAATTATATTTACCGTTTTTTCTAAATCATCATTTTTAAGTACATAATCATATAGATTTATTCTAGATTCTTCATAATCAAATCTATTTAATCTAAGAATTATTTCACCTTCTGATGGTTTATCTATTCTATTTTCTAATCTTTTTCTTAATTCTTCTTTAGGTACTCTTAGAAATATAGTTACTATTTTTATATCTTTCAAAGTATTTTTTAATGCTTCTGTTCCATTTACATCTATATCTTTAATTATAATTCCTTCTTTTGATGCATCATTTAATATTTTTTTAGAAGTTCCATAATAATGATTATGATGAATATCGTATTCATATATCTCATCATTTCTAATTTTTTCTTCAAATTCTTCTTTTGATAAAAATATATATGTTTCTCCTGGAATATCTCCTTCTCTTGGAGTTCTAGTTGTCAAAGATGGAATTGATTTTACATTTTCCATTCTTTTAATAATTTCTTTTTTTATTGTGTCTTTTCCTGCACCTGCTACTCCTGATACTATAACTAACATAATCAAATACCTCTTTAAATATTTTATTCTTCTTCTGAATCATCTACTTTTGTGACTTTTCCTTCTGCTATTTCATGAGCAGCTAAGGTTACAGCAGATCTTGCTTTAATCTTTGTTCTGACAGTATCTCCATCTGCAATTTGTCTTGCTCTTTTTGCAGTCATTATTACTAAAGAATATCTGTTATCATTAACTTTTTCTAGCAATTCTGCTACTGTTGGTTTTACTACCATTTTAAAATACCTCCTAATTTTTAATTATTCTTCAACATTATCTAATCCTGTATCAACTCTTCCTGCAATGGTTTCTGGCTGAACTGCTGATAATATTATATGGCCAGAATCCATAATAATAACTGATCTTGTTCTTCTTCCATAAGTTGCATCAATTGCTGTCTTTCCATCTTTTGCTTCTTGAACAAGTCTTTTTATTGGTGCTGAATCTGGACTTACAATTGATATTATTCTTTCAGCTGAAACTATATTTCCAAAACCAATATTAATAAGTTGCATAATATACCTCTTTCTTTCATATTTAGATTTTAAAAAAATCTATAAAACTATTCTATATTTTGAATTTGTTCTCTTATGTTTTCAACTTCTGTTTTAATTTCAATAACTCTATTTGTTATTTCTAAACAATTTGCTTTTGAACCAATTGTATTTACTTCTCTATTTATTTCTTGTACAAGAAAATCCATTTTTTTACCAATTGGAGAAGGTTGTTTTATTAAATTCAAAAATTGTGATATATGACTTTTCAATCTAGTAAGTTCTTCTTCTATTGAAGATTTATCTGAAAATATTACTATTTCTTGCATTAATCTAGTTTCATCAACTGTTCCAGGTTTTAATAATTCATCTACTCTACTTTTTAATTTTTCTATATATTCTTCAACTAAATTACTTGAAAATGATGTTATTTCTTCTACTTTCTCTTTAATTAAATATATTCTCTTTTCAATATCTTCAATTAATTTAATTCCTTCTGTTTCTCTCATTTTAACAAAATTTTGAATAGCTTCATCAACTGCTAACATAAGTTCAGAAGAAATTAATTCTCCATCTTCTTCATCTTCTATTTTTAATATTTCTGGTAATCTAGAAACATCTATTACATTAACATTGAAATCTAAATTAGTTTCATCTGCCAAACTTTTAAGCTCTTTTAGATATTCTTTTGCTAATTCTCTATTTATCCTTATAGCGTTTCCTTTATTGCTAAAATTTTCAAAATTAATAAAAACATCAATTTTTCCTCTTGAAATTGCATTATTTATTTTTTTTCTAATTTCATCTTCTACACTATTTAAAAATCTAGGAATTCTTATATTTATATCTGTATATTTATGATTTACTGATTTTATTTCAACAGTATAGGTTCTTCCATCATTTTCATATTTTCCTCGACCGAAGCCTGTCATACTTTTAATCAATTTATTGTCCTCTTTTCTTTTTATTTTTTTCTCTTTGTTTTTTTAGTTTTCTTTCCTTTTGCTCATTTATTATTTCTTGTCTTATTTTTTCTTCCTCTTTTGTTTTTTCTCTATATGTTTTTGTACTATCTTCATCTAAATAACTTGTTTTTTCAGTATATTGCATCATTTCTTTTACATCACTTAAATTATTTTGATAACTAAATTTCTTTTGTTTAAAAATTAAGATTGATTTTATTGCATAATAAACAACTAATATTGCTGGTAAAATCATTATTTCCATTCTTAATTTTCTTGTTGTGTGTAAATAAATATAAGGAATATATAGTGATAATACTGCACAAATTAAAAGTTCTATTCCTATAAAACAAAATTTAAAACTCTTTTTTCTATAAGAAACTTCAAAAATTATAATTGTAAAAAAGATTATTCCTAAAGCAAAATATTTTAAATATTCTTCAAATATATCACTTTCAAAATTATAGTAAATCATATTTATAGCAAATAAATATCCAATAATAATTATTGCTGCTAATATATTTTGAAAAATATCTGTACTAATATTATCTTTTATTTTATCAGGCAATCTTCTTTTTTTATCAATTTCTAATTGCATTAGTTTGGCTTTGTCCAATACTATATTCCTCCGTTTTCAAGTTCATACATAATTATAGAAGAAACTTGCATTGCCACTGTTTCAGTTCTTAAAATTCTTTTTCCTAAAGTTACAATTTTTGCTCCTGATGCCTTTAATTTTTTTATTTCTTCTTCATCTATTCCGCCTTCAGGTCCAATTATTACAGCTATTTTATATTGCTCTTTTTGATTTTTTATTTTTTTCAATTCATTTTTAATATAATTTTCTTTTTCATTTTCATAAGCTACTATTGCTAAATCATATTCTTTTATTTTCTCACATAAAGTATTAATATTTTCTACATTTGTTACAATTGGTATTAAATCTCTTCCACACTGTTTAGCTGCAACTTCTGCAATCTTTCTCCATCTATCAATTTTTTTTGATTCATCTTTTTCAGAGATTTTAACTATACATCTTTTTAAATTTACTGGTATAAATTTACTAACTCCAAGTTCTGTTCCTTTTTGAATAACAAGTTCCATTTTATCTGCTTTTGGTAAACCCTGAAAAATATGCAAATTTACATTTCCTTCTGAGCTTTCTTGTAATTCTTCTAATATTTCACATTCTATTTTGTTTGAACTTATATTTATTATTTCACATTTATAGTTTTTTGAGTTATCATTATCACATATATTAATTTTATCATTAACATTTAATCTTAAAACATTTTTTATGTGATTAACATCTTCACCAATTATATTTATTTTATTATTTTCTATTTGATTTGTCTTCACAAAAAATTTACTCAAAATCAAAAATCTCCTAACTAAAGATTTAAATATTATATCATAGAATTTTAAAGAAATAAAGAGATTTTTAAAGAATAAATAAGTTTTTTAAAGATTTTGAATTTTAATAAATAATTTATTAACTATATTTCTTATACTTTTTATAACATAAAAATATATAAATTTCTATATAGTAAATAATAAAAAAATATATTTTTTTTGAATAAAAACTTGCATATATAAATATAATACTATATAATAATTTTGTTCAAAAAATATATTCCTCTTTAGCTCAGTTGGTAGAGCGCTCGGCTGTTAACCGATAGGTCGTTGGTTCGAGTCCAACAAGAGGAGCCAAAGTAAAAAAAGTCCATATAAAATGGGCTTTTTTATTTTGCATTTTAACTTGAAGAATTTGAAAAGAAAGATTAGAAAATAATTTGATAGACTATTTTTCCAATGTGGCTTTCCGAGTCCAACAAGAGAAGCTTTGACTGTGACAAAAAGCACTAGTTTATTTTAAAATATTATGTTATAATATTTTATATTTTGTGAAATGGAGAGTTTTATGGGATTAATTTTAACTGATTATTCAAATTATAGAAATACAAAATTTGATTTATATGCTGAAAAAAGTAGTAGCGGTCTATGCTATTTGTTAGCTATACCTAAAAATTTCGATGAAAATGCAGAAATGGTTGTTGAAAGTTTTAATTCAAATGGTAAAGAAACCAATTATTATGCTTTTAATATATCTCAAGCATTAGATGTAAAAAATAATCATCAATTTGCTCAACTTTTAGATGTTTGTGAAGATGCACCTATTCTTTTACCCATAACTCCTTGCCTTAAAGATCATCCAGACACACAACAATTATCATTAGAATCAGTAACTGATGAGCACATTGATAAAAAATTCTTTACTTGTATTCAAGATGCTCAAGCTAAGGTTCATGAGATTACTGGCAAAAAGTTAAGTGACAAAATATTTTTAAACGGTTATTCTGCTTCTGGTGTTTTTGCACAAAGATTTGCATTAATTTATCCAGAAATTATTGATAGATGTCTTATCGGCGGTGCTGCTGGCACTATTCCTATTCCAACAGAAAAATTAGATTATCCGATTGGAATAAAAAATTATGAAACATTATTTGGAAAAAAATTTGATTTAGATTCTTATAAAAAAATACAATTTGGTTATTATGTTGCACAAAACGAAGAAAAAGAAGGAGGCTCTTATGATATAAACGGAGAAAGAGTAACTTCTAGTACTCAAATACCTGCCCCAATGCACGATATGTCTTATCGCAGTCTTTCTACTCCAAAAGAAGTTGGAAAAAGTCAAAGGGAATTATTTGGCGAAACAATGAATTCTAGATTTCAAAATTCTATTGAATTTTATAAAAAATTAGGAATTGATATATCTGCAATCATTTTAAGAGATGCAACCCATCGTGAAATTTTTAATAGTAACATTGTTAGAAGTTCAGATTATTTAAAACAACAATTAATTAATTTTTATAGAAAAAAAGAGCCTTTAAAAAAAGACTCTATTAATTGTGTTTCCGAAATAAATAATAGCTTTCAAAAAAGTAGAGCTAAAGAAGCTGATGAAAGATAATAAAATCTAAATAAGTTTTACTTTTGGAAGCCAATTTGATATAAATTCTTTTTCTATAAGCATATTATTATTTATTCCTGTTCCTAAATCGATATTAGGCTTATTTTTTGCATGATAGTCTGTTCCACCAGATGTAAATTTATTATATTTTTTACATAACTCGAATATTATTTTTCTTTCTTCATTAGAGAAAATAGGATATATACATTCCATTCCATCAATATCAGTAGTAGTTAATATTTTTTCAATTGTTTCTACTTTATTTTTAAATGGATATACAAAACCATGTGCTAAAAATGCTAATCCACCAGATTTATGGATTTCAGAAATTAATTCATTTATATTAATTGAGAAATTTGTTTCATCAAAATAAAATGGACTTTCACTATTACTTTGATGAACTCTAAAAAAAGTACTTGGTTCAAATTCACCAATTTTACTTATAATTTCTCTGTTTTCTTCATGTTTTAATAGTTCAGTTCCCATAACCAAAGCGCCAAATTGCTTTGTGCTATCTTTTCTATCTATATAAGTATTTTCTTCATCATATTTTAGTCCTAAATCATTGCAAACCATTTTCATCTTTTGTAAAATTTCTTTTTGCATTTTATCCATATCAATTTTATGGATTTTTATTTTTTTGTAATCTATTCCATAAGCTAAAATTTCTATTGGAACTTTTTCAAAAGATGTTTTGATTTCAGAACCCACTATTATTTTTCCATTATATAATTTTCTAAGCTCTAGATTTTTTTCTAATTCAAAATATGCATCAACAGAATCATGATCTGTTATAGAAATTATCTCAATATTTTTTGCATTTGCTTTTTCAAATAATTCTTGAACAGTGTCTGTACCATCAGAATGGTTTGTATGTATATGTAAATCAATCATATTATTTCCTTTTATTTTTTATTTTTTTCATCTGCTTCTAATAAACTATTTATTAATCCACAGCATTCTCTACCTTCACCGCAATATCTATCAGTAACACAAGTTGAACCTAATCCTTTTCCTATAAGTGGCGCTACACTTGATACTTGTTTAGCTATATCTTTTGCTATATATCTTATCTGCCATTGTGCTTTATTACAACAACGCATTCTACAAACCCATTGAGTATTTCTAGCATTCATTGTTGTTACTACATTAAGCATTTGATTACTCAAATAGAAATATACTAAATCTCCTTCATAAACTCCTAATTTTTCAAATTTTTCTTTAACTTCAATATTCTTTTTAACTGCTTTATCATATATATCTTTTGCTTTTGCATTAACAGATTCAGGTGTTATATAGTTATTCATATCCCACATTGGCAAAAATTCTGGAACTAATAATGAATGCATTCTATGACGAGTTAAATGTGTAAGAATAGCTAAAGAAATTGGAATTTGAAAACTAAAACTTACTTGTTCTAATTCTCTTCTTTCTTCTTTGTGCATTATTTCATACATCATTTTTTCTTTTGCTTTTTCATCCTTTTTTACCATATCATTTAAAATTTCTTTTGCCTTTTCTTTTGAGCATTGATAATGATACATAATTGCACTTTCTAATACAACATCATCAGCATTAGGAGTATAGCTTATCATTTGAGTTTTTTCTATAATTTTTATATCTGGCCTTTTCTCAATACTTTCTAAATATTCATATCCAGATTCTAATTTTTCTTCTTGTCCTTTAATATTAGGAACTAAATATGGCACATTTTCTTTTACAATATCATATAAAGCTTCTCCAACTTCTTTTAAATCTGGTATTTTACTTAAATGTCCAAATTTTAATGCAATAACCATTCTCTCTAGCTCTCTTGCATTAACTCCCATAATAAAGTTACTATGATATGAATAAGGTAAAATAAATCTTGCATCTTCAACTTTTACATCTCTATCTACAATTTCTCCATAAGTATTAAATAACATTTTCATATCTTCTATGTATTCTTTTTTTAGTTCTTCATTTTTTTCATGAATTTCACCATTTTTATTTCTAAATTCTGGAACATAAAAACCAACTGTTCTAAAATCAACTTCTCTTCTTGATTTTACTGTAAAAGATGTTAATCTATACCCAATTAAAGTTTGTTCTACAATAGGTGTTACATCACATAAAGCAAATACTAAATAATCATGTTCAATAATAGATTTATGTCCCATTTTAATAATTCTTTTGACTAATTTTAAATTACTTTCGTAATCATCACAACTTTCCAATACTTCTATTACATTACCAGGAAATCTAGATAATTTTCCAGCAGCTGCTGTATTTTGAATTCTTTTCTCTAATTCATTTTTTTCACATCCACCTAATAACTCTATTTTCATTTTATTATTTCCTTTCTCATCTATTATTTTCTTTTTTATATCATAATTTTTTTTATACTTCAATAATATTTATTTTATTTATTTTATTTATTTTATTTATTATTAAAAGATTTTCATTTTTAAAAAAACTTGCAAACTAATAAAGCTTGCAAGTTTTTATTTATTCATCATCATCTTCTTCAAAATATTCTTCAACTTCTTCATCTTCTGGATTTTCTTCTATTTCAATATTTGAAATATCAAAATCAGATTGATTATTTTGACCATTTTGATTATTTTGATTATTTAAATTTATTTTATTCTTTTTACTTTGTTTATTATTTAATGGATTTTTTATTTTCGTTTTCTTTTCTTTATTTTCGTTATTTTCATTATTAACTGTATTATTATTAAAATTTTCATTTTTGTTTTCATTATTTTCCATATCATTCATAGATTTATCTACCATAATATTAGCTTTTTCCATTAAATCTGGAACATAATCCATTAACTTGTCTATTGCAGATGTGTGCTCAATTGGAAGAACTTTTATAGATTCCTTTGATACAATAACAAATGCTACTGGATTTATAGAAATTCCAGCACCACTTCCTCCACCAAATGGAAGTCTATATTGAACTTGTTCTTCTTTATCTTTTTTCTTATATTCATCTATTGTTTCACCTTTAAATTCACTACCACCTGCTGCAAATCCAAAGCTTACTTTTGAAATTGGTATTATAACCATACCATTTTTTGTTTCTATTGGTTCTCCAATTATAGTATTAACATCAACCATATCTTTAATACTATTCATAGCTGTTTCCATAAGAACTTCTATCGGATGTTCACTCATTTTTCTATTCCTTCTTTCTTTCAAACTAGTAATAATATTATTTCCAGAAAAAAATCTATTATGCAAAATTTTTAATATCACTTAATAACATTTTTAAAAATTAATTTTTTGTTTATGTTTTTCATTTTAAAAGCAAAAAATAATAAATTAATTAATTTAAATTTTATTTCTGTTATTAGATTTATACTTAAGTAATTTTTATTTGAATATTCAGGAAAAATTCTATAATTGTAAAATTCTCTGCTATAATTTGATACTAATTTACTCAAATATATAGATAGAACTGTTGATATAATCGGTATAGAAAATGTAGTTACCATTTGATTAGATGTACCAAAATATAAGCATAAATCTAATGAATCAAGTTTTGGATTTAAATCTTTAAATCTTACTTTTTTTCTACTACTGTCTATTAATAGTTTTATTATTGAAATTACAGTGTTTTCATCATATTCATTTTTTTTAATTTTTTCTAATATATCTATTTTTACATTTTTACTTATTTTTATTTTCAAAAATTTAAATATACAAATTTTTATAATAATATCTAATTTTTCTACATCAAATTTTGTATCACTATATAAAATATGGCAATTTTTTACATCTATTAATATATCTGCATAAATTAACCCTACTATTAATATAGAAAAAAGAATAATAACAATTGATATAATTAGAATTATAAACATATCACACCTACTTATATTAATTATTATTATCTTTTTATTTTTTATATTTATTCATTTATTTTTATATGGGGAAAGGGCTCCGGAAACACTCCGAAGCCCTTTTTTTAATTACATATTTTTTACCAAACCAGTCTTCCAAATTGGTTGAAATTGTGCCATATACCACCAATCTGTTTTTCTCCTGTTTGATAACAACCTGTTTCTGGATCAACATACATCCAGCCATATCCATCTGGATCAATCCAGCCAGTTTGTAATGCACCATCATCTCTTATAAAATACCAGAAACGTCCATCTGCCGATGGAATAGCCGTTGATCTTGCTAATGCACCACCTTTTTCTGAGCTAAAGTAATACCATACACCATTAATAATTTGCCATCCAGTAAGCATTTCACCAGAAGATTGTCTAAGGTAGTATGTATTTCCAGCCCAGTCAAACCAGCCTGTTTTCATTTTACCGTCGGATTGGAGCCAATACCAATTATTTGAGATGAAAACCCAACGATTTTTAAGCATAGCTCCTGAGGAATCAAATAGATACCAGACATTATTTATTTTGTACCAGCCAGTTACCATTCTACCAGTACTATCAAAATAATATCTTACACCATCGACATCATAAAACTTATTAGTAACATACTTGGAATCCTTTATATAATACCAAATTCCATTTAAGTATTGCCACCCTTCTGTTCTAGTATACGATGGATACGGTGACTCCCACCACCACTGATTGTAATTAGGATTTTCTTCCGGAAAATAATTGTTACTACCAGAATTATGACTAGTTCCATAATTGTAAGCTATTATGTCCCAATCTGAAAAATCTTCTGATTCTGCATAACTGGATGATTTTATCAAACCCTCGTATTTTGTTTTGGGAATTGCTCTTACTCTAAAGCGAACATAATCTTCCCAATAATAAGGATCTGATGCAAGCCAATCATACAAATTTACTTTCCGGTCCGAAATATTTTCAGCAACAACAGTGGAATTACGTCCATTTTTTCCAACGATTTTCACGTCATATCTTACTTTATCTCTCAATTCATCGGGCATATCCCATCTTGCTTTGGAACCATCCCAATATAAGTCTTCTGGTTCGCTTGCGATACCGCGAACATCATAAGAGAGACTAAGTAAAATATTTCCAGCTGAATATTCAAAACTTTCAATGCTTGCGTTCGTTATCTTAAAAGAGCTTTTTTTCAAGGTATCCTTAAATGAATAGCCCTCTAAAGTTTCAAGTTGCATCGTCACAACTATTTGCTCTGACGGATAACAGTCAGAAACATTTTTACTCCAACTTATGCTTTCATCTGAGATTTTGTAACCTGTTCCGGTAACTGTTATTCCCGGATTGTTGGTCTGCTCCCAGTCATTTTTCTCCACCTTAATACTAATATTGCTAATGGTGGTAGTAGCATAAGCTGTGGTGGTTGCTAAGCAAAAAGTCAAAATCATAATAAATGCTAAGCAACTGTTGATAAGTAACCGTTTCTCTGTTCTCTTCATAGAGACTCCCCTTTCTTTATTGGCAATTCTGCCATTTTTAGAACAACTAGTTACATATTCAATTGTAACATATTATGTAAATAAAATCAATTTTTATATAAAAAAAGTATAAGAGTTTTCTTATACTTTTTAAAATTAATTATCTTTTTTTCTTTTAGAAATAATTATGTCTCCAAATAATTCCTTTTGCTCTGCTGTTATTTTATTTCTTCTACTTAATTCTAATACACCTGAAAAAGCTGTAACAACTTCTGCTTTTGGTTTTTCTCTTAATGAAAATAATTTGCTAAAAACAAATTTTGGTCTTTTTATTAATTCTCTAAATATATCTTTTACTTTATCTGCAACAGAAAATGTATCATAAACGGCTATTTTCTCAATATTCTTTGCATCGTTATTTCTCTTTTCTTCGTTTTTCTGAACTAATAATCTATATCTTTCTATTATATCTTCAGCAGAAAATTCTTTTTCTAATTCTTGTTTTGGAAGTTCAATTCTATCTGGCATTTTATAAAATCTTCCAGAAAATATTGCCATTTGTTCTTTAAATTTTTTACTAATTTCTTTATATTGCTTATATTCAATAATTCTTCTTATTAATTCTTCTTCTGTTATTTCTGCTTCATCATCAATTTCTTTTGGTAATAATCCTTTTGATTTTATTAGAAGTAATGTTGATGCCATTACTAAAAATTCACTAGCAATTTCAAGATTTAATTCTTCTTGTTCTTTTAAATATTTAATATATTGATCTGCAATATCAGAAATGTTTACTTTATAAATATCCATTTTATTTTTATCTATTAAGTAGCATAATAAGTCTAATGGACCTTCAAAATTTTCTAATTTTAATTCATATTTTTTTGATTCAAGTGTTATTACTTTATTATTCATATATTACCTACTTTATTTTATATCATCAAAAGCTATACTAATACTTTCACTCATATAGCCTTTTTTGTATAAATAATTTTTTATTTCTTGTTCTTCTAAATCTCTCTGTTTCTTTAGTATAATAGCCTTTGCAGAAGCTATTTCATATTCTAACATAATGTCTTTATTTTTGCAAATATAATCATCTATTAAATTTTTTTCTATACCTTTTTGAAAAATTTTATAAGATATTTCTTTTATAGATAAATTTCTTAATGCCATAAATTCATTTACTGCTCTTACTACATATTCTTTATCATTTATATAGTTTAATTCTTTCAAGTATTCTATACTATCTTCAAGCATATTTTCATCTTCTTCTGAAAACTTTTGTCTTACTTCTGCTTCTGTTCTTTTTTTATACATTATATACTTTAGCATCTTATTTTTTAATTTATCTAGTTTTTCTGCCTCTTCAAATTTCTCTTTGCTCATGTATTCCATAACAATTTAATTCCACTTTCTTTTCAAATTTATTTCTTCTTTATTTTTAAAAGCATTAAATAAATCTACTTTTGTAACTACACATAAAGACATAAGCATATTAAAAAGATCTGCAATTTCTTTATCTAGATTTTGTTCTTTTGAACTATTAACATCCATTTTTATACTAGTAGATTTTCTAACTTCTTTTGCTACTTCTCCTAACTCTTCTGTTAAAAGAAGAACTACATCTTCGGGTG
Organism: uncultured Clostridia bacterium; assembly: GCA_947632605.1. Classification (GTDB taxonomy): domain Bacteria; phylum Bacillota; class Clostridia; order TANB77; family CAG-508; genus Scatovivens. The sequence goes on along the minus strand of CANRPX010000001.1, from coordinate 147,287 downwards.
TTTCATTATCAAAACCTCTTACTTTTATCATTTTCTCTGTATATTCTTGAAATTTTCTCAATGGACTATTTTCATCTAATTTATTAAACTCTTCTTCTAAATTTATTTCTTCTTTCATAACTGCTCCTAAAATATAATTATTTTATAAATTAAATTTATGGGTTGAACATTTTTTAATTATTCAACCCATAACTAATTTATTTTATAAAATTATTCTTCTGGTTCTTTATCTTCTTCTGTATCAGTTTCTTCATCTTCAACTAGAGCATTTTCAAATGCTTTGTTAAAGTTATCTCTTACCTTTTTCTCAATATCTTCCATAAATTTAGGATTATCTAAAAGATATTTTTTTACATTTTCACGACCTTGTGCAATTTTTTCTCCATTATAACTAAACCAAGATCCACTTTTTTCTATAATATCTAGACTTACTGCTAAATCTAAAACTGTTCCTTCTTTAGATATACCTTGTCCATATATTATATCAAATTCTGCCTCTCTAAATGGTGGAGCAACTTTATTTTTTACAACTTTAACTCTAGTTCTATTTCCAATTACTTCTCCATCTTGTTTTATAGATTCTACTCTTCTTATATCCATTCTTACAGATGCATAATATTTTAAAGCTCTACCGCCAGCTGTTGTTTCTGGATTTCCAAACATTACACCAACTTTTTCTCTTAATTGATTAATAAATATTATTATTGCATTTGTTTTATTTATTGTTCCTGCTAATTTTCTTAAAGCTTGTGACATTAATCTTGCTTGTAATCCAACATGTGCATCACCCATATCTCCATCTATTTCTGCTTTAGGTACTAAAGCAGCTACTGAGTCTACAACAACTATATCTATTGCTCCACTTCTTATTAATGCTTCTGCTATTTCTAAAGCTTGTTCACCAGTATCTGGTTGTGAAACAATTAAATTGTCTATATCAACACCTATCTTTTTTGCATAAGATGGATCTAATGCATGCTCTGCATCTATAAATGCTGCCTCTCCTCCTAATTTTTGAGCTTCTGCAACAGCATGTAAAGCAAGTGTTGTTTTACCAGAAGATTCTGGTCCATAAATTTCTACTATTCTTCCTCTTGGTATACCACCAATTCCTAAAGCTATATCTAAATTTAAAGCTCCTGTTGAAATTGCTTCAACATTCATTGATTTATAATCTCCTAATTTCATTACAGAACCTTTTCCAAATTGTTTTTCTATTTGACTCATTGCAGCATCTAATGCCTTTCGTTTCTCTGAATTCTCTCCCATTTAATTTCCTCCTAACAAAAATTTGTTTGTAAAACTTATGTTCTTATTATATCTCTAATTTTTCTTTTGTCAATACCTTTTTTATCTTCTATACCATTTTTCTATATTATGAAAAATATTAAAAGTATTAGCTGTAATATTACCAACTAAACTTTGGTTATAAACTAGTACATCTGTATTTCTATACAAACCAATATATGGTGCTTCTTCTAAATAAATATCATATAATCTAGAATATTTTTCATATAAGGTTTTTTCATCTGTTGTATTTGCTACAATATTCATAATTTCCGCAACTTCATTGTTATTATAATTTGCTAAATTTCCATTTCCAAAAAAAGTTTCTAAACTTGGAGAATATCCTAATTTTATACCAATTAATGCTGAATCAAAATTTCTATTTCCGATTGCTTCATTATAATTATCTGCTGACAAATAATTTATTGATACTGGAATTCCTAAATTAGCTAATTGATTTTTTATATTTTCTGCTACATTTACTCTTGACTGATTATTTGTATTTACTGTTAATGAAAATTCTAATCTTAATGTTTTTCCATCTGTTCTTTTTATCCAAGAATTACTAGTTCTCTCCCATCCATTGTTAATTAAAAGTTGTGCAGCTTGTTCTGTGTCAGTAGAAATATTTAAATCTTTTGTATACAACCAATTTCCCATATCTAAACTAAAATTTGATGGTGTATACCCTTTTCCTAAACAAGTTGCTACAATATTATTTTTATCAATTGATAAGCTAATTGCTTTTCTAACAATTGGATCTGATAATAATTCATTTTGAGTATTAAATGCTAAAAAGTCATACTCTCTAGATTTATATTCAATTTTATTATATCCCAAATTTCCAATATAGTTCTCTACATCATTTATTTTTACAGATAATATATCTATTTCTCCATTTTTAAAAGCGGAATAACATTCTCCAATAGAATTATATAAATTAATATTTATTTCTGTTGCCATTGGTTTTCTGTTTGTATTCCAATAATTTCCATTTGGAACAAGTTTTATAACATTACTACTATATTCCACAATTTTGAACATTCCAGTTCCTATCGGAGCTTTTTGACTTGATACAAAATCTTCTCCTTCATAATAGCTTTTACACATTATAGGAAATGTTAAATTATATTCAAAAAATGGTTCTGGTTCTATAAGTTTGATTTTTAAAGTATTACTATCTATTGCTTCTACAGATTCTACTTTTCTTAAATTTTCAGAATATATTGGACTTACACCATTTTGTATCAATTCAATTGTATATATTACATCATCAACTGTAAAATTTGTGTTATTTTCCCAAACAACACCACTTCTTAGCTTTACCACATAATTTAAATCATCTGACTTTGCAATTTCTTCTGCTAAGCAGTACTCTAATTTATAATTTTCATTTAAAGTAACTAATGGATCATAAATAATTTTTGTAATTTCTTGAACATTTCTATTGTTTGTAAGTAATGGATTTATAGTATCTATCTGTGCAATTGACAATCTTAAATCAGTTTGAATATTAGATAAAGTAGATGTTTGATCAAGATTAGTATCTGAATTATCTGCTTTACTTTGAAAAATTACATACAATGTATATGCAACTAAAAAGACTACAACTATAGCAAAAATATATTTGAAAATATTGTTATTATTATTCATTTTTAATTACCTTTCTACGTGATAATAATATATTATTTTTTTTATATTTTCAATAAAAAAGCAAAAAAAAAGATACTAATTTTAAACAAATAGTTATTACTATATATTTGTTTAAATTAGTATCTATATATTATATAAACAATTATTATTTTCTAGATTCTATAATTAACTTTATTCCAGTTCTGTCTTCTCCTTCAACTTGAACTTCTGCAAATGCTGGAACGCATACTAAATCCACTCCTGATGGTGCTACAAATCCTCTTGCTATTGCAACTGCCTTTATTGCTTGATTTATAGCTCCAGCTCCTATTGCTTGCATTTCAGCTCTTGTACTTTCTTTTACTAACCCTGCGATTGCTCCTGCAACTGAATTTGGGTTTGATTTTGATGAAATTTTTAAAACTTCCATTTTCTTTTTTCCTCCTATAATTTTTATTTTTTCTTGTGTTTTGATGTTCTAATTTTACAATAATCATTTTTGGAAGTCTATACTTTTTCATCAATTTACCGAACTTTCGTGTGCCATTTTTCTACACTATTTTCAATATTTACAAGTTTTTTGTCGAATAAAATACTATTATGTTATCTATTTATTCTTTCCATTTTTACAACCTTATTAGTTTTATCATCTATTTCAAACATAAAGCTACTAAATTTTGCTTTTCCTTCAGCAGTTTTATATTTTTCAGGAAGTGATGTTTCAAATCTTTTTATTGACACATCGATATCCATTCCTATAACAGATTTTTTTGGTCCAGTCATTCCAATGTCAGTAATAAATGCTGTTCCATTTTCCAAAATTGTTTCATCTGCTGTTTGAACATGTGTATGTGTTCCATATACAATTGTTGCATCACCATTTAAATAATATGCTAATGCTATTTTTTCTGCTGTGGCTTCGGCATGAAAATCAATTATTATTATATCTACTGCTTCTTTTATTTCTGAAATAATATCTTTTGCAACTAAAAAAGGATTTTCTGAAAGAACTGACATTGTAATTCTTCCAATTAAATTTATAACACATATAGATTTTCCATTACACTCAAAAATTTCATATCCTTTTCCAGGATTATTATTAGGATAATTTGCAGGTCTTATAATATGTTTATCATCAATGAAATTAAAAATCTCTTTTTTACCCCAAGTATGATTTCCCATTGTAACAACATCTACACCTAAGGAAATTATATCTTTATACATTTTTTCAGTGATTCCCATTCCATCTGCTGCATTTTCTCCATTAACAATAACAAAATCAATATTATTTTCTTTAATGACATTTGGAAGTGTTTCTTTAAGTTTTTGGATACCACTTCTACCTACAATATCTCCTACTGCTAAAACTCTCATTTTTTCTCCTTTTTTATAAATTTATTCGTTAATATTTTAACACAAATACTAAATATTATCAATATTATAAATTCTATGTAACATGCTGTTTTTTGATTTTATATATAAAATATGGTATAATTATTATGTAAGCTTTTTAACAAAACACGCATCGCCACTATGGCAAGGAGGTTATTACGTATGTTTTTTACAGCAGACCAAGCAAACAAGACAATGAACATCTCAAAATTTAACTGCCTCGGGTTTGCAATCGGTGTTGAAGAGGTTGTAGTCCTCGACCGCTACCGCGATCCCGACACAGGTCGGTACTTTGATAACAGTCCTGTTAACTCCTTCGTGGAAACTCTGAAACGATACGGCATCCGTGTTCGGCAGGTAAGTTCCATCGAAGAAACCAACGGCAAAACCGCATTCTGGCTCTGGGGCTGGTACGCGTATCGTTCCCTTTGGGGTATGGAATATGATGACTTCCATGTTGCAAGGAGAAACCCTGACGGGAGCTTCGAGCACAAACCCGATGACAAGGAACCTGCCGCAAAGGTTAGCTTAGAGGACATTACCAAAGAATATTCCGAAGAGCCGTTCATTTTCGTCTTGGTTGACGATTGAAAAGCAGTTTAAAAAGAGCAGGTGCAATGCCTGCTCTTCTGCATTTTATAAATACATTTATTACATTCTTTCTTTTAGCTGAACATCATGTGCTCCGCCTTCTTTTATACTAATATCTGATACTATGGTTAATCTAGCTTTTTCATGAAGTTCTTTTATAGTTATTGAGCCACAATTACACATTGTTGATTTTATTTTGGCAACTGTAATTGCAACATTATCTTTTAGTCTTCCTGCATAAGGTATAAATGAATCTACACCTTCTTCGAAAACTAATTTATTCTTTGCTTCTCCACCTAAATCATATCTTTGCCAATTTCTAGCCCTATTTGAGCCTTCACCCCAATATTCTTTCATAAAAGTACCATTTCTTTTAACTATTCTTGTAGGGCTTTCATCAAATCTTGCAAAATATCTTCCCATCATAACAAAATCAGCACCCATTGCCAAAGCTAATGTTATATGATAATCATGTACAATTCCTCCATCAGCACAAATTGGAATATATACACCTGTACGTTCAAAATATTCATTTCTAGCTTCAACAACATCCATTAAAGCTGATGCTTGCCCTCTACCGATACCTTTTGTTTCACGAGTTATACAAATTGATCCTCCGCCTACTCCAACTTTTATAAAATCAGCGCCATTTTCAGCTAAATAATAAAATCCTTCTTTATCTACTATGTTTCCAGCTCCGATTTTTACTGAATCTCCATAATTTTTTCTTACCCAATCTATTGTATTTTTTTGCCATACAGAATATCCATCTGAAGAATCCATACAAATTAAGTCAACACCTGCTTCTACTAGTGCTGGTATTCTTTCTTCATAATCTCTAGTATTTATTCCAGCTCCTACAATAAATCTTTTATTTTCATCTAATAAAGAATTAGGATTTTCTTTATCAGATTCATAATCTTTTCTAAAAACTAAGCTATATAAATTATCATCTTCATCTAAAATTGGTAAACAACTTATTTTATTGTCCCAAATTATATCATTTGCATCATGTAAAGAAATTCCTTTTCTTGCAAATACAATTTTTTCTCTTGGAACCATATAATTACTTACTGGTTCATTTAAATCAACTCTTGAAAGTCTAAAATCTTTATCAGTTACTAATCCTAAAAATTTTCCTTTGGCTGTACCATCTTCTGTTATCATAACAGTTGAATGACCCGTTTGTTCAATTAATTCCATTAATTCTTTAATTGTTGTAGTACTTGTAACATTAGAATCACTAGTTATAAAACCAGCTTTATATTTTTTTACATTTCTAACCATTTGAGCTTGTGATTCTATTGATTGTGCACCAAATATAAATGAACAACCACCTTCTCTTGCAAGTGCAATAGCCATTTTCTCACCTGATACTGATTGCATTATTGCAGAAACCATTGGTAAATTTGCACTATATTTTGGTTCTTCTCCTTTTTTAAATTTTACAAGTGGTGTTTTTAAACTTACATTTGCTGGTATGCATCTTTCATCTGTTAAGTTTGGTAACAAAAGAAATTCATTAAAAGTTCTTGATACATCTTTTAATACTTCAGCCATAAAATTTTCCTCCTAAATTATTTTTTTTTTTAAATTTCTAAAATTTAAATCTATCTTATTTCATATTTTTTATTCTTTCAATAGCTTTAATTGTGCTTTCTTTTGTTCCAAATGCAGTTAATCTAAAATAACCTTCTCCACTTGGTCCAAATCCAACACCAGGTGTTCCAACTACATTTACTTCATTTAAAAGCTTATCAAAAAATTCCCAAGAAGTTAATCCTTCTGGTACTTTAAGCCAAATATATGGAGCATTTACTCCTCCATAAACTGTAAATCCTGCTGATTGTAATCCTTCTTTTATTATTTTAGCATTATTCATATAATAAGCTATATTCTCTTTTATTTGTTTTTGCCCATTTTCAGAATAAACAGCTTCTGCTGCTCTTTGAACTGGATATGATACTCCATTAAATTTAGTACCATGTCTTCTATTCCATAATGAATTTAATTGTATTTTTTCTCCATTTTTTGTATATGCATTTAGTTCCTTTGGAACAACAGTATATGCACATCTTACGCCTGTAAACCCTGCTGTTTTAGAAAAACTTCTAAATTCAATAGCAACTTCTTTAGCACCTTCTATTTCATATATAGTATGTGGTACATTTTCTTCAGAAATAAATGCTTCGTATGCAGAATCAAACAAAATTAATGAATGATTTTCTTTTGCATAATCAACCCATTTTTTTAATTCTGATTTTGAAAGTGTTGTTCCTGTTGGATTATTTGGAAAACACAAATAAATCATATCTGGAACTCTATCTGGAAATTCAGGTATAAAATTGTTTTCAGCAGTAGCTGGAATATAAATTATATTTTCATATTTTCCAGTTTCGCTATTATAATTTCCACTTCTTCCTGCCATAACATTTGTGTCTAAATATACTGGATATACAGGATCTGTAATTGCAACTACATTATCTATTCCTAAGATGTCTCCTATATTTCCACAATCACATTTTGCACCATCTGATACAAAAATTTCATCAACAGATATTTTTACTCCTCTTTTTGCATAATCAAATTCTGCAATTTTTTCTCTTAAGAATTCATAACCTTGCTCTGGTCCATAACCTCTAAAAGTTTCTAAATTTCCTAATTCATCAACAGCTTTATGCATAGCATCTAAAACTGCTGGTACTATTGGTCTTGTAACATCTCCTATTCCTAATTTTATAATCTTTTTGTCTGGATTATTTTTTTGAAATTCTGCTACCTTTTTTGCTATTGTAGAAAAAAGATAACTATCTTGTAAATTTAAAAAGTTTTCATTAACATTAATCATAATTGTCTCCATAAAGTATTTATTAAAAATAGAAATAAATTATTATTTTTATTTTATTATTTATATCATTATAAGTGTTTTTTTTCAAGTAAATTATGTATGTATTTTAACTACAATAATTACACAATATACTTCTTAATCCAATATCCACATCTATTTTTCCATTTTTTGAATTATAATCTAATTCTATAAATTCTTTCAAAATTTTTCTTAATTCATTCTTTTTAAAGTAAGATGCTTGTTTTTTATATTTTGAAACTAAAAATGTTTGATTTGGTTTTAAAGATAAAGAAAATACTATATCTTTATTTTCTTCTACTGCTATTAAACATAAATATATTTTTTTAAAATGATTATATAGAGTTATTAATATTTTTTGTATTGGTTCTTTTTGATAAATTAAATTATCTAAAATTTCTAATGATTTATCTATTTTTCTTATTGCTAAGTTATCTGTAAGTTCAAAAATAACACTTTCCATTTGTTTTATTGCTAGATTATTCACATCATCAATTGTTATTTTTCCATTTTCTCCTGCATATTCAATTAATTTTCTTATTTCATTTATTAAATTTTGAAGGCTTGTTCCAGATGTTTCAACTAAATAATTTAAAGTTACATCATCTACATTTACTTTATATAAAGAACATATTTGTTTTAGTTTTTTTACTAATTGATATGGTTTTAATTCTTCTATCATACAAACTATTCCATTTTTTTCAATTTCTTCAAAAACAGTATTTTTGTCTACTTCTTGATTTACAAATACTAAAACTACAGATTCTTTTATAATATCAATATTATTTTTAATAAAATCTAAAATTTTTTCTTGAATCGGTGTTTCTGATTTTTTTCTTCCATCTTTTTTAAATAAACTTGTATTTTTTATTATTATAAGTTTTTTATCATATCCAAATGCAGGCATTTCAATATTAGGAATAATATCTTCTAAATTTGATTCATCAATTAAAACATAATTTATTCCCAATAATTTTTCTCCGAAATTTTTTCTTTATTCTATTAATTGCATTTTCAATTAAGTATTGTTCATTACCATATAATAAATATATTGAATTTAATCCAGAATCAATACTTTTATTTAAATCATCATAACTTAAAACCATTTTTTCTCCTTTAATGTAACTAGTATATCATAAATTTATTAATTATCAAGAAATTAATAAATTTATATAATTAATAATTTTATATTAGTTTACTAATTGTATTTTTATGTAAATTATGGTATAATTATGTTGTAAGCCATTAACAATTTTAGACAATTTTAGGAGGTATATTTCATGGCTAAATTAAACAAACAGCAAGTCACCCAAGAGATCATCAACAAGAGCGCTGAGCTGGACTGCCAGCGGGACTGCCTGAAGCTTGAGATGCAAAACATCGTTTTTCCCAAGTGGTCGGATCTCGGCCTCATGGGTCTCATCTTCAAGCAGTGTGTCAGCACCAAGGAGCAGCCCTCCGGTAACATCTACGATGAAGCCGTTTTCCAGACGGTACTTCGTGTCATCGGTGGCAAGGTTCTGATGTCCGGCCGGCCCGATTGCTATTGCTGGAAATTCTCCAAAGTTTCCGGCGCCAAAGACGTCAAAGTCGTAGGCACCAATTCGGCCGAAGGTCTCATCAACCTCTGCACCATCCTGAGTGGTATCGCCGACGAGACAGATAAGAAAATGCTCGCTGATATGTTCGCGAACATGAAGAAAGATCTTCTCCTGGTCACCACTGCCTCTGAAGAACGCCGCTGCATCGAGGTCACCAAGGAGCTCTACGATTCTGGCATCACTGCCTGCGTTGATGAGTGGATGGAAACTGATGAGAATGGCGAGGCTGAAAGCACTCAACTTCAAATCGGCGACTATCTCATCATCACTACCAAGGGAGTGTACCGCGTCGGGCACGATGAATTTGTGGAGACACACGTAATCCTGTAAAGGAAACAAGTTTCCACCGATTCTACCTTCTAAATCCTTTATTAACAGATTCCATTAGTCTTATATAAAGGTAATGACCGCCTCATTTGGCGGTCATTTTCATATTTATATAAATTATTTTTCTCCAAAAGAAACAAATTTACTTATTATTGTAACTATCTTTGTTGAATTTCTTTTTGCAATTTCTTTTGTTATTGCTTTTCCTCCTACTGTAATAGATGCGACTATTGCACTAAAAATTATTTGTATATTTTCATTTACTCCATAATTTTGAGTAATTTTAAGAGCAATCATCGCACTTATTGCACCACTTAATACTCCACATATATCTCCAATTACATCAGCACAAAAGTTAGATACTTTTGCTGAATTTCTTATCATTTTTATAGATGTTTTTGCACCTTTTATTTTTTTACTAGCTTGTGCATGAAAATCTTCTTCATTTGCAACCGTAACAGCGACACCTATTAAATCAAATACTACACCAATTAAAATTACTATTATTAAAACAATTAATCCTGCTATTATATTAAGCTTTGATATAGCTGTATTTGATACAAACGAAAAAAATAATGATAAAATAAATGTGGTAATAGCTATTACTATTACCCACGAATTATTATTACCTTTTTGTTTTTCTTTCATATTATATTTTTCTCCAAATTAAGTTATCGTTTTTTATAAGTATATTGGTGAAAACTCGAGTAAACTTTACGGTTTAGGTCTAGCAGAGTTTCTCGAAGCATTACTTTTTATTACTAAAAAGCTGTTTCCATTTAAAAGCTCCACATTTTTTTCAAAATGTCGCCAGATCACCACTTAAATCCGTACCTTAATCCCCGAGTTTCCATGCTTATTTTATTCTAAGCAAACACTCTAGAAATTTTCTTTTAATATCCTAGCCTGTTATTAGTCCCTTTTGCAATCTAAGTTTCATAATTCAATCATAAAATCAATTTGGCCAAATTAATTTTATGATTATCGAATTAATTCCAATAAATCACTCAAGACAGTCATTACCACCATATTATTATCTATATGGTTTTACCTATTCAAATGAATAAGTCTCAATGAAATCAGGAATCATTTATATGCCATTATAAACTATCCTAAAATCTTTTTTCCAAAGCCACGCACAACTGGGCGTAACGCGCAGTACTCCGAAAAACTTCGACTGATAATACTTTTTAGTAGATTTTTAGGCCCACCCTCATAACAGGAGTATACACTAGAATAGTGCACCAACAATAATATTATACCATTATTTTCTAAAATACACAAATTTTTTATTAAATGTAATTATATATTTTTTATTTTTAAGTATTTATTAATTTTAAAATTATTCTACACTTTTCAAAGATTCTATCATATCTATTTTCTTTAAAGAAAAATATGTTATACAATTTACAATTATAGTGAAAATAATTGTTATAACACAAGCATAAATATAACTTGGTAATCTTATTAATCTTTTGAATCTAAGAATTTCTATTTCACAAGTTTTTAAAATAAATGAACTTAAGAAAAATCCAAAAATTAATCCTAATAGAATTCCTATAATTGTAAGTAAAACAATTTCTCTTGTTATATAATCATATACTTCTTTATCATAAAATCCTAAAACTTTTATTGTTGCAAGTTCTCTAATTCTTTCACTTATATTAATATTTGCTAAATTATAAAGAACTATAAATGCTAAAAGTCCTGCTGAAATAATTAAAACATATACAACTAAATTCATAGATTTTAAAGTATCATTTATGGTTTGCATTAAATAACTACTTAGAGTTACTGATGCTACTTTAGAATTTTCTAAAATTTCTTTTGATAATAAATCTTCTTTTTCTTCTGAAATTTCATGAGCATATTGTGTAAGTAATACATTAGAATTCATTTCTTTTCCAAAAGTTTTTTCATACAAATTTTCAGTCATATAAATATAATGTGATATGTAATGTTCTGTTATTCCACCAATTTTTGCTTTATATTCATTATTATCAGAATCAATTAAAGTAATTTCATCACCAATACCTGCATTAATTAATTGTGATAATTTATCTGTTATTATTATTTCATCATCATTTAGTTTTAACTTTTCTCCAGTTTTTAAATCTTTTAATCTTATAACATTTTCTAATTCTTCTGGATTTGAAGTAACTACTATTTGAGTATCTTTTTTAACATCATTTTTTCTTATACTTTCAGAAGACATATAAATTTGAACACATTTTGATATCTCTTCTTTGTTTTCCAAATCTGAAATTAAACTTGCTTTTTCTTCTTCTGTTAAAGTATCTTTTAAACCAATTAGAGCATCATAATCATAAATATCAATATATTGGAAATCCATTATTTTTGAAATTGGATCTTTTAATCCAAATCCTGTAAGTATTAGTGCTGTACAACCACATATTCCAACAACAGTCATCAAAAATCTTTTTTTGTATCTAAACATATTTCTTAAAGTAACTTTTTGAGTAAAGTTTAATTTATTCCATATAAATGGTATTTTTTCTAATAATACTCTTTTACCTGCCTTTGGTGCTTTAGGTCTCATCATCTCAGCAGGTGTGCTATTTAATTCTTTTATTGCTGTATAAATTGTTGAGCCTACTATACACACAGTCATAATTCCAATTCCTAAACTTGCATAATAAACATTAAATACTACTTTTAATTCACTAATATCATACATCATTTGATAAATTGTAATTATAACTGTTGGGAAAAACTTAAGTCCAAATACAGATCCTAAAATTCCTCCAATTACAGATGCTAGCAATGAATAAATAATATACTTAGACATTATTTGTAATCTATTATATCCTAATGCTTTCAATGTTCCAATTTGAACTCTTTCTTCTTCAACCATTCTAGACATAGAAGTTAAGCTTATTAAAACTGCTATTATAAAAAATACTATTGGAAAAGCTTCTCCTAATTTTTTTACATTATCTGTATCTTGTTTAAAACTATTAAATCCAGAATCATCATTTCTTCCAAAAATATACCATTTTGCAGTTTCTATATCATTTACTTTTTCTCTTGCATCAATTAATTTTGCTTCTGCATCCGTTATTTCTCTATTAAATTCTTCTTTTTTATCTAATAATTCTTTTTCTCCATCTTGTAATTCCTTTTTAGCATCTGCAAGTTCTCTTTTTCCTTTTTCTAATTCATCTTCTGAACTCTTTAATTTTGTTTCTGTATCTGCTTTAGTATTTGCAAAAGTAACTTTTGAATTATTTAATTCTTGCCATGCATTATTAAGTTTATTTTGAGCATCATTTATTTGATTTTGTGCATTTGCAAGTTCAGAATTAATAGAATTTAATTTATTTTCTAGTAATTGTTTTTGAGTTTGACATTCATTTAATCCAGAATTTAAATTATCTAAATTTTCTTGAGTTATTCCTTGTGATATTAAAGCATTTTTATCACTTTCTAATTTATTTATTTGAGAATTTATTTCTTCTATTTTATCGGGTTCTGTTTCGGTTTCCAATAATATTTTTAACTTACTTATATTATCATCTATTAATGCAATTTGATTTAATCCAGCTTCTATGCTATTCTTTTTTGATGTTAAATCTGATAACTGTTTATTTATTTCTTCTATTCCAAATTTTAACTGAGAAATTCCAGATTCTGCTTCTTTCTTTTTTTGTTCTAATTGACTAATTCCTTTATTTAATTCTTCTTGTGATTTTATAATTGTTGTTTCTGCTTCTGCTAATTGTCCTTCTGCTAAAGCAAACTCATTTGCTGCTTCATCTTTTCCTTCTTGTAATTTATTTTCTCCATCTAAAATTTCTTTTTCTCCGTCTGCAATTTCTATTTTTCCTTTTTCTATCTCATTTTCTGCATCTTTTATTTTTTGCTCAGCATCTGCTTTTTTTTCATCAAATTCTTTTTGTGCATCATCAAGTTTTTGATTTGCTTCATCAATTAACTCATGATATCTTGCATTTTGTCTTTCTTCTTTTATAGCATTTAGCTCATTTTCAACTTCTTCAATTTTATTGTTATATTCTTCTCTTAAAGAAATTAGATTTTTTGTGCCTTTAGCTAAAATATCTACTTCTGTATAAATATCTGATGATATATTTTCTTTATTAACATACATATAATAAGATATTTTTCCAGAACCTAATGTAGTTGTTCCTCTATCTCTAGAAATATATAATGGACTTTTTACTGTTCCTACTACTTTAAGTTTTGTATTTTTAAAAGATTGATTTTCATCTTCATTTTCAAGATTTTCTTCTATTTCTAAATAATCTCCAATTGAGATTCCTTTGGCATTTTTCATTGATTCTTCAATAACACATTCATCAATATTTTCTGGTAAATTTCCTTCTATTAAATCAACTTGATTAATATCTTTTTCTAATGCATATATTTTTACAACAGCCTCTTCATCTTCAAAATCTATAAATACATCTTCACTAAAAGTTCCTACTACTTTTTCTATATTTTCTAATTTGCTAATTTCATTAATATCTTCATCTGTAAGTCCTAATGTAGATACTAATTTGATATCATAAACATTTCTTTTATCTAAATATGAATCAATTGTAAGATCCATATCTGGACTAGTTGCTCTAACACCAGCAAAAAAGCCTACTCCTAAAAAAGCCATAAGTAGTATTGATATAAATCTTTTATAAGTTTTTTTAATTTCTTTTATACTATCTTTTAGTAAAGCTTTTTTCACTGACCTTTTCCTTTCTCATTCAATAAATTTATTTATTAATTATATATTTAAAAATTTTTAAAGTAAATAAAAATTTTCTATTAGTAAGATTTTATTTATAATTAAAAATTCTATATAAAATTTATAAAAACATTTTACAACGTTATATAATTTTTTATATAGAATTTTTTTATTATTTTATATTTTCTTTAAAATTTCTTCTCTTGTTAAACCTAATTTTTCTAACTCCGATATAGACTTTTTAATCTCTTTTATTTTATCTTGAATTTTTGAATTTATAACTTTGCTTATATCATCTGTTATAAAAGTTCCTTTTGTAGAGACACTTGTTATTACTCCTCTATTTTCAAGTTCTGTGTATGCCTTCTTTACAGTATTTGGATTGATTCCAAGTGTTGTTGCCATTTCTCTTACAGGCATAATTTGATCTTTTGGTTTTAAAATTCCAAGTGCTACATACCTTTCTATTTCTTGAATAATCTGTTCATATATTGGAGTTCTACTTTGATAATCTAAATTTATCATACGCACCTCCTTAAAAATCATAATAATATGTTTCTTGATAAAATGACATTTCTTTTCTAATTATTGAATCAATTTCTTCGGTTTTATTTGTAAAGAAAATTCTTTCATTGTTATAGTCTGAATTAATTCCAGTAATTTGAATTGCATAACATTTTTGACTTGGATCTATTTTTTCATTTTTGTTCTCATTAATGAATTCTTCCATTAAATCTAATGTGTAAAAAAAGTTACCACTAAAATTTGAAAATTCAACATCATTTCTGTCATATCCTAAAGGTCCAGCCATTATACCAATATTAAATCTATTTCCGCTTGAATTTTCTCCAACATAAAAATTTTGATCTATAAATTCATTTTCATTATCTGCTATTGTTTTTAATACTTCATTACTTATATTAATTGGAACATAAAGTGATACTAAATTATGATTTTTATAGTAATTGAAGTATAAAGGATAATAGCCATTTAAACTTTCTTTACTATATAATGTATAATATTCTTTTAAAGTCATATTATTAATTGCATTTTTTCCTTCTAATTCTATTTTTTCACCAATATCTAGCATAACATGACCATTAAAAGTAATAACACTTTTTTCCATATATTTATCTTTTATAGATTTCATAAAGTTTTCATCTTGAGCTAGAATATCTAAAAACTTTTCTTCATCTTCTTCTAAAATTTCTGCATAAAATCTAAGTATTCTTCCATCTTTACATTTAAAATTTCCATAAAGTGAAGTCATTGAGTTTACACTATCTATAACATCTATACTCTTAATTTCTTCTCTAAATTCATAAGATCTTTCTGAAGCATCAAAAATTAAATCGATTAATTCTTTATTATTCATATAATAATCGTTTTCCGGTTGTTCACGCAAATAATAACTATTATCATCAAAATTTAAACTTACTTCATCTACATCTTCTCTTGCTATTTCCATATTATCTCTATATGAGGTATTTATTGGATAATAATTTTCAATTCCTACAATTATACCTTGTGAAACTGCTAACGTTATTATAAGTCCTAAAATAGAATATTTAAATTTTACTTTTCTTCTTACAATGTAATCATAAACAAAATAGTAAATTATAATTAATAAAATTAAAAATTTATTTGGTGACTCACTAGCTAAATTTACTAAAACTAATAAAGGAAATACTGTTAAAGCTTTAACAAATAAATGCACTTTTACTTTTGAAAAAGATTCTTCTGCATTTTCCATTTTACGTTTTTGAAATAAATATAGTCCTAAACAAAAATATACTATTCCCAAAACTAACATTTTAGCATTTCTTGTATTTGAAAATGATAAATCAGTATTCCAAATTAAATCAAATGGAAGTGTATATTCTTTATTATCAATGTTTTCCATAATAGTTATATTATTATTGTTTTCACTATTTTGAAGAGTACTTTCTGTATATTCTTCTTCTATAATTTTTTGATTTCTTAATAAATCAAATGTACTTAAACAAAATGGTATTATAAATAAAATTATCATAGTCAAAGCAATTTGTGTTAAAAATGTTCCAGATAATGTCATTGCAAGATTTGTTACAAAAAACATAAATAAATATGCAATCCACATAATAATAAACACATCTATTATCATTCCAGTAAAAATCATTATTTCTTTTATAAATATTGAGCTTAATAAAAGTGTTACTGCGGTTAAAATTTGAATTAATGTTATAAGTAAAATTCCTCCAATGGTGTTTGTGATAAAAATTGTTTTTCTATTAATAGGCATTGAATTTATAAAGTCTACACTTGTTTTTTTATAAACATATCCAAATAATATAAATGAAATTGCAATTGGTATTACATACATTCCAAACATATTAACCCAACTAATTTCCATTAGTTCTACAATCTTTGTATAACTTGCAGGCTTATTTATGAATAAAATGCTAAATAATGTTAATAAAGGAATTATAATTGTTATTAATAAAAGTATTCCCCTAGATTTTTTGAAATTTTCTTTTAAATAATTAAGATTAAAATACTTGGTTAAATTCATATCCTAGCACCTCCATTTCATAAACAAACATTTCTTCTAATGTTACTGGTAATACATCTAAAATTATTGGATTTAAATTTTGCAATTTTTCTATTGCCTTTTCTTTATCTTCCTTTATAATTATTGTTGCAACACTTCCAACTTTTTTGAAATTTAAAATTTCTAAATCTTTAAATGTATCTTTATCAAAATCTTCTTTTAAAGAAACTTGAACTTTAAACATATTTGTTTTCAATGTGTTTACTTCACTCTCAAAAAGAATTCCACCTTTATAAATTAATGCTAAATTATCACAAATATCTTCTAGTTCTCTCAAATTATGACTTGTCATAATTATTGTAGTTTCTTTTTTCTCCATTTGTTTTGCTATAATCTTTTTTAATAATCCTCTAATAACTGGATCTACTCCATCAAAAGTTTCATCAAAAAACATATAGTCTGCATTTGTGCAAACTGCACATATTAAAGCACACTGCCTTTTCATACCTTTTGAAAAGTTTTGAATTTTTGAATTCATATCTAGCTTTAAAGTTTCAGCTAATTTTTTTAAGTATTCCATATCAAAATTTTTATACATCGAATTATAAAATTTTGCCATTTCATTTAATGTATAATTTGGAAAAAAATATAAATCATCTGGAACAAAAACTAGTTTTTGCTTAAGTTCTTGATTGTTTTCTATACTTTTTCCATCAATTTCAACTGTACCAGAATCGGCTTTAAATACATCATTAATTATTCTAAGTAAAGTTGATTTTCCAGCACCATTTGCTCCTACAAATCCATATATAGAATTTGTTTTAATATTGCAATTTAAATTTTCTAAAACTTTTTTATTCTCAAATGATTTACTTAAATTACTTATTTTAATCATAAAATCCCCTTTCTAAATAACAAAAGTTATTTATATTTTATTGTAAAATAAAAATACAATTGTACTATTTGTGCTAGTACAATTGTATTTTTAAAAATTGAATTTGTCAATATTTTTCTAACAAAATTTATAACATATAATTTATTAAAAATTATTTCTCTTTATAAATTTGATTTTTAAACTTCAAATCTTCAAATTGTGCTGTTGGAATATATCCTGGTTTTCCTGATATTACATCTGGAATTCTGTTTACTATTGTTGCACAAGTAAGTTCTACTGTATTTGGCTTTTCAACTGTTATAGTAGTTGTTGGTTCTCCCTCAACAGTCCAAACATTTTTATCAAATTCATCTGGACCATAAACTTTTCCTATACATTCTGTTTCAAGTGTTATTCCCTCTTCTGTTTCTGTTGTAACAATAGCACTCATTCCTGTAACATCACCAGATTTTATTGTCATATTTAAAGTATTAGAATATATATCTTCTGAATAAGTTTGTGGTACACATTTTTGTGTTTGTCTTTTTACAGTTAATCCCAATTTTTCACATAACCATCCATTTACATTCCACATATATGATGGAAGATATTCTCCTTTTTTCATCTTTTCTTCTCTTTCTTCATCAGATATTCTATCTACTGATGCAATCTTTTCATCAAATTCTGCAACTGTAAGTCCTGCTCCATGTGCTTGTGCTAATGCTATTCCATATTCTTCAACATTATAACTTGAACTTCCTTTTATTTTCTTTATAGCTTGAGTAGAACCTGCTATTAAAGAAACTAATCCTCCCCAATAAACATCTTGATATCCACTTCCTGTTATTGTGCAATTATTTTCTTTTGCAAGTTTATCTATTCTATCAGTTAATATTGGATTTGAATTCATTGGATAAAATGCTTCTTCA
Organism: uncultured Clostridia bacterium; assembly: GCA_947632605.1. Taxonomy (GTDB): domain Bacteria; phylum Bacillota; class Clostridia; order TANB77; family CAG-508; genus Scatovivens. The sequence continues at coordinate 128,538 of CANRPX010000001.1, read as the reverse complement.
CAAGTTGTAATTACATTAATTCCTTTACTTGCACAAAGAATAATTGGTTTTTCAAGCTCTCCTATAAAACTTCTTGTTGTAACTACACATATATCTGGTTTCAATTCTTCTAATAATGATTTTGCATTTTTTGCATCAGTAACTGTAACTCCCATTTTTTCTTTTCCAATAATTTCTCCAATATCTTTTCCAACAATATCTGGAGTTACATCAACTGCACCAACTATTTCTATTCCTTTTTCAATCATATACTTCATAATATATGAAGCCATTTTTCCAACTCCATATTGTATAGCTGTTATTTTTCCCATAAAAATCTCCTTTCCAATTTTATTTAGTATATCCATTTTTTCTTTGTTTAATTAACAATTTTAAATTTAAACAAAAAATAAAAGTAGATTTTTTATCTACTTTTATTTTAATTTTAATAAACAATATTAAATTTATTTAGCTGCTGCTCTTTCTGCTTTTGCAAATTTCTTTAATTTTTCATGTACAAGATAATTAACTGTTCCAAGTGGGAAATTACCATTTCTATCTTTTTTACCAGCTGGAACTCCTGTCAAAATTTCAATTCCTTCATCAATAGTAGAAATAGCATATATATGAAATTTTCCTTTTTTTACTGCATCTATAATTTCATCATCTAAATATAAGTTTCTAACATTTTGTTTTGGTATGATTACTCCTTGTTCTCCATTAAATCCTTTTAGTTTACAAATTTGATAGAAACCTTCTATTTTTTCATTTACTCCACCTATTGGTTGAATATATCCTTTTTGATTTATAGAACCAGTAACTGCAATTGACTGATTTATTGGCATTTCTGATAAGCTAGATAAAATTGCATAAGCTTCTGTACTTGATGCACTATCTCCATCAACTCCTCCATATAATTGTTCAAAACAAATATTAGCAGTTAGTGATAATGGTATATCTTGTGCAAATTGATCTCCTAAATATCCTGTTAAGATTAAAACACCTTTAGAATGTGAAGAACCAGACATATCAACTTCTCTTTCAATGTTTATGATTCCTTCTTTTCCCATATAAGTACTTGCTGTAATTCTAGCAGGTTTTCCAAAAGAATAATCTCCTATTGTTATTACAGTTAATCCATTAATTTGTCCTACTTCAAAACCATCTGTATCAATTAATAATGCTTCATCTTTTATCATTTGAAGATATCTAGTATCATATTTCTTTATTCTATCAATTCTTTCATTTAATGCTTTTTGTATATAATCTTTAGTTATTATTTTTTGTTTATCTTTTTTCGCCCATACAGAAGCTTCTCCAACAATTTCGCCTATTTCACTAAATTGTGTAGATAATTTTTCTTTATCTCCAGCCATTTTAGAAGTTACTTCTACTAGTTTTGCCATTGCTTCTTTATCTAAATCTAACAATTCTTCTTGTGTACAAAAACTTCTAACAAAGTTACTTAATCTTTCTATATTTTCAGTTGTTTTTGGAGCATCTTCTTCAAACTCAACTTTAATTTTAAATAATTTTCTAAAATCTTCATCCATTGACAAAAGTGTATGATAAATATTTGAATTTCCAATTAATAAAACTTTTAAATCTAATGGTATTGGCTCTGGTTTTAAAGCAACTAATAGCATTCCACCTCTTTGTTCTGCCATATTTTCAATTGATAATTCTTTTATTTTCAATGCTTTTTTTAATGCTTCATAACATAAACCATTTGCTAAAATATCTTTTGCTTGAAAAATGATATAACCACCATTTGCTTGATGAAGTAATCCTGGTTTTATCATCATATAATCTGTTTTTAATGCACCAAATTGATTTTCATATTCTAATCCACCAAAAATATTATAATATGAATAGTTTGTATCCATAATAACTGGTGCACCTTCAAGTTTACTATTATCTATAAACAAATTTACTCTATAATTAAGCCATGGTTCTTTTTCAGTTTTTGACATTTGTTGTACTTGAGGTGGTTGTGGAATTTTAGGCTCTGTATCTGATGCTAAAAAACAATTTATATTTTTCAATATGTCTTTTTTGATATTGTCTAAGTAAACTACAACTTTTTTATTTCTTTTATAATTTGCTTTTATTGAATTAATATGAACATTTATTGTCATTAATGCTATATTTGATTGCCATTCATCTATTTTTCTTTCAGCAGCTTTTTCAATTGATTTTATTTCTGCTAAAGCTTCAAAAATCTGTTCTTGAACTAGTGCTGATCTTTCTTCAAATTCTTTTTTTATAGATTCATCTAATTCTTCAAATTCTTCTTCTGCAAGTGTTTTGCCATCTAATACTGGCATCATATATACACCATTTTCAGTAGATTTTACCTGAAAACCTTGTATCATTGTTTTTTGATTTAATTTATTTAATAAAGCATCTCTTTTTTCTTCAAATTCTTGCTTTATAATCTGTTTTTCTTTTTCGAAGTCATCATTATTAAAGGTTTTTTTGATGTCTTTTCTAACATCTTTTACAAAACCTTCCATTGTTGATTTAAAGACACTTCCTTGTCCTGCTGGAAATGAAACTGCTATTGGTTCATTTGGATTGTCGAAATTATAAATATATACCCAATCATTAGGAACTTTTTCTTTTTCGGCTTTTTTATCCAAGAACTTTTTTGTGTACATAGTTTTTCCAACACCTGAAGGCCCCTCTAAATAAAGATTATAGCCTTTAATATCAATATCTGTACCAAATTCTAATGCCTTGATTCCTCTCTCTTGGCCGTATATTAAATCATTTGTATCTACAAGTTCTTTTGTTGTTTCAAATTTAAATTGATTTGGATTACAAATATCCTTTAAATCCCTTGGCGTTAGTTCATTTCTCTTTCTCATTAGTACTTTTTTCCTCCGATAAAGTTACATTCTAGAATAATTTTATATCAAAAAAAAGAATAATGCAATTACTATTTTAAAAATTTTACATTATTCAACATTAATCTACATATCAAACTAAATTTTTCTACTCATAATAACTGCATCATCCGTTCCGTTATAATATTTTTTCCTTTGGCCAACTTTTTCAAATCCAAATTTTTTATATAAATTTATTGCTACTAAATTTTTTTCATTTACTTCTAAACTTATTATATTTCTTTTTGTTTCTTTTGATATTTCTATTATTTTCTCTAAAAGACTTTTTCCTATACCTTTTTTTCTTTCTTCTTTTTTTACAACAATATTTGTAATTTCTACATCATCAGGCAAAATAATTATTCCAGCAAATCCAAGAATTTCTTCGTTTTCTTTTGCCACAATATATTTAGAATTTTTATTTTTTAATTCACTTTCTAAAACAGTTGGAGTCCAAAAGTCATCAAAGTCTTTTTTTAGATTATCTTTTATCTTTTCATAATCTTTTAAATTCATTTTTTTAATAGTAATACTCATATTTTCAATTTTATTTTCTCCTATTTTTAATTTAAATATTGTCATTTATTTTTTTAGTCGTTCTGCTTGTGATTTTCTTAAATAAATTGGAACAATAGAATCTGCTGAACATAAATCATTTTCTAAAAACTTTTTATATCCAATTTTTCCAACATTCACAGCTGATTCATTATTTTCTTCGGCAAATTTAATATCTTTTATTTTTTCATTTAATAAATCTTTATGTAATATTGCACCATCACCAACACAAATAATATCATTATACTTTTTTATATGTTCGATTGCTTCATTTATATCATCTGCAATATAATCTTCTTTTTTATTATAATTTTTATCAAAAATACCACAATATACTTGATTATTTCTAGCATCTATTAATGAAACTATTGTATCATTTTCTTCTATAATTCTAGCTAATGTCTCTAAAGAAGTAACACTTGCTATTTTAATATTTAAAACTTCTGCTATTGGTTTTATTGTAGCTACTCCAATTCTTATTCCAGTAAAAGAACCAGGTCCAACTGAGCAAGCTAATAATTCAATTTGTTTAATATTAATTTTATTTCTCTTAAGTAACTCATCTAATAATGGCATAAGATTTTCAGAATGAGTTTTACCATCATCTAATTCATTTTTATCTATAACTACATTATCTTCTAACAAAGCCACAGAACATATTTTACTTGATGTATCTATTGCTAAAATTTTCATTATTATTCCTCCAATTACTGTAATATTTTATAATATTTTATCTAATTTGTAAACCATAATTTGATTTTATGTCGATTTTATGTTAATATAATTTTGTAACACCGTGTTCTAAACACAACACTTCATTCGAACTATAAACTTAAAAGGAGGTATGCGTATGAATGAAGATTCTAATATTTTCCATATTTTAACTAATTTGGAAAATCCTTTTGAAGAAACCGAACGTGACCATCGTAACTTATCCAAATGTGAAACTGTAGACAAATTGCAAACAATTGATAATTCATCCTTAAATGTGAGTGTCTCTGCTCCTAAGAATGTTTTTGATTCATTTTTAAAGGAAAAATTTGACATTGACGGAATATCGGGTTTTATGGAAATCTATACGAAGCTCCACATCGGAGAGTCCTTTTCCTTACCTGTTCCCGAAAACATCACAGCCATATTTAAAGTGTCAAACGATCCATTTGAGCTGGCACATTTTTTGGCACACTATCAATCGACAATTATTACAACTCGTTATTCTTCTTATCTCAATTTGCACAATGATTCTATTTATAGATTTACTTTGATTCGTGCAGATTTTGACTGGGAGAAACATGCCAATCAGTTTTGCACAGGATATCATTACGAAACAAAGCAATTCCATTTCTTCATCCGGTCGAGTATCCAATTCGATCTCACTGTGTTATATCAGAAAAAAGCAGGGACCTAACTGGTCCCTTGCTTTTTTTATAAATCTAAATTAATATCTCCAAAACAATCTATTTTAATATTTCTTGTATTTTCATTTTCTAAGTTTCTAGAAAATGTAATTTTTACATAATTTTCAGGAAGTATTGGTTCTATCAATTCTCCCCATTCTATTATGCAAATTCCTTTTTCAAAATATTCTTCTCCACCAATTGCTTCAAATTCATCAACATCACTCAATCTATAAACATCAAAATGATATATATTAATATTATTAGCATTATATTCATTAACAATAGTAAATGTTGGGCTAGAAATTTCATTTTGTAATCCAAAATAAGTTAATACTCCTTCAGTGAATTTAGTCTTACCAGAACCTAAATTCCCAGAAAGAATAATTATATTTCCTTTTTCTAAATTTTTAGCTACTTTTTTTCCAAGTTCAATTGTTTCTTCTTCAGAGTTTGAAATTATTTCCATATTTTCATTCCTTTTATATTTAATCTTACAATTCTGCTATATTATTTTAACACAAGATTATTGAAACATCAATAAATTAACGTTATAATAAATTTATATTTTAAAGTTAATTATTATTAAGGAGAAAATATGGAAGAAGAATATTTAAAATTTGCTAAAGAAATAGCTATTGAAGCTGGAAAAATTATGCATAAATATTTTAAAGAAAATAATGGTGCTGATTATAAATTTGATCAAACAATTGTCACAAAAGCAGATAAAGAAATTAATAGTTTTTTAGTAAAAAAAGTAAAAGAAAATTTTCCTACACATTCAGTTGATGGTGAAGAAGAACAATTTGGTAAATCTAATTATGTGTGGGTATGTGATCCAGTTGATGGTACTGCTATGTATGCAAGACATATACCAGTAGCTGTTTTTTCTCTTGCATTAGTAATTGATGGTGCTCCTTTAATTGGTGTTGTTTATGATCCATTTACAGACAATCTTTATTCTGCAATTAAAGGTAAAGGTGCTTATAGAAATAATGAAAAAATACATGTAAATGATTATGAATTAAATAATATAAAAACAGTCTGCAATTACGATATGTGGTCAAAATCTGATTATAATATATATAGTACAATATCAGAACTTAGCAAAAACTCTTATTTTGTTAGCATTGGAAGTGTCATAAGAGCATGTATGTGTATTGCTAATGGAGATTTTTCTTTATCAATTTTTCCCGGTACTAAGCACAAAAACTGCGATATAGCAGCAGTTAAAGTTATCGTTGAAGAAGCTGGTGGAAAAGTTACAGATTTATTTGGCAATGAACAAAGATATGATACTAATATAAATGGTGCAATTATTAGCAATGGTATTGTTCATAATGAAGTAATAAAAGTTTTAGAAAAAAATTTAAAGTAGGATTTCTCCTACTTTTTTAATTATCTTCATTTATTATTTTTAGAATTTCTTTTGGAACATATTTTGAAACATCTTTTCCATTTCTCACAAGCTCCATAACAATACTTGAACTTATATTTCCTAATCTTCCTGCTCTTATATAAATAGTATCTAACCCTGAAATTTCTTCATTTATTGAAGCAAGATTTTCTTCATAATCATAATCCATTCCATTTCTAATACCACGAATAAGAAAATTAGCATTATGTGATTTTGCTGCATCAACTGAAAGATTATCATAAGTAATTACTTCAACATTTTTTATTTTTTCTCGTTTTAATACTTCTTTAATAGCATTTTTCATTATTTCATTGTTATATCTTCTAGTTTTGCTTGGATGTATTCCAATACCTACAACAACTTTATCAAATAATTTTTCTGATCTTTTTATTACATGCAAATGACCATTTGTAAATGGATCAAAACTTCCAGCATAAAACCCTATATTCATAATAATATTATTCCTTTTTTATTTTTTCATATTATAACACATCAAAGTATTATTAACAATAAAATCAATTTTATTTATTTTTCATTACATTTATTTGACAATATAGAATTTTAGCTTTTTTTATAATATAATTAAACAAATCAATTTAGGAGGAAAATATATGAAAGAGGAATCTAAAGTATTAACTTATAGTATGATAAATAATTTAATAATTTCAATTATTAAATTATTTGGAGGTATGTTTTTCGGATTAAGTTCTTTATTTGCAGATGGAATGCATACATTTAGTGATTTTTTCACAGATGTAGTTTGTATTGGAACAGAAAAAATAACAAAAAAGAAGCCAACAAAAAGTCATCCTTTTGGATTTGGAAAAGTTGAATATCTAACCAATTTATTTGTTGGAATTATACTTCTAGCTCTTGCAATATTTATTATAGTAAATGCTTTTGGAAAAGAAACTATTACCCCTCCTATTTCAGTTTTAGTACTTTTAATAATTGTTTTTCTTTTAAAATTAGTTGCTATTTTAATTATGCATAAAGTTGGAACAAAAACTCATAGTCAACTATTAATAACTTCTGTAAAAGAATCTTCAGCTGATTTATATTCTACAATTGGTGTAATGATTATAACTATTCTTTTACAATTTACAAAACAGCTTCCTATTTTAAAATATTCAGATATTGTTGGATCTGTTTTAATAGGTATAATTGTATTTAAAACATCTTATAATATTATTGTTGAAAATTCTCTATCTGTCATTGGTGAAGTTGAAGAAAATGAAGAATTAATTAATCGTGTTAAAGAAGTCATATTAAAAGAAGAAAATATAAATAATTTGAAAATAACTTTAATAAAATATGGTTCTTATTACAAGTTACAATTAACTTTAGTATTAAATCCAAATTTGACATTAAAAGAAGCAACTTTAATTGAAAAAGATGTAAAAAAACATATATTACAACATAGATCTCTAAACATAAAATATGTTACTATTTTTATAACTGATAAGATTTAAATTTTTTTATAATAAAATTAAGAAGACAGGCGAGCGGTACACCACTCGCCTGTCACATAATTTGTTGGCCTAAAGCAACTCACTAGATGCTATCTTGCACATTTTTAAGACAGATTCTTTTGTTTTTGCTCTCACAAAAAATCGTCCATTATGGCAAAATGTTGCATCCGATATTCCGGAAACTTCGGGCAGGGTTTTTTCATTTCCACCAGCCCATTTTTTTGGAAAAGGAATGCGCTGTTCGAACTTTTTCTCCATAGATGGTGGAACACATTGTGCCGCCCAACCTCCATCAGGATACGGGAAAATTACGAAGTTTATCTTCTGGGCATGTGTTTCGTTAAAATTGACTACACTCTCTTGCCAAGGCATGGTCTGCACAGGAATTTCTAATACTCCATCATTAGCAGAATTGCATTTTTTCTCAATCTCTTTCCGAGTTGCAATCTGCACGATTTTTTCCTTAATAATCTCCCTCATAATCGAAAATACAATTCTTTCAACCTTCATGAAAGCTTCATCATATTCGGGATCTTGAAACCACGCAGGGTAAAAACTTGGGATAAAGCTGAATATATGAGTGCCAACTTCTTTTCCATTGTCTTCCATATCGACAAAAATGATTATTTCCTTATCGATTTGCCCTTTGACTACACTAATTTCATCATCATCAATGGACATTTTCCCTTCGATTGCCACATTTTTAATAGCTTTTTCCGCAAAATCTCGCCAAATCAAACCAGCACTAGCATACTTTTCCCCTGTTGATCTTCTTTGATCAAATCCAGCCTGATGGTGATCGTACTTTTTTCCTCCAACATCGATTACTACATCAAGCCCATTTAGCACATCCTTGTTTCTTGTTCTTACAACATACGCATCAGTATTCATGTTTGCAAGCTCGAGTATCGCTATGCCAATAACCTCATCGCAATGGAAGATTCCATTATGTGTTCCGAAAGTTAATGGGCGATTATTCCGAGTTTTTTCTACACCAATAATCATGTTTTTTTCCTCCTACTTATTGGTTCAGTTGTTGTTTGTTACTACTAACTTACAATCTATGTCAACCCTATTGTTGCAAATAGGAGTTATATTAAAAGTGCTAGAAATCTAGCATACTTTTTCCATTATACTATAAAATATATGAATTTTCAACTAAAAATATACTTTTGTAACAAATGTTAACATTTTATGTAAAATATGGTATAATAATTATAGGTATATCTTATTTAGTCTCGTGTAAGTTTTAACAGCTCTATGTTTTTTCATCAAAAGATATTCTTTGGAGACAGAACATTGAAATGTTAATATTTATGCAGATTGAATTGGGTATATTGTAGCTGTTTCTCAAAAAAAACAAAATTAGGAGGTTACATTATGAACAGCAAAGACATCGCCAGCAACATTCACATCCAGGAGTTCGCAACCGAACTCTCCGCAATCGTCGATCAGTACATCGGCCTTGACCACATCCACATCTCGCCTGAGGGACGTTTCTTCTATACCCAGGCTCCGCTGCCCGGATCTCCCCTGCTTCTCCATCACTATCGTGGACCTTTCTTTGTGGACATCCATCCGGATGACCTCGAGAAAATCATGAATGGCGTAGTTCCTGCCCACGATTACATCCTCCAAGCCAACTGGCTCATTGGGTACTTTTGGGGTGGTGGCAGTATGATCGGTGGTGGCTACTATCAGCCTTTTGACATCGTGAACCGGCAGGATGAAGTAATCAGATACTTCAAGATTTTGTCCTGTCGTGGGAACCGCAGAGCTTCTGGCTATATGCCTTCCAAGGAAAACTGTGATGGCTGCTCCATTAGGAACTGTCCGTTCAGTATGTACAAAGATGGCAATTGGGAAAATGAACTGCAGGAATATGATCCCCGGATGGACCTTTTTAGGACTCTCAAGAAGCTCTTTGAGGAGGACTTCCCTGGGTATACCTTTGAAGGTTTTTCCTGCTCCAAGATTCCCGACGACCAGATCATCCTTTCCCCGTGTGGGCATTACAGTGCGGATCACCCCTATGCTTTCACGGTGTCCGTTTCCGAGAATGTGGTTCGTGGCCTCTTGATGCGAACCATTACCCCTCCCGACTGGGAGAAGTATGCAATGTCGTTCACCTTACAGATCTGTACTCCGGATAACCACTTCTGCGAAGTGACACCGGAGAACATCCGCAAGGCTTTCGAGAAGGTCGACTTTTCAGCGATGCATACGAATGTGGAAAGCAACAACACCGTTGATTCCCACGGGAACGTTACCGTAAAGGAACATGGCGGCATTCTTGCAGCGATTCGCAAATTCTTTGCGAATGTCTAATCAACCAATTTCAATCTGTCACTCGTTAACACTCAAACTGGGGGTCCTACTATGGGCCCCCTTAAGCATTTTAACCTGTTACTTTCATTTTTATAAAAGTTTATTTTAAAGTAATTTACAGAAACATATTGAAATAAAAAAATAAAAGGCTAAAACGCCTTTTATAGAATTATCTAAAGAATATAGATTTTATATTTCTTTATAACTATGCTAGCTATACATTTAGTTTAAGAGTATAAGTTTTTTTTAAATCTCTAGGTGACTCATATAACCAATATTTAAATTTTAAAGTGTTTTTAAATACTTTCAAGTCATTAGGAATACTTCCAAATATTGATATTTTCCCAATTTCAATTAAATTATTATTTTTATAATTATATATGGTATATATATTTGTAATAGGTGATACAGAGTCAGTATAGGTTCTATGTATAATCTCTAAATATCCATCATTATTCAAATCAAGAATATACTGAAAATTATTAGTATATTCTTTTTCTAAAGTTATTTCATCATCAACATTATTTGTATTGCTATTTTCCTTAAAATATTTATTGATTACATAATTTTTCTCATTAATTTCAATATATTTTCCATTAAAATTTATTTTTTCATCAATATTATCTCCATCCAAATCTAAATAGATTATACCTTTGCTATATTCATATTCATAAATATTAAATGTTCTTGTATTTGAAACATAATATATATAATATATTATAAAAAATAATAGCATAATTAATAATACTGATATACTAACTAAAAATATCTTTTTAATTTTCACTATATTTCCCCTTATAATGATGTTTTTCAATAATTATAAATACTGCGACATATCTATTTTAAACTCATAGTACTAAATTTATTGAAATTTTGTTATATCATCTACTCTTCCTGCAAAATATGGTTTTGATTTTCCTTTTTCTCTTAAAAATATTGCAAATGTATCATCTACATAAAAGTATCTTGGTTCATCTTTTTCTATTTTCATACCTGCGGTAACCATCAAAATTGAAGCTTCACTTTTTATTTCTCCGCCTTTTTCATCTAAAGAAAATTGTATTGTTTGTATGGCTTTTTGTATTTCTGCTGTATCATAAATTGGATCAGCTGTCTTAAATTTCTTTTGTGCTAGTTCTGTGTATTCTCTTTTTTCATTAAATGTTAATTTAGGAGCTTTAAACTCATCTACATTTTCAAAAGATTTACTTCCAGTATATTTTGAAGATTCATCATTCATATTTATATATATATCATTGAAATTATTTCCTATGGGATTTTTACAGAATATCACTTCGTCATTTGTTTTAGTATCTATTAATATTGCAAAATCATCTTTTGAATTATAATATAAAACTGTAATTTGATTTCCTACATAATTTTCAGTATTTTCATCTATTCCAAAATATTCTATATTGTTATATTTATCACCAAACATTCCATTTTCTAATTTGTCAAAAGCATTCAAAAATTCAAATTTTCTATATAGCATTGTATAGAAAAAATATCTTCTTGTATAAGCATCATTAGGATCTTCTAAACTACTTTCTGACCAATCAAAATCATCTATTATATCACTTGTTTGATTAAATTTTTCTTTTATTCCGTTTTCTATTTGTTCTTTTAATTCCAAAGTCTTTAATCCATAAATCTTAAAATAATAATCCTCTGAAAGCATTGATTCATTAAAATCCTCTTTATTTAAATTTTCTACCATTTCTAACTGAGGATTAAATACAATATCTCCTTTTACAACTTCATTTTTCATATCATTCCAAACTAATTGAAATGTCCCACACCAACTGCTGTCTGTTGATATTGTGTCATTCATTGTTGGCACAACTGTAATACCTTCTGTATTTGCCAATTTTGTTGCCTTTCTTTCAAATATATTTGCCTTTTTTACTACACTAATTCCAACAACTATTAATAAAATTACCATTGTACATATTATTAATATTTTTATTTTTTTACTCATATATTAATCACTCCTAAATCAAATTTTTATTATATTATTAATTTAACATTAATTAATATAATTAGCAATCTTAGAAATATTTTCATTATAAATCATACTAAAAATATATTTTTTCAATGCATTCTCATTTTTTACTATTTTTTCTTTTTATCAGTTTCTTTTTTGTGTCTTAATATATATGCTTTTACAGTTCTTAAGAATTGATCTATTAGTGAATAAAACAACGATTAGTTGAGATCCATTTAACAATTATATATCATAAAAGATAATTACTATCAATCTATAAAAATAAAAAAAGAAAAACAAAAAGTTTCTCTTTTCACTTGGAGCGGGTAACCAGAAGCAAGTTTTCTCATTACCCGCTATTTATATAGTTTTATTGTTGCATTTTTTTATTTGTTGACAAAGATGTTGACAAAATTTATAAATTTTTATTATTTTTTTGAATCAAATTCAAACATTCTAAAAAATATTCAGCCAAAACTTCTATAAATCTTTTTGCATCTTTGTTATCAACTACTATCTTACTTAATTTTTTAAGTGCGCTTATTACTATTTTTCTTTCTTCTATAGTTATTCTACAATTTTTATGATTTTCTATCGAATATTCAACTCTCATTAAAATACTTTTAATTTGTTTTCTTATTACTTCTGCCATATCTACTAGCAAATCAATGTCATCTATTATTATTTTTAATTTTTCTAAAAATTCTTGGTCAGTAATTTCTTTTCCATATTCTTTTTGAAAAAAATTTTTTAAATTCTCAAATTCCATAATCTCTCCTTTATCAATAAAATATATTTATTTTCTTTCTAATTCATCTTTCATTATCTTTAAATCTTTATCTATATCCGTAAACACAACTTTTTTTCCTTGTTTTATCAAAATCATTAGTTTATTAAAACTTATTTCTAATTCTTTTTCAATCCTACTAATAACTTTAGCTTCTACTCCATTAACTATATGTACATGATCAACATATTTTTCGATAGTTGGAAACATATTTTGTAAAAGAAATACAGACTCTTGTCCTAAAAATTCTTTAATTAAAATAGAATCACAATTTCCATATTTAGTAATCTTTTTATCTCTTAATTTTTTATATTTTTCCACTTTACTACTCATAGGAATAAACCAAAGAATATCTGATGTTTTATCTTTTATACAAAAATATGTTGGTCTCGCTTTACCATTTTCATGATTTTTCATTAATGTTTCATCTTTTACTACTTCAAAATATTCATCTTTTATATGATATACATATCCTTCTTTTATTTCCATATATTTCTCCTATTAAAATGCAAAGCCCTCCTTGTATTTCAAAGGAAGGCCATATTTTCATTTGGGATATTTTGTTTAGTCGCACCACCCAATAGCGACACATATTTATCGATTGGGATAATTTATTAGTCGCACCACCCAAGAGCGACACATATTTTCATTGTTAAATTAATTATAAAGTAAAATTTCAAAAATGTCAATAATTTAACATTATAATATTATATGCTTATTTATCAATTTGTATAATTTTAAATTTTCATACATTCAGTCTTCTATATAAAAATACTTCTTTTCAAAATTTTTTTCAATTTTGTAGCAATAAATTTGACTAAATTGCTTATTTAATAAATAAACATTTTCTTTTAATAATTTTTTATAAGCATTATCTTCTGAATCAGCTTCAACTATTCCTAATACTTGTGAATTCTCACAATCAGGTTCTGTACTTACTGAATTAGGCAAATATGTATACCCCTCGTCTGTCAAAAAAATATATTTATTCATGATTTTTAAACCTTTCTATATTTTCCCTTTCCTAAAAATTCAATATAATTATTATCTCTTAAAATTTGTAGTTGTTGCCTTATTTTAGCTTGAATATTATTGTTGTTTGGATGTAATATATGTAAATATTCTTCAAATTTATATATATCTAATAAAGTAAATTCTTCTTTTTTAATTTCATCAATACATCTCATTATGTCTAAAATCCATCCTCTTAAACTTACTTCTGAATTTTTCAAAAAGATATTCTTTTGCATTTTGCTTATAACATCTTTTTTTGGAATTTCTCTACATTGTTTTATAATAAATATTTTTCCATCATTTGGAATTGAACTTAAATTAATATTGCACCCAATCCAACCTGCTCTTTTAGCTGTTGGAGCTAATGGTTTTCTTTTTAATATAATGTTTGGGGTAAAAAAATATTTAGGTATTATTAGAAAATTCTCTACAATATATTTTTTTATATTATAAGTAAGAAAAAAGAAATCTGGATTCGTGTTACTTGTAATTCTTTCAATCATAGTTGAATAAGCACCATCGTTAATAATATTACTAAAGTTTCCATTTTTACTTTTTAATTCAAAAATTTCTTTACATCTTTCACAATAAAAATCTGATACTGGTTTATTATTTTCAAATTTATTTATATTTGCTTTACCGCAGATCGGACAAAAAGCATTTCTTTTTACCCAATCTTCTGTTAAAATTCTAGCTTTTTGAGAATTATTTTTATAATTTTCTATTAAACTATAATTTAATGCTAAATCCATATATTTTCAACCTTTCAAAAATTGTAATTTATAAAAATTATTTTATAGGTTTAACTTTTAACTTCATTGCAATTTTCGCTATACCATTTGAATTATTAATTTCTTTGATTTCTTTTGCTAAAAAATCTATATCCTCATCATTACTTTCAAAAACCAATCCTAATTTTTGTCTAGCTCTAGAAGATGCTACATATAAGTTTCGGCGTTTTTCTTCATCTATAAAATCATCTCGTTTAATATCTATAATAATAACAGCATCTGATTCTAATCCTTTAAATTTTTTTGATGTAGTAAATAATATATTTTCTCCATCTATTTCAGATACAATTTTATTATTATTTATATAAGTATAAGCATTTAAAATAGATCTATCTTCTGTTTCAAGTGTCAAAATTATTATGTCTTTATTTTCAAAACCTTCTGATTTATATTTATCTATTAACTCTTTAATTTTATTAATTGCTTCTTCTCTGTTATTAACAAAATTTAATGTAGGCATTTCTCCTTGAATAGCATTATCATTTAAATATGTATTTGCATCAATAATACTATTGGACGTGATTGCTATTTGTTGGGTATTTCTGCAATTTTTAGATAATACTAATTTACATTCTGCGTTTTCAATCCAGTTTGATTTTTCCTTTTGAAATAATAATTGTTTTCTATCATAAAATATAAAAAATTTTCCATTACATTTTTCCGTTTTTCTTGAATAAAATTCTATAACATCATCATTAAAATCTTGGGCTTCATCTATAATTACATCATTATAATCAAATTTATTTTCATATTTTTTTAACAAAGTTACAATTTCTTCATTTTTTATATCATATCTACCTGAGTATTTAAACAGTAGTGTATGTAAATTATAAAAATCTATATTATTATTTTCAAAATTACTTTTTAAATATTTATATAAAAAATGATTAAAACATAAAAATAATACTTTTCTTCCATCTAGTGCCAGTCTTTTAGCTTCTTCAATTGCTATCAAAGTTTTTCCTGTTCCAGCCGACCCTTGAATACAAACTTTCTTTTGTTCAATTAAATAATCTAATAATGTACTCTGTTCTCTAGTTAATCTCAAAAATGCATAGTTTTTTTCTTGCTTTTCTGTATCAATCTTCTTAATTAAATCAAATTCTGGTGCTAATACAGATATTATTTTTTGCACTGCTTTACTATCTAGCCTTGTTTTCTTTTCTGCATTATAATATTGATATGCTTTATTTATCGCATTTTCCGGATTTTTTAAATCCTCTTGAGTAAAAATTATGTCTTTGTTATATGATAAAGGCAATTTAATGTTTTTAATATTATCTACAATTGATGGAAACCACACAACAGATTCAATATTACAAAACTGATTTATCTCAAGCACTTCATTTATTACACTAATAAATCTATATTTACTTTTATTAGCTTGAATTAATGGATCTTTCATGCTTTTTATTTCATTATTATCTAATCTAGTTTGCCACCACTTTCCATCTTTATATGAAATTCCACCAGATTTTACTTCAATAACTAATATACCTTTTTTAGGATGAAAAACTGTAAAATCAGATTCTCCCCATACTATATTTTCATTTCTTCTTTCTTTTTGTTGCCATAGTACAGAATAAAAAATTGTATAATCATCAGATAAACTTTTAAGAGATTCATATACTAATTTTTCTCCATAGCTTTTATTAAAATAATAAACTTTTTCTGGAATTATTCTAGCCATTTATGCTCCGATCATTATCTTTTTTATATTATCATAATTTATATCATTAATCCTATAGCATGTCCAACCATAAGAATTGTATTGATTTAATTTATCATCTGAAATACCATTATCAAATAAAACTATTTTTTCATTTTGCCATATTGCTAATGCAGAAATAGTATCATTTTCCGTTTTTATTACACTAGTTGCATAATCTGGTATTCTAATTTCTCTACTTATAAATTCATCAATCTTTATACCTTCTATAAAATACTGTATTTCTTCCCATACATTATACTCATCTAAAAAATATGAATCATTAACTAAAATATTTAATTCTACTTGTTTTTTATTCATATCTTCAATATTAAAACTATTAATTACATCCTTTAGTACTTCTTTTGCATATCGACGTTTTAATTCATTATGAATTCTTTGATTACTATAATTTCTTAAACAATTATAACATGAAGTTTCTTCATCACAACAATTACTATTTACTTTATTATAAGCACTATAAAAAGCAAGTTTTAAATTTTCTCTTTCCAAAATTCTTTTAACATGTCCTGCTCCTCCTGGAACGTTATCAAATATAATTATTTCATAAATGCCATCTTCATTTTTATATGTAATACCATTTATATCTCTTCTTTCTATATCAAATGCATTACTAATGCCTTCTAAAATAGCATATAATGCTGATAATGCATGTTTTTTTTCTGTTAAATTCATTATTATTATTTTCACAACATCAGTTTTAAATTCATGACCTAATGATGTCTTTTCTAAAATATCATTTTCGCAATCATATTGCATATGATTCTTATGTTTTTCTTTTTCATACATACCAGTTTTATTTTTTATTAGTTTTGTATATCCACATAATTTACATCTGTAAAATGGATTCGTATTCATAATTAATAACTTATCATCTTTTGATGATTCAATAAAAACAAAATCATTAAATGAAAATCTATCATTGTTACTAATACCTTCTCCAATATATTTAAATTCACCAGAATATGTCTTTTTAGGTTTTTTGGTAGTTGATTCTTTATTTTTAATATCTGTAGCAAAACCATATATTGGATCGACATAATAATTAAGAATATTAGCGGTGTTAAATTCATCACCACAATACTTACATTTGGATAAATGCTCTTTAATTATGTCTTTATTTAATCTTTCACAATTGCTACAAATAAAATACCAATATTTTGTTAAGTCAGAAACATTTCTAGGTTTTAATATATATCTTGAAGTATATTTTTTATCATCAACAATTATTTCAGAATCCGGTGCATATTCAGAAATAGCTATAGATAAATCTCTTGATAAATTATAATTTGAATTTAGCCTACCGTTTTTCTCATAGACTTTCAAATCAACGACATCTACTGGAAAACCATATTTAGGAATAACACAAAATTCAGATAAGCTTTCTATAACATTTTCATTTTTTTCTTTATTTATTTCATCTTGATAATATTTTGCATTATAAAAATTAGAATTATTACTTGCTTTTTTCATTGCATCTTCTAGTTCATCTAATCTTTGTTTTCTATAGTTGTAATAATTATTTAAAATACCATTTTCATCAATCAAATTATTTAACCATTTAAAATTTCCATATATCATTCTAGAATTATTATCTAAAACATTATTGTCGATATAATCTTTAAGTTCATCCGGCTTACTTTCCAAATATTCCTGAAATTTTTTTATTCCATTATTACAAATTAAAGCTTCTACATTTTCAAAATATTCAGGATATAATCTAAAGAAAAATCCAAAAGCAGATGCCGTAATATGTCTAATAATAATTTTTTCATTTGTAACTTTAAAATTAGGTGGAGTTATAATTCCAGAAATCATTTTTGAAGGATCATTAAAATATGTAAAATCATGTGATGAAGCTCCACAAAATGTTAGAACAAACGCTGAAGAATCTTTGCTTCTGCCAGCACGACCAGCTCTTTGCACATAATTTGCAGGTGTAGGTGGTACATTTCTTAAAAAAACATTTTCTAATTTTCCTATATCAATACCCATTTCAAAAGTGGTAGAACAACTTAATACATTTATTTTTTGATCTTTAAACTCATTTTGATATTGCCTTCCTTTATCTCTATCAATTTGTGCAGTGTGCTCTTTAACAACAATATTCTCAATAGTTTTATTCATGTATTCTTTTCTATAATAATTATTTTTAAAAAGTTCTTCTAAATTACATTTTTCTAATTTTCCATCACATTTTTTAGTTGGACATACATTTCTTACATTATATGGTGTAATTTTTTTACATTTTGGGCAAAAATAAAATTTATTTTTTATATAACTATCAATCTCAAATCTTTTTGCTTCTATTTGATATAATTTTTCATAATTTCCTTCAATTTCTTTAAATAATACTGTCTTACATAATTTAAATGTATCACTTAAAAACTCATTTCTTTTTTCTTTAGAGCATTTTAAAACTTTTTCAACATAATTGGAATTTCTAGTCACTATATTTTCTTTAACAGGAAGAAAGCTTGTTCTGTTTTCACCTTTTTTCTGATTTTCATCACTATCATCCTTTAAATCCGCTCTTTTTTCAACGACAAAATTATCAAATCTTCTAAAGCCAAATTCTTCTTTTCGAATGCTCATATCAAGATTAGATTCATTATAGTTTAGTGATGCTGTATTTCTAAAAATTTGACAAATTATTTGAAGCATATTAAAAAATTCATTTTCTTTTAAATCATATTTATTTAAAAATTGATTTAAAGCTTCACTTAATCCATATTCTTTTATCCTTCTTTTTATATCTTCTTGATTTAATTTAAAATAAAAAATTCCTAGTCCTTCAGCAGTATAATTACCATCTATATTAAGTAATTCAGACATCAAAGTAATCCAAGCTTCTTTTTCAGCATCTTCTATATCATCTTTCACACCAAATAATTTATTATCATATATATTATTTTTCACTCTATTTAATAAATTAGTAAATGAAATTGACTCATGTTCATTATTTTTTAATTCTTCCCACATAATTCTTTTTCTAAGAAAACGTTTATGAGTATAATTGTAAAAAGTTGCAAAAAAACTTGCTTGTTGTCTGCTATCCGAAAAAGCTATAAATTGCTTAACTTTTTTATCATCTTTTTTTATTTTTGTTTGATCATTATTGGAATTCCAAAAATCAGTTACAATTTTAAAATTACTATTTTTATTTTCTTTATAATCCAAAGTTTCATATAAAATTTGAGATAACAATGCTGTAGCACTATCTTTACTTAAATGAAATCCTGAAACAATACCTATACTGTTTCTTGAACTTCTAGTACAACAAGGACATGTGGTTAGATTATTTTTTACTTCTTTATCATTTTTTACTCTCAATAATTCTACTTTATATTGTTCTCCACATTTACAACTTCTCGCATTTAAGTCTGCACTATTATAAATAACTCCACATTTACTACATACTACTTCTTCTTCGACTTCTGTTATATATTTATCATTAACTTTGGCATTATTTTTTAATAAAAAATAATCAACTTTAGTATTTTCCTCTATATCTCCATAATTTTCATCAATATCAACATCTGAATTTTGGTGTAAATGCCATAAACCATTTTTATCCTGATATTTTTTACCAATAATATAAATTTCATTACAATATTTACAAAGACCTATTTCAAATGCAACCATATCGTCTATAGTTTTACAATTTGTCAATTTCATCTTTTTATTTTGACCAATTGAAATAAAAGCTCCATCCAAAGTTCTAATAAAAGTATGATATTTTGAATCAAATAATGTTGCTCCTTTTTTGTTAGCTTTTGAAATAATAAAAATAAAATCTACTAATTGTTGTTCTGTAATATTTATTATATTACAAAATTTAAAATATACATCTTTAAAAGTTTTTATACTTCCTGAATTTAAAATATTAAACAATTCAAGTACATTTTTATCATTTATTAATAAGTCAAATAATATTTCATCATCTTGTTGATTAATATCTATATTGCAATTTATATTTTTAACAACTGTTTTTAAATCATTTTTTTTGATAGAATCAACAATTTTAGAATACTCTTCTGGATTAATTCTATAACTACAATCTGCAAAAAATTTTTCTCTTTTTGAGAAGACAATATCCTCTTTTTCGAATTTGCTTGTCGTAAGACTTTCAGCAAAATTTATTATTTTATCAATATCTTTATTCTCATCACCTAAAGTAGCACTTGTTAACAAAAACTGTGGATTCCTTTTGGCAATTCCTTTTACTCTTCTTAATAGAAGTGCCAATTCAATTCCTAATGCACCTGTATATGTATGAGCTTCATCTAAAACTACAAATTGCCATCTTTTAATATTTGACTCATTGAATATATTAAAATCAGTAGGTCTTATTAATAAGTGTTCTAACATAGAATAATTAGTAAATAACAAATTAGGAGTGTTTTTTCTTATTTCTTCCCTTGATACGATTTCATTTTGAGGAACTTTTATACCATATTTTTCAGATAATCTCTCTCTTAAGTTTGGGACATCCTTTTCCTCTGTTTCTCCTGTAAAAAAGCCAAAAGTAATCTCTGGATATTCTTTTAATATGTTCCTCACTCTATCGATTTGATCATTAACTAGTGCATTCATGGGATATAAAAATAAAGATACGATGCCACTTCCACCTTTTCCATTATCAATTTCTTTCAAAATATGATTCAAAATTGGATATAAAAAACTTTCTGTTTTTCCAGAACCGGTTCCTGTTGTTATTACTGCATTATGCCCTTTTTCTATTAACTCTAAAGTTTTTTCTTGGTGTAAATAAAGTTTTCTATCAAAATCAATATCAGATAACTTCAAAAAATTTTTATTAATTAAGCCTTGCTCGATTAATTCTCTAATTGAGTGTCCTCTTTTAAAAGGTAATGTTGTACTTATAAATGGACCTTTGCATATTTCTGCTTTTTTCAGTTCCTCTTTAAATTCTCTTTCATATATTTCATCTTCAATTTGAAATGTTGATTGAATATATTCTCTAAATTTATTTTCTATATAACTTGATTGTTCTATTGGATTCATTTTTTTCATTATTAATTCTTCTTTCTATTTAATAATAATTCATATATGTAAATATCATTCAAAGTATTTTTATTTCCATCATATACAGTTCTTTTTTCTTTATCTAGCAATAATCCATCATCGTTCTTATCAACAATCATTGCTTCAATTGTATTATCCTTTGGATTAGATATGACTTCCATTATTACAGGATTTATATTTGTTTTATATAATCTAATATGATTCTTTCCCATTTGATATATCTCGGCTTCATATCTCTTATCACCAATTTTACTATTTAACCATATAAATGTATTTTTTAGTTCAAAATCTTTTAAATTATCTATAGGATAGCCGTAATAAACTTTGTTAATACTATAATACTTTCTTTGTAAATTATTAGTATTATATAATGTTACTATCTCATTATATATTTGTTTAGGTAATGAAAATAAATCAGAAGATATATTTTCAAAAATAATATTATATTCCCAACAAGCATGTAATCCTTCAATTAAATTTTCTGTAATATTATCTTTTAATTCTTTAGTAAATTCAATTTCACTTGTATGAGTATTAATTATTTTCAATGTCATTTTGTCTTTTCCTATATAAACAGTCTTTATTTTCAAAATATTATTATCTTCATCATATTGGATAAAACTATTATTTTTATCATATTCGCACGCATTTAATATATCAATGCTTACCAATTCTATTTCTTGTTTTAAAAATTTTAATTTTAATCTATCAAAATCTTCTATATATTTTCTTAAAAAATCTATATTAATAACTTCTCCACTTATATTTAAACATTTTAATTCATTATTTTGTAAGTCTTCTAATATTATTTTGTCAAAATCTATATTTCTCAACATAAGTCTAGAATAAAACTTTATATCTTTTCCCCAAATAAATTCGTTAATTTCACACCAATTTGTATCATCTATTTTATAAAGAGGAATTGATAAAGGTATTATATAAAAAAACTTTTTTTCATTTATATAAAAAAATACTTTTGATTCTATCTCTTCCTTTATATCTATAACCACTTCTGAAATTTCATTTTTTTTATTATCATATAATCTAAAAGAAGAATCTAATAATATTACAAATTTTTTATCTTCTACCTTTTCACATTCAAAATCAAATTTTTTATCTACGATAAATTCAAATAGAGCTATATTTTTTTCATCACTAATATTCTTTATTTTTATAAAATGATATCCTTCTTCTAGATCACTTATATTTACTGAAACTAAATTATAAGTATTTTTATTTTCTATATAATTCTTAAGATCTTCAATTCTATATCTTTTTCCATCAATAACAATCATTATATTACTTAATTGTTCATTTGTATCAAATAGTATATTTTCGACATTTCTAAACACTTTTATTTTTTTATTTTCATTTAAAGCAATTACTTTTTCTAATTGATTACCTTCTATAAAAGGATTTTTTATTCTTTTACTTAAGTTCAAATAATTATTATTTATCTTAACACAATCACCTATGTTAGCAATTAGTTCTCCTAAAATATATCCTTCAGTTCTCTTTATAATATAAATTTCAGAATTATTAATCACATCACTTGCAATAATTAGATCTCCTTCATATTCTGTGTTATTTTTTAATTCATTTCCTTTATTGTCAAATGCTATATAGTTTCTATATAAAATATCTTTACTATTATATATCTCATTTTTCCCAGCAGATAAAACATATGTTAGTTTTCCAATTGGTTTATCTATTTTTACATTTTGAGGTTTTACAATATAATAACCAATTGATTCTTCGACAATAGGTCTTTCTTCTAATGCCAATGGCTCTTCTCCGTTATATACAAAAATATTAATATCAGTTGGATCATAGTCTTTGGGTATTCTATGTACAGGTGTAAATAAATAAATTTCATTCTCTATTAGTTTAAATTTTAACTTCCATGCAGATCTATTTTCTTTATTACCAAAGTCATTTATATTTCTAATTTTATCAATTTCTTCACTATTTTGCTCTTTCCATTTTTTTAAAGCTTCTTCATAAAAAGATGTAGATATATAATCAACTGTAGGATCATTCCAATAATATGAATCAATATATTTTAAAATATTTGAAGATAATTCAATTAGTGAATCTATATTCTTTTTATTTTTTATAATATTAAGTGTTGTTCTTATTAGTTTATATGTTTTATTGGTTACAGCAATCTCTAAATCATCTTTTTCTCCGGAAATACTATCTGTCAATCCTTCAAAAACAAATTTTAATTCCTCATTAATATTATCAGGCAAACTTTTTTGAAAATTTATTTTGTAAATATCAAACATAAATTCAAAATATTTATCTAAATACTTTTCAGGTACTATTGCATTAGATATTGGAAAATTAATATACCTTTTTTTATCTTCATTGCTAAATAAATTTAAAATATCTAGTATTTTTCTATAAATCTTTTGCTCACTATACTTACTATAAAGATTTTTATAGATACTTCTAACATGCTCCCATAGACTACCATCATAAAGTTTTAGTGATATAAAAGACAATGATATAATAACTATATAATAATTCTTTTTTTCATTCAAAGGTGTATTTATTGAATTTAATAATAGATCTTCTGCTTTTTCATTAACATAATTAAAAAATTCATTATCATCATAATACAGTAAAAGTCTATTACCTATTAACTTATCTTGCAATAAAATATTTTCTAATTCTTTAATATTTTTTTCATAAATATCTTTCATATTAATCCTTTCATTGCTACTTTTATGTCAAAATCATTATATAATAAAATAATAATAAATCAATATTTTTGTTATTATTTGTCGATTTTTGCAACAGAAATAAATACTAAAATAACGAATTATTATATGTAAAGATTTCAAAATTAATTTTCCATATTTCTCAATACTTTCGATTAAAAACTGCACTGTGTGCAGTTTTTAATTTTTAAACTAGTTAACATAAAAATAGTATTATTAAATTGAATTTTGTAATGCTTACGTAAACACACTTTTAAAAATTGATGAAATAGTATATTTACTGCTGTTTTTTAATGCGAAAATCTGTTTATTTTTCTTATATTTTCTTATAAATTCTTATAAATTATAAAATTTTCTTATAAATACGCTGTATATCAATTGTTTCTGGTATCATTAACTTGTAAACCAAAAGAGATTTCTAGAATCTCTTACTTCATATAAATTGCTTATAAGCAATACTAAAGAAAAATTAAAGTTCGCTATAGAGAACTTTTCCAAATTAAAACACTCTAGGGGGTTATTAGGGGTATCCCCTAATCATACAGAGGACTTTCCCTAAAAGTCCTCTAGTATGTTATAGCACTGAAGAAAAAATAATTTTTATGTTGTTTTCTTTTTAGTGCTGTTATTTAGTAAGCATGAGTGCTCAATACAAAAGTATGACTTCGAAGTCTCTATATTTTTAAGAAAGGAGACAAAATGAGTTTTGCAATAATTAGAAACACAAAGCATAAGTTAAATACTCTAAATTTAGCTTATAGACACAATGAAAGGAGAAATACTAATTATTCAAACAAAGACATTGATAAAAGTAAAGGTATATACAATTTTTCAATTAAGTCCTGTACTACCCCATATTCAAAAAGATTTAATCAATTAAGAAATGATTATCGATTAAAAGGTCAAATTAAAAAGACAAGTAATATTGCTTGTGAATATATCATTACTTCTGATAAAGATTTTTTTGAAGAAATAGGTTTTGATGAAACAATAAGATTTTTTAAAACTGCCTATACTTTTGTTGCAAACTACAAAAATTTAGGAGAGCAATTTATTTTATCTGCAAAAGTCCACATGGATGAAACAACACCACACATGCATTTAGTATTTCTCCCTGTTGTTCATACTAAAGATAAAAATGGAAATTCAATAGATAAACTTTCTTGTTCTGAATTTTGGAAAGGAAAAAATAGTTATAAAAATTTACAAGATAATTTTTACAAATATATGACTAGGTCTGGTTTTAATTTAGAACGTGGTAAAAACGACGAAAATGAACATATTCCGATAAAGCAGTTAAAAGTAATAACTAATCATGAAGTACAACAATTTGAAACTAAATCAATAAAATATGAACAAGAAATTAACACTAATAATTTTAATGAATTACAAACTGATTATCGTAGAGTTATCAAAAAATTCAATACCCTAGCTAAACAATATACTAGAATTAAAGTCATAAATGATACTACTTTAGAAAAAATAGAAAATTTAGAATATAACTACAATAATTTAAAACAAGAATATTCAAAAATAAAAAACACTAATAACTTATTAAAACACTATTTGAATAAAACTTTTGAATATGTAAGTATTCTATTTGATTTTCCACTTAACAGACTTAAAAAATTAGTAAAAGATTATATTATAAAGGAGAAAGATAAAGATGAAAGAATTAAAACAAGATAATTTAGAAATAGAATTAATTGATACTAAAGAAAAAATCTCATTTGAAGAAGTTCTTGCAAAAGTTGCTATAGATAAATTAGAAAATCCATTTGCTACATTAACAGTAAAAGATGTTGCAAAAGATTTAAACATTGGTAAAAATGCAAGTTATAAAATTTTTAAAAGAAATGATTTTCCGTCTGTAAATCTAGGTCAATCTTGGCACATAACACTTCTTGCCTACACTATTTGGAAAATGCAAAGACGAGTTTAGGAGGTGTGTTTATGGCAAATAAACAAGCTCAAGGCAGTGTTTTTTATAATAAAGATAGAAAAAACTGGATAGCTTCTTATATTATACAAGATTTAAATACTGCTAAACCCAAAAGAATAAGAAAATCATTTTCAACAGAAGAATCGGCAAAAGAATTTTTAAAAGATATAAACTTGCAAAAAAATAGTTCTATATTTATTCAAAACAATGGAATACCTTTAATTAAACTTATAAAAATGTTATTGCAGAAAAAAGTTGATTCTAATTTAATAACCGATAGAGCTTATGCAAGAAGTATGAACACTATAAGGACTATCGAAAAGACATATTTAGCAAATAAAAACATAAATGAAATAACAACAGATGAATTACAAAATTATTTTAATTCATTAACTGAAAATTACAGTAATTCATCAATTCAAAAAAGTTATTTTCAATTTAAAAGTGCTTTTGAATATGCTCTAAATAAAGGTTATATACATGAAAACCCTATGTATGAAACGATAAAACCTAGAAGTAAAAAGGAAGATAAAATTTGCAATGCTTTAGAAGTTGATGAACAACAAAGACTAACTGATTATTTACTAAATGTTGATGTTCAAGATGTACCTTACAGAAATGTATTTCTAATTCAACTATATATGGGACTTCGTGTTGGCGAAACTCTTGCTTTACAATCTAGTGATTTTGATTTAAATAAAAAAATACTAAAAGTACGAAGAACATTAACAACTGATAAAAACGATAAAGTATGTGTAGGAAAAACTACAAAAACTTTTGCTGGGCAAAGAGATTTACCAATACCTGATTTTATATTACCTTATATAATGGAACAATTAGAAATTTCTAAAAACAATAAAGACAACATGTTATTTTTAACACCAAATCAAAAACTAGTTTTACACTCTACTATTAACAATCAACTAAAAGGTATTGCTAAAAAAGTTAATATTACACATCCAGTTTCTACACACACTTTAAGACACACCTATGGTACTCGTTGTATTGAATCTGGTATGAGAGCTGTTGCACTTCAAAGATTACTTGGTCATACTGACATAAATATAACATTAAACACTTATACTTCTGTTTTAAATAAATACAAAGAAAAAGAAATGGAAAAACTACATGAATATTATTTAAATAATGATATATTCAATAAAGCAAGAGAATTAAATACAACCAATTATGAATTATTAGACAATAATGATTTAGCAAGATAATATTTAAGCAGTATTCTTTTTGAATACTGCTTTTCCCTATGTCATTTTTTATTTATATATCAATACTTTAATAGATTAATGTCAAAACTTTTTTAAAAAATTCACCACTAAATTTCCACTTTTAAACTTATTTATGTAAAGCATTAAAAATACTGACCTTTGTATCTCTTAATACTGTAAGATTACATGGGCATTTTGTCAACAAATTGTCAACACGTTTTTTATTGTTGACAATTTTGTTGACAATTTTTCGTTTTAAAGTGTTTTAATCTGTCTCTTTTATTTTTATAAAATGCCCATTTTTAGCGGTTTACAGTGACACATTGAAACAAAAAAATAAAGGCTAAAATGCCTTTTGTGGAGCGGGTAGCGGGAATTGAACCCGCGCTATCAGGTCGGAAGCATGACATTCTACCACTAAATTATACCCGCATCATATATTTATATTATACATATTTTTTTCTTTCTTTGCAATGAATAAAAACTAAAAAAGCCATCATACTAAAATAACTTTAGCACAATGACTAATTTAAGTGGTACAAGTATAATTACTTGTTGGAGCAGGTAGCGGGAATCGAACCCGCATAGCCAGCTTGGAAGGCTGGAATTCTACCATTGAACTACACCTGCATATAATTGTTAGAAGGATTATACAGATAATAAATTATCTGTTGGAGCAGGTAGCGGGAATCGAACCCGCATAGCCAGCTTGGAAGGCTGGAATTCTACCATTGAACTACACCTGCAATTTTCCTTCTAACAAGTATAAATTATAATTTATTTGAAACTATTTGTCAAGAGTAAATTTAGCGAAATAACTAATAATTTATTCTTTACATTCTAATTTCTTTCTTATTTTTATTCTTCTGATTTATCTTCTTTTTCTGTTTTTTCTTCTTTTGCTGGTTCTTCTTTAGCTTCTTCTTTTACTTCTTTTTTTGCTTCTTCTTCAGCTTTTTCTGCTTCTATTTTAGCTTCAGCTTCTACTGCTTCTGCAACAGCTTCCTCAGTAACTGTTTCTTCTACTTCAGATTCTCCTGGTACAACTTCTTCTTTAACAACTATTTCTTTATCTTCAATTCTTGCACCAACTCTTTCTTTAGTTTTAGCAGCTTTACCTACTCTATCTCTTAAGTAATATAATTTAGCTCTTCTTGCTTTACCTACTCTAACTAATTCTACTTTTTCAATCATTGGAGAGTGAACTAAAAATGTTTTTTCAACACCAACACCATAAGAAATTCTTCTTACTGTAAATGTTTGATTTACTCCTCCTCCTTGT
Source organism: uncultured Clostridia bacterium (assembly GCA_947632605.1). Classification (GTDB taxonomy): domain Bacteria; phylum Bacillota; class Clostridia; order TANB77; family CAG-508; genus Scatovivens. The sequence goes on along the minus strand of CANRPX010000001.1, from coordinate 99,975 downwards.
TTTTTTATTATAATTCCTTCGAAAACTTGGATTCTTTCTTTGTTTCCTTCTTTAATTCTTACATGAACTTTAACTGTGTTACCAATTTTTAAATCTGGTATTTTATTTTTTAATTGTTCATGTTCGATAGATTTTAAAATATCCATTTTCTTTCCTCCTTCTTTAAATAATGGATAGGATGTTAATCCTTCTTATTTTTTAATTCTTCTAAATATTTTTTTTCTTCATCATTTAAATTAACTTTTTCTAAAAGTTCTGGCCTTTTTATGTAAGTTGTTTTTATAGATTCTCTTCTACGCCATTTTTCTATATTTTCATGGTGTCCAGATTGTAGTACTTCTGGAACTTTCATTCCTTCAAATTCCTTAGGTTTTGTGTATTGAGGATATTCTAGAAGTCCATTTGAAAAGCTTTCTTCTTCTGTTGAATCTTTTGTTAGAACTCCTTCTACATATCTAGATACTGCATCTATTAATACCATTGCTGGTATTTCTCCTCCTGTTAATACATAATCTCCTATTGAAATTTCTTCATCAACTATTTTTTCAAGTACTCTCTCATCTATTCCTTCATAATGACCACATAATAATATTAAATGTTCTTCTTTAGCTAATTCTTCAACTTTACTTTGATTAAGTTTTTTCCCTTGTGGAGTTAAATATATAACTTTTGAATTTTCAGTTTTCACAGATTTATAAGCATCATATACAACATCTGGTTTAATTAGCATTCCTGCTCCTCCACCATATATTGTGTCATCAACTTTTTTATGCTTATCTTTTGAAAAATCTCTAATATTTATTAAATTAATATCTATTAAACTTTTATCCATAGCTCTTCCAATAATGCTTTGTTTTATTGGTTCAAACATTTCTGGAAACAAAGTCAATACATCAAATTTCATATTAAAGTCCCTCTATTAGATTTACAATTATTTTATTTGCTTCTAAATCTATTTTCTTAATAACTTCATCAATTCCAGGTAAAAGTTTTTGTTTTCCAAGTTCATCTTTTACAACATAAATATCATTGCTTCCTGTATTATAAATATCATCAACTTTTCCTAAATATTCATTGTTTTCTGTATATACATCAAGTCCTAATAAATCTGCTATATAATACACACCTTCTGGAAGATCTCCTAAAATTTCTCTATCTATAACAATAAAAGAATTTCTAAGTTTTTCAGCTTCTTCAATTGTATTTATATTTTTAAATTTTATTATAACTTGATTTTTAGCATATCCTACTTTTTCAATTTCATATTCAGCTAAGTTGTTTTTTTGTTTTATAAAAACTTTTGATATTCTTTCAAACTTTGTGTTATCATCTGTAAAAGAATTAACTTTAACTTCACCTTTTAACCCTTTAACATTAACTATTTGACCTAATTCCAAATATTTATTCATATTTAACACCTAATCAAGAAATTCAACATTAACTTTTTTATTTTCTTTAACAGCAATAGCTTTTACAATTGATCTTATAGCTTTTGCCATTTTTCCTTGTTTTCCTATTACTTTTCCCATATCGCTTTTAGCAACTTTTACTTCATAGCAAATAGATTTTGCTTCTGATTTTTCAGTAATAGATACTTCTTCAGTATTGTCTACTAAATTTTTAATTATTACTTCAAGTATATCTTTCATTTTTGCACCTCTTTTTTGATATGATTATTTAGCTGCTTTTTCTATTAATGCTTTAACTGTATCTGTTGGTTTAGCACCATTTTTAATCCATTTTTCAACTTTTTCTTTATCTAAAGAAATTGTTGCTGGATCTGTCATTGGATCATAAGTTCCAATTTGGTCTATTATTTTACCATCTCTTGGTGATCTAGAATCAGCTACTACTACATGGTAGAAAGGAGCTTTTTTCTTTCCAACTCTTTGTAATCTTATTTTTACCATAAAATTCACCCCCTGAATATTCTATATATATAATAAATTTAATTCTTATTTAAAGTAGAATTAAAATTTAATAACTTATTTAAAATTTTTTAATTCATCCATATTTATATTTTTCATTAAGTTTTTCATCATACCTTTGTTTGAAGTCATATCTTTCATCATTTTTTGAGTCATTTCAAAGGATTTCATAAATTTATTAATTTGTTCAACTGTTGTTCCACTACCTTTTGCAATTCTTATTCTTCTACTTCCATTTAAAACTTTAGGATTTCTTCTTTCTTCTTTTGTCATTGAACAAATTATTGCTTCTATTCTAACAAATTCTTTTTCATCAACTTGAACATCTTTTAATTTATTCATTCCTGGTATTAATTTTAAAAGTGATGAAAATGAACCCATTTTTTTCATTTGTCTTAATTGAGCTAAATAGTCATCTAAATCAAAACTTTGCTTTTTTAACTTTTTTTCTAATTTAGCAGCTTCTTCCATATCGAAAGTTTCTTCTGCTTTTTCTATAATAGAAAGTACATCTCCCATACCTAAAATTCTAGATGCCATTCTTTCAGGATGAAATACTTCTATATCACTTAATTTTTCACCTGTTGCAGCAAATTTAATTGGTCTACCTGTAATTTTTTTAACAGATAATGCTGCACCACCTCTTGTATCACCATCTAACTTTGTAAGTACGATTCCATCAATTCCAAGTTCTTTATTAAAAGTATCTGCTACATTAACAGCATCTTGACCTGTCATTGAATCTACTACTAACAAAATTTCATGTGGTTTCACATTTGATTTTAAATTTTTTAATTCTTGCATTAATACTTCATCAATTTGTAAACGACCTGCTGTATCTATGATTATAACATCATTTAATTTTGAAATTGCAGTTGATAATGCTTGTTTTGCAATTAAACTAACATCTTTAGTATTTTCATTTACAAAAACTGGAATATCTAATTGTTTTCCAACTACTTGTAATTGTTTAATAGCTGCTGGTCTATAAACATCGCAAGCAACTAATAAAGGCTTTTTACCTTGTTTTCTAATAATATTTGCTAATTTTCCGGCTGTTGTTGTTTTACCAGAACCTTGAAGTCCTACAAGCATAATTATTGTAGGTGGATTTGGAGTAAAATTAATTTTACTTTCTTCTCCTCCAAGTAAATCTACTAATTCATCCTTAACTATTTTAACAACTTGCTGACCTGGAGTAAGTGATTTTAAAACATCCTGTCCAAGAGCTTTTTCTTCTATTGTTTTTACAAAATCCTTAACTATTTTATAGTTAACATCTGCTTCTAATAAAGAAAGTTTTACTTCTCTTAAAACTTCTTTTAAATCATCTTCAGTTATTCTAGCTTTTCCTTTAAGCTTTCTAGTTATTTCTTGCAATCTTGCTGATAAACCTTCAAAAGCCATATTATCCTCCTAAAATTATATTAAAGAGTTTAATTCTTGTTTTATTTTTTCAATTTGTTTTTTCATTTCTAGATTGAATGAATTTTTTTCCTCTATTTTCTCTATCTCAGATATTATTGAACTTACTTTTTTCTCTCTTAAAGAAGTTTTTTTCATAAGTTCTAATTTTTCTTCATATTCTAAAATGTTATTTTCACCTTTTTTCAAATTATCTCTAACAGCTTGTCTTGTTATTCCTTCATTTTCAGCTATTTCTGACAAAGATAAATCATTATTATAGTAGTCTTCTAGAAGACATTTTTGTTTTTCTGTTAATAGTTTTCCATACATATCTAGTAGAATACCTATTTTAACATTTTTCTCCATTTGACCACCTCTTATTTTGTAATGCTAATATACTTTACACTATTTTGTTTTATTTGTCAAGTATTTTAACTAAAAAAATATCTATTATAAAACTATAATAGATATTTTTTGTAAATTTTAATTAATTATTTTAATGTAATAATTAATCTCCATTTTATTTTGGCATTAATACTGGTCTAAATCTTCCCTTCTCATTTGGTTTTGATTCTTGCAAAAGTTCATTTTCAGAAGTTATAACATCATAAACGCCATATATATTATTTGAAGAAGAATATTTTACATTATCCATATATCCTAATTCATTAGTAGAACCACCAGCATAACTTACTAAATCATTTACAATTTCAATATCATAAGAATTTGCTAATATGATAATAGCATTTAATTTATTTAAAGTTGGTAAGCTTGAGTATAATTTATTATCATTTAAATATTTTTCAGAATTTTGTGTAGCTCTTGTTTTGTCTGTAATTGCTAAAGTTAATCCTGGTTTTATAATTACACTATCTTCACTATTAGATTGAAATTTTGCTATCCAATATCCTGTAATTTCCCCATTTTCTGAAAAAGCTTCTTGTAAATTATATGTATTACTTGCAATATTTGTAGTTGGTGTATTTGATTTATCATAAACAAATTCTAATTCTGTTCCCTCATCAGTTTCTCTAAAAATAAATCTTGGAATCCAAACCCAATAAATACCATCTTTTGTTTTTGCATTTGCCATTTTTAGTTCATTCATTGAATAATTATACCAATTGCTATCATATATATTTTCTATTTCTTTTTCTTCATCACCATTATAATATATTCCAGTCATATTTTCTGATAAAATTGGTGGATTACAAAGTTTGAAATCTTTTTTTATTTCTTTATATTGTACAGAATTTGTATCTTCTATAATAAACTTATATTCACCAGAAGTTTTTATTTTAAAATAAGCAGATTTTTCTGTTTCATCATATCTATAATCTGTAAGCATACTACATTTTTTCTTAACTTCATCATTATCATTTTCAAAATAATAAATTTCAGAAATATTTAGTGCATTAGGCTCATTTTCTGTTAATAAGCTAATTTTTACTGTTTGAGATAAACCTCTATTTTCAACTACTTCAATTTTTGTTTGAATATTTTCATTATAAATACTATTTATTCTTGCTTTATTTCCATTTGATGCATCACAACCTCTATAAATTATTCTATGTGTTTTTACATCTTCAATTCCATCTCTTGAAATAATATTTCCTGTATAAAAATTAACTATAACAAATAATTTAGAGTTTTCTATTCCAAAAACTTCTTTTATTTTTTCTGGCTCAAAATAATAATAATTTGCAATTATTGAATCTACGCTTTTTTCCCAATATATTGTATTATTTTTATTTAATTCATTAATTATTTTATTAAATTCATCTATATATAAATTAGATGCTCCACTTGCATTAATAAATTCTAAACTTTGAAGATATGTATTAAAATTTCCAGTTTCATTAGGATTATAATTTTCCCAAACCTTATAATTATCTCTTATTTGAATTATTTTTTCTTGAATTGTATTCATTTGTGATACATAATTTCTTAAAAGATATATTTTATGAGAAACACTAATAGTGCTTATACATATTGTCATAAGCATTATACTAATAATTAAAATTATTCCTAATTTCAATATAGTAATTCCCTCTTCTTTTTTCATTAATTTCTCCACTTATATAAAAAGGACATCTTTTTATGAAGAATTCTGCCTCAATTAATCTTTTGCAAGTATTTATTTTGAGGTTTACTCCAAAATAAAGAAGTCCTATTATATTTTAATTTAAAATTTTAATTAATTAGAGTAAGTAGAATTCATTAGATTATACATATATGATTCATAATCAAAAGCTTCTATAACTTCTGGATCTCCAAAATCTATACCATGTGTATCAACTGTTGCAGAAGTGATAACTGGATATGTTGCAAATTGGCTAATATTATCTGCTACATTTGCTTCTTCTCCCTCTGCTGATTCTTGTTTTATTTCTGTTTCATTATAAATCTTTTCTAAAACATCCATACCTTCTTTTACTCTTCCGAAAGCAGCATAAGCTCCATTTAAATTTCTTGAATCATCACTCATCATTATTGCTAATTGAGAACTTCCAGAATTATAACTTTCGTCTGTTAAACTATTAATTAGTTGTGAATAATCATTTCTTATTAATGTAAGAATTCCCTTTTCATGTCTTAATGTATTTTGTTCAAAACCATTTGCAACAAACTCTCCTTTTATTGCATATTCATAATCTGATTCTGAATCTGGCTCAACTTCATCTGATATTAAGCTTAACTTTGTTTCTTCTATCTCTCCTGTAGAATTTCTTCCTAAATACATACATATTTCATCTTTTCCATAAAAAACTTTATTATTATAATATCCTTTTTCTACTAATTTTATAAAATTAGTAACTGTATTTGGTGCATATTCTGGATATAATTCTACTACTACTTTTCCATAATTTTCAATTTCAAATGTTGCTTCTGGATGTTGAACAGTGCTTGTAATTCTTAAATAAGTAAAATATCCATATACTCCTATTAATGCTAATATAGCAACCATAATAATAATCCATATAACAAATTGTAATTTTTTCATTTTTTCCTCCTAAATCTTTTGTCAATCATATTATTTTAATCCTAAATATTTCATAGCATCAATAATATTTTTCGCACCTATTATATCTAATTTGAAATTTTCTTTCAATAGTTTTTTATTACTTTCTGGAATTATGCAAGTTTTATATCCTAACTTTTCTGCTTCTTTAATACGCTTTTCTATCATATTTACACTTCTAATTTCTCCTGTTAAACCTACTTCTCCAATAGCAACAACATTTTCTTTTATACTTATATTTTTAAAACTAGAAGCAGCAGCTAAAATAATACCTAAATCTAATGCTGGTTCATTTATTTTTATTCCACCTACTAAATTTATATAAACATCTTGTGAACCTAAATTTAATCCTGCTCTTTTCTCTAGAACAGCCATTAAAAGAGTTAATCTATTATAATCAATTCCACTTGCATTTCTTCTTGGCATTCCAAAAATTGTTGGTGTAGATAAAGCTTGAAGTTCTAATACAAGTGGTCTTGTCCCTTCTAAACTTACAACAATTACAGAACCAGATGGGTTTCCATCTCTTTCCGAAATAAGAAGTTCAGAAGGATTTTTTACTTCTACTAAACCTTCATTTTGCATTTCAAACATACCAATTTCATTTGTAGAACCAAATCTATTTTTTACTCCACGTAAAATTCTATAAGAGAAATATCTTTCTCCTTCCAAATATAGTACTGTATCTACCATGTGCTCTAGAACTCTTGGACCTGCTATGTTTCCATCTTTAGTAACATGTCCAATTATTATAGTAGTAATTCCAGATTGTTTACACATTTTCATAATTCTTGCAGTTATTTCTCTTACTTGACTTACACTACCAGCTACTGAAGTAATCTCATCTGAATATATAGTTTGAATTGAATCAATAATAACGAATTTTGCTCCTGTTTTATCTAAAGCAAGTTCTATATTATCAATATCTGTTTCTGCTAAAAATAATAAATTATCTTTTTTTATTCCTAATCTATCTGCTCTGCTTTTTATTTGTTCTGCAGATTCTTCTCCAGAAACATATAAAATATTTCCATCTACTTTTATGTTATTACAAATTTGAAGAATTAAAGTTGATTTACCAATTCCTGGTTCACCACCGCAAAAGTGTAAGAGATCCTGTTACAAAACCTCCTCCAAGAACTCTATCTAATTCATCAACATCTGTTTTTATTCTAAAAGTTTCTTTTTTTACAACTTCATTTAATTTAACAACCTCTGTTTTAGGTCTGTTTTTATCTTTAGAAGAACTTGTAACAGTTATAGCTTTTTCTTCTACAAAAGAATTCCATTCTCCACAGGCTGGACATTTTCCAAGCCATTTGCTAGATTCATATCCACAACTATTACAAACAAATACTGTACTAGCTTTTTTTGCCATAAATTCTCCTTTTCTTTTTATATTTTAGAATTAAATAAGACCTTTGTTTAAAAGTTTATCTAATATTAATACATACATTGCATGGCTCCAAGTTAAACCTATAACCCAAGATGGTTTCATTTCATCATTATTAACTTGTTCTCCTAAAAAGCCATGATTTGATGATGAGTTAGTAACAAACAAAAATAGTTCTATTGCTTTATCATTTTCTCCTGTTTCTAAATAATACCACGCCATCCATAAAGTTGCAATAGGCCATGGATTATATCCTCCCATATAACCATCATTTTCATATCTCACATAGCCACCTGTGTATGTTCTAATTGTCATATTTATTTTTTCAATTGTATTTATAACTTCTTTTTCATCTTTTGAAAACATTTGAAATGGAACTATGCTTCCCAATATGCTTATATCTATTTTTTTGTCTACATTATTTCTAACGTATGATTTCTTTTCTTCACAATAAAAATTTTCTTTACAATATTCTTTTATTCTTTTCAAATATTTTTCTAATACTTTTTCTTTTTTTACTATACTCTTAAATTTTGTAGATGTTTCTGAATATAGGACTTTTAATTTATCATATATTCTAGTCATAGATTTAAATGCTGCAAAAATTGCTGAAATAGAATATAAAGAAATGCCTTCAAATTCTTCCCATAAATCATAACTTTTTGGTATTATCTCTTTATCTTCAAGTAAATCATTTGTATATAATTGAAGAAAATTTATTGCATTTTCATACATTTTCAAATTACTTTTTAAAAATTCTATATCTTTTGTAAATTTATAATGTGCATAAGAACCAAATATAACACTTGCTGTTTCATCAATTTGATAACCCCAACAAGGAGCTAATCTTCCATCTGTAAAAAATCTTTGTTCCCACATACCATTTTTACTTTGAGTCATTTTACAAAATTTTGAATAAAATTTATTTGCTTCTTCACTCATTCCAACAATATCTAGTGCTTCTGTAACAAACACAGCATCTCTAGGCCAACAATATGAGTATCTTCCACATTTAGTTCTATTTTCATCAACTTCTATTCCTGCTGAAATACCACCAGTTTTTTCATTAATAAGAAGTGGAAATAATAAAATTGTTCTATTATATATTTGTTTAACTCTTTCATTTATTTTTTTTGAATTAATTTTAGATATATCGTGTGATTTTATATAATTTTCCCAATATTTTGCTGTATTTTTTTGTAAAACATTTACATTTAACTTTTTTATTCTATCTAATTCATTATATAAAGAAATAATAGTATCTTTTTCTTTATTCTTATTTATTAATACGAAAATAACTATTTCTTTTTCTTTTCCTGGTTTGATTACATTCAAATCATAACTTATTGCAGAATCTGATGACATTCCTACATAATCTTTTCCTTCTATGATTCCACTCATAATACTACTTTGTGCATCATTTACTTGTTTACTTAATAAATTCATATTTGAAAATGTGCACACTGAAAAATCATGATTGTATTGAATTAAAGAATTATTTTTTACTAATCCTGCTGTGTCATTATTCAAATTTGTTAAAATCTTTGAATGAATTAAAAAATTTATATTTAAATCAATATCATTTTCATTTTTAACAATATATTTCTTTATTAAAATATCTTCTTCTATTGGTACAAAATCTATTTGTGTAATTCTAGTCTTAAAATATGTATTAAATATTTCAGTTTTTAAAATATTTGTTTCTCCAACATATTCTTGAGAATATAAATTATTTATATCATCATGTAAATAAATTAAAGCAGAATCATTTATTTTTACTCCTGTATGGAAAAAATCTAAGAATTGTTTATAGTCAGCACCTCCATATAGTATTCTTATCATTTCACCAGTTTTAGTAAAACTTGCTTTAATTCTATGGTTTCCTACTACTGCATCATTAAAATATTTTGTATTCATCATTTATCTCCATTTAATTTAAATTATTTCATTAAGTTCTTAATTTGCTCTTGTATATTTTTTACTCTATCTTCTAAACTTCCTAAATCTGTATTTTGTGTATCTACATTTTTATTCATAATTGTACTTTCCATATCAGCAATATTTTCTTTAAGTTCTTCAATTTTTTCAATTAAATCTAAACGTTTAAATTCTTTCTTATACATTTCAACTTTTGTTGTTGTTTCAACAAGAACTGGTCCATCTTCACTTAATTCATAACTATCGCAAAATTCTGGTATTATAACTTTGCATTCACTTGTTTCTTCAATTTTTTGTTTTAATATATCTTGTCCTTCTGGTTCTCCATGAACCAAAAATACATGCTTTGGAGGATTAGTAAAAGAATATATAAAATTTAAAAGCCATGTTTGATCTGCATGTCCAGAATATCCTTCAATATATTCTATTCTTGCATTTACTGCTATCTCTTCTCCAAAAATCTTAACTTTTTTTGCTCCATCTACTATTGTTCTTCCTAAAGTTCCTGGTGCTTGATATCCAACAAATAAAATTGTACTATTTGGATTCCATAAATTATGTTTTAAATGATGTTTTATTCTTCCTACATCACACATACCACTTGCAGAAAGTATTATTGCAGGTCTTGTATCTTCATTTAATTCTTTAGATTCATCTGCAGTTTTTGTAAATTGTAATCCTCTAAATTCTAGTGGATTGTCTCCTCTTTTTATTTTTTCTTGAATTTCATCTTCGAATAATTCTGTATTTTTCTTAAATACTTCAGTTGCAGAAATTGCAAGAGGACTATCTACATAAACCGGTACATTCATTATTTTTTCATATTTTCTAGCAAAATCTTCATCTTGTCCTAAGTCATCTTTTAGTTTATCTAATTCATATAAAATTTCTTGTGTTCTTCCTACTGCAAATGATGGTATAATTACTCTTCCTCCATTATCTAATGTTTCTGAAACAATGTCCAAAAACATTTTAGCTTTATCATCATTTCTTACATGTAATCTTCCACCATAAGTAGATTCCATTATAAGATAATCTGCATTGCTTATCATCGTAGGAGAATCTAAAAGTGGTAAATCATTATTTCCCAAATCTCCGGTAAATACAAGTTTTTTAGTTTTTCCATTTTCAGTAATCCATATTTCTATAATAGCAGAACCAAGCATGTGTCCAGCATCATTAAAACGCACACTAATATTATCATCAATATCTACTATTTCATCATAATTTACTGGTCTAAGAATTTCCAAACACTTATAAGCATCTTCTGCTGTATATAAAGGAGGTAATAATTCTTTATTATCTCTCATTCTTTTTCTGTTTTTCCATTCAACTTCTACTTCTTGTATATGACCACTATCTGGAAGCATTATCTCACATAAATCGCAAGTTGCTTTTGTCGCATAAACCGGATTTCTATATCCTTCATTATATAGTTTAGGAATTCTTCCAGAATGATCTATATGTGCATGTGTTAATAACATAAAATCTATTTCTGATACATCAAATGCAAATGGATCTGAATTATCTAATGTATCTGTAATTTTTCCTTGATACATACCACAATCTACTAAAAATTTTTTTCCTGTAGCTTCTACTAAAAAATTTGAACCTGTTACTGTTCTTGCAGCTCCTAAAAAAGTTATTTTCATTATTTTCCCCCAATTTAATTAAATAATTTTATTTTTCTATTTTGTTTTACTTCTAAAGAATTTTCTGTAATTTTAGTTCTTTTTCTTCCTTGTTTTTCAAAAGCTTCTTTATCGTATACTTTTATAATAAGTCCTTCATTATCACATTTAAGTGCAACTCTGGTATCTTCCAATTCTATTATATTAGTATCTAAAGCATATTTTATGATTTCACAATTTAAATTAATATCCATACTAAAGATTTTCATCGCACCTAATTTACAAAGTTTTGTTATAACTTTTTTTAATATTTTATCTATTGAATTTTCAATTTCTTCAAAATCTGAAAGATAAGTATCTTTAGAAATTTTTAATTTACTATAATATCTAATCTCATATAAAATATCGATTAGTTCATCTCTTGTATTCATTTTATTTATTTTTTTATCAATAAAATATAGAAATTCTTTTTGCCAATCTATTAATGTTTCTTCAAATTTATCTTTGCATCTATAAAAGTTAAGTGTTTCTTCTATTGCTTTCTTTTCATTTAAAAAATTTGATGGTTTTAAAATATAATCAATTTCTTTTATTTCATTAACATATTTTTCTCTTTCTTTTGTTAATCTTTTTCTATATGTTGAAACTAATTTTATTTTTTTATCTTTTTCTAATTTTGCATTTACTTTCTTTAATTCTTTTATTAGTATTTTTTTATCATTTAAAGCTAAATCCATTCTTTGAATTTTATTATTAAGTTTCATTTTTCTATTTTTTGCATCATCTATAAACTTAATTTTATTTTCCATTTTCTTTAGCAATTTAGCTTTTTCTTTTAAGCCTTCATCAATTTTTTCTCTATCTTTTTCACTTGAAGCTAAATACACCATTTTATATAAATCTTTAATGTATTTTTCATTGTTTGTAAAATATTTAATAAATTGTTTTGCATCTTCTAAAAAATCTTTTCTTGTAGAACCATAAGTTCTCCATTCATAAAGAAATTTTTCTCCCAAAATAACTAACAAATTTTGATAAATTAGATTATCAATATATCTAAATTCATCATCATAAACTTTATCCCAAGACCATCCATTAAAATCTCTTAAAATTTCTTCATTATTTAAATTATATCCATTTACAAGTATGTTTTGTAAGAGAGTCTTTAATGGAAAATTCCCATTAATATAAAAATATTTTGGTGATATGTCTGATATTGCATATAATAATGAACTTTCAGTAGGATAAGTTAATATACTTCTTTCTTTTTCATTAGTAAGTGCTTTTACATTGTTTTTAATAAGCAATTTAGCCTGATTGGAATCAGGCTCAACTACTTTTATATTATCACAATATAATCTAATTACTTCAATTATTTCATTTAAGAAATCTTCTTTTGTTCTTACAGATTTTTTTACTTTTTGAAAATCTTCATAACAAATTTCACTTTTATAAATCATACTAAAAAGAAGACTTTTTATGCTTGCAGAAAAATATTTTGAATCTAAAACTTCTTCTAATTCTGCATGATAATCCTTTAATTTAGAAAATAATCCCATAAAAGTCCTCCTTTTTTATTTTATTCAGTTTCACTACTATTGTCTTCAAGTGGTTTTGCCATTTTAAGCTCATCTAATCGTTCTTTTGTAATTAAAACTTGTCTTGGTTTACTACCTTCATAACCAGAAATAATTCCTCTTGCTTCCATTTGATCTATAATTCTTCCAGCTCTTGCATATCCAACTTTAAATCTTCTTTGTATAAAAGATGTTGAAGCTTGCCCTATTTCTACAACTGTATCAATTGCATCCATTAATAATGGATCTGTATCATCTTCTTCTGCTTCTTTTTCTAGTTGTCCATCTGATTTATTTGATCTTTCAATTTCTTCTAAAATGTCTTCATTATATGTTGCAACACCATTTGATTTAATAAAATCAACTATTTTTTCTACTTCACTATCAGAGACAAAAGCACCCTGCACTCTTGTAGGCTTTGATGCACTAGCTGGATAAAATAGCATATCGCCTTTTCCTAATAATTTTTCAGCGCCAATTTGATCTAAGATTGTTCTTGAATCTATTTGTGAAGATACAGCAAAAGCAATTCTTGAAGGAATATTTGCTTTAATCAATCCTGTAATAACATCTACTGATGGTCTTTGAGTTGCTACTACTAAATGCATTCCTGCAGCTCTTGCTTTTTGAGCTAATCTACAAATAGAATCTTCTACTTCTTTTGCTGCTACCATCATCAAATCTGCAAGCTCATCTATAATAATTACAATTTGTGGTAATTTACCTGCATTTTCAGTACCTTGAGCATGTTCTACTGCTGCATTATATCCTTTCAAATCTCTAACACCTTTTGCTGCAAATAAATTATATCTATTATCCATTTCTTGAACTGCCCAAGCAAGTGCTCCTGCTGCTTTTCTAGGGTCAGTTACTACTGGTATTAATAAATGTGGTATTCCATTATATACAGAAAGTTCAACAACTTTTGGATCAACCATAACAAGTTTTACTTCACTAGGTTTTGCATTATATATTATACTTGTTATTATTGTATTAATACATACAGATTTACCAGAACCAGTAGAACCAGCAATTAAAACGTGTGGCATTTTTGCAATATCTGCTAAAACTATACTTCCAGCAACATCTTTTCCAAGTGCAATAGTTAGTTTAGAATTATTATCTTCAAATTCATCACTTTCTATAACATCTCTTAATGGAACTGATTCTTTTTCTTTGTTTGGTATTTCAATACCAACAGCTTGTTTTCCTGGTATTGGTGCTTCAATTCTTATGCTTTCTGCTGCTAAATTTAATGCTATATCATCTGCTAAATTTGCTATTTTACTAACTCTAACACCTTCTGCTGGTTTTAATTCATATCTTGTAATAGCAGGTCCAACAGAAATATTTTCTACTTTAGCTGATACACCAAAACTATGTAATGTTCTTTGTAGTTGAGTTGCTTTTTCTGTTAGAGCTTTTGCTCCTGTTTTACTTACCTTTTTACTACTTTTTCCTAATAAGCTAGTTGGTGGATATTCATAATTTTCATCTTCTATTGAAACTGTATGTTCTAATTGTAATACAGCTTTTGTTTTACTTTCTTTTTGTTCTTCTTCTACTGTAAATAAATTATCTTCTTTTATAGCATTTTGACTTTTTTCTTCTTGAGCTTTTGCTGTATTCTTATAAATATTTGCTTCTATAACATCTGGATTTTTTTCTTCAGTTTTATTTTTTCCAAATATACTTGCTAATTTTCCTTTAGTTTTTTCAGTTTTTTGCTCTGTACCATTTAAATTAATTGTTATCTCATCTTCATCAAAATTAGATAATGTAGTCTTAGATTTTTGAGAATTATTATCTAATAAATCAAGTTGTATATTTCCATTCATTCTTTCTCTTCTATCTGCCATTCTTTGCTCACGTCTTGCTAGAACTTCTTCATCTCTTTTTTCTCTTCTAACATTTGCTTCATCCATTATATCAAGGAAAAATTCTGATGGATGTAATCCAAAAGTGAATACACAAAGTACTACAACAATTCCAGCAGTTGTAATTGCTGCTCCAAACATTCCAAGTAATTTTATAAGAGGATATGCAATAACTGCACCAACTGTTCCACCTCCTATATTCTTAACACCTAAATCATAAGCGACTTCTATTACATCATCAAATTCTAATTTGGGATTTATAATTCCTTTTGAAATTTGATATATAGACATTGTTGCTGCCACACATGAAAGTAAAACAGCAAATTGAATTATTTTAGATGTAATATAACTTTTGTCATCTTTTGCTGTACAAATAGCAAGTGCCATAAATCCAATTGGAATTAAATATTTTATAAAACCTATTATTCCTCCTAAAGCTGGACTTAATATTTCTCCTATTACACCTTTTTCTCCATATATCAAAATAAATAGTAATATACTAATTACAAATAGTATTATTACTACTAAATCTATATTTAATCCTGTACTTTTTTTATTATTTGATGTTTTATTAGAATTTTTCTTTTTTCTTCTTCCCAATGATACATCCTCCTAAACTGGATTTTCTTAAAGTAATTTTGTTTTTTTAAGCCAGAATCAGAATCAATTTTAATTGATTTTGATTCTGGCTTTTATTTATTTCAACTCTTTTCTATTATTTTGTATTGTTTCTAATGCATTTTGAATTGATAGTTCCACACCACTTAAAGTTTTTCCTAATTCCATCATATTGTTTTCTATATTTGCTAAAATTCCATCTACATAAGTATTTGTTCCTTGAGTAATTTCTCTATACATTTCATTTGCATCAGCGATTATTTCTGTTTTCTTATCATAAGCTTTTCTTGTTATTTCATGTTCATCTATCATTGAAATAATTCTGTTTTCTGCCTCTTTTACTATATCATTTGCATCTTTCTGAGCTTCACTAATAATTCTTTCACGTTCTTCTTTTATCCATTTTGCTTGTTTTAGCTCATCAGGTAATCTAAGTCTTATTTCTTTAATTATATCTAAAAATTGATCCTTTTCTACAATACTTTTATCTGTAAAAGGTAATGTTTTACTTTTTTCTAAAATATCTTCCAAGGCTTCAAGTAGTGCAAAGATTTCCATCTTTTTTCATTCCTTTCCAATGTATACAAAAATTAATTTTGTATATTCTTTTCTAAAAATAGAAGATATATTCTTCCGTATTTTTTTATATCTTTTATCTTTAGTAAATCTAAATCTAAGTTTTCTATTACTTTTTCCTTATTATCTGTTTCTAAAATAATAGTACCTTCATTATCTAGCAAATTATTTTTTATTATTTCTTTTGCAGCATTTTCTGCAAAATCAGTTTTATAAGGTGGATCTAAAAAAACTATATTAAACTTTAAATTTTTTTCTTTTAATTCTAATAGAGCTTTCTTATAATCACAATTAAGTAATACAGTCTTATCTAGCATTCTTGTTTTATCAATATTTTGTTTAATTATTTTTATTGCATCTCGTGAAGAGTCACATAAATAAGCAATTTCTGCGCCTCTACTTAAGGATTCTAAAGCTAAAGCACCACTTCCAGAAAACAAATCTAAAACTTTCGCATCAAATAAGTTATAATTTATTTTACTAAAAAGTGCTTCTTTTACTCTATCTAGTGTTGGTCTTGTATTTTCGCCCTCTAAAGTAAAAAGTTTACTTCCTCTTAAAGTTCCACTTATTATTCTCATATAACTCCTATACGCACAATTATACTATATATAATATTTTATTCCAAAATATGGATAAGTCAATAAGATTAACACAAATGTAATACATACTTAATTCTACTGTAATCTTGATTTAACAAGACTTTTAAGAATGTAACATTCTATTTTTTTATGATATAAAACTTAGTTTTAATTTATAAAAAATAAAAAAGAGTGCTTTTGCACTCCATCTATTATTAAATATTATTCTTCATCATGTTTATCTTGTAATAATTCTAATTGTGATATTAATAATGCTTCCATTTTTGCTTTATATACATCAAATTGTCTTTTTAATTCTTCTGTTCTTTTTCTTATTTCAAATTCTTCTTGAGATATTGTTTCTGTTGCTCTTTTAGCTTCACTTTGTGCATCTCTAATAATTTGTGTTGCTCTTTCTTGTGCATTTGTTTTTATATCTTCTGCTGTTGTTTGAGCCATAACTAATGTATTTTGAAGTGTACGCTCAACATTTTTATAATGTTCTAAATCTTTTTTACTTTCTTCTACTTGTTCTTTTAATTCTGAATTTTCTTTATATAATTTTTCATAATCTATTGTAAGTTGATCTAAAAAGTCGTCAACTTCATCAACATTATAGCCTTTTAAGGTTTTTGAAAATCTCTTATTTTCTATATCTAACGGTGTTAACATGGCCTTTCCTCCTACCTGTTATTCTATCTCCATGGATTAGAAAATTTGCTCTCTATTTTCTCTTTTGTAATTTCATTAATAATGTCATAGTTATATGGAGCAACAACAAATATTGAATTAGACACTTTTTCCATATTTCCATCTAAAGCTTTAGCTGCACCACAAACAGCATCAACGATTCTTCTTCCTACATCTTTGCTAACATACTCTAAATTTATAACAACTGCATGTTTAGCTTTTAATTGCATAATAATCTCATCAGCTTGGTCAAAATTAGTTGGCTTAGCTATCTTCATAGTTAATTGTTGTGTTTGTGGCATTTGCACAACATTCTTTTTCTTTTTAGCGAAAAAGCCACCATTTCCTTCATTTTCTTCTTCATTTTCATAATCATCTGCATAATCAGTATTGTAGATGTTTTCTTCTTCATAATCTTCTTGAGAATCTTCTGGTTCTCCCCATAATGAATCAACAAATTTTTTAAATGATGATATTCCTGCCATTTTTTTAAAAGACCTCCTAATTTTTTCTCTTCATTTGTAGCTTTAATATGTATATAGTATCTATCTTTTTTTTCATAAAGTCAAGCATTTTTTCCCATTTTTGCCAATTGTTATAAAAAAATAATTTTTTTGTAATTCTTTTGTATTTTTTTTGTAACTTTTTTGTGCTTAGTGTAATATTATTTCATCATATAATCTAATCTTATTTAAATCTTCAATTTCTTCTTCACTATATCCTAAATCTAATAATTCTTCATCAGTATAATTTTCTACAATTGAATAAGTGTCATTTTGTCTTAATACTTTTATTGGTATTTTTTCCACAAAGCCTGTCCTATCTTTTTCTACATACGTTATATCATTTTCTTCGGTTAAACAAGAATTACTTATTTTTAATCCTGAATATTTCCACCATATAATCTCAAAAGATATCTTTCTATATTCTATAAGTTCTGATACATCTTCTTTTATTTTAAAAACTAAAATTCTATTTTCATTTTCTTCTTTTATATAAACAATTTCTGCATCAATTTCATTTGAATCAGATAACCTTAAAGTTACTTCATCTCCAACTTGTGCAAGCATAGCTTTTTCTGAATTAATAGATGTTGCTATATAACATTCAAAGTTATTAAATACTTTTCCTTTTTCGCTACTTAATGGCACAACTGCTCCAATCTTTAAATTAAAACTATCTAATAATTCCGAATTTAAATAATCAAAATTATCTGCTAATAGTATGTTTTCCAAACCATCAACTCTATAAGATGCCATTCCAGAAATTGGTGCATACATTGTTTCTGAACCATTTTCTATTTCTTTTTCTAACTCATTTCTTTTATCTGTTAATTGTCTTACATAAGAATCAGATGGACTTAATGTTCCAGTAATTTGTGCCTTCTTAGATATATATGCTTCAATTTTATTTTTATTCTCTTGAATTTTTTGTAAATAATTTAAATCATACATTGAATCAACTGTTGTTTCTATTTGTTTTTCTATACTAACTATATCGCTTGAAGGTAAATTCATTCCACTATTTTCAAGGATTTCACTTATTTCTTCATCTAATTTTGCTATTTCATTTAAAATTGATTCTTCACTATTAGAATAATATCTAAAAACTATTTCAGATTTTGCAACTCTTTCTCCATCTGAAAGAACTTGCACCATTCCATTTTTATAATTTTCTCCTTGCAAAACGATTTCATCTCTAATAATATATCCTTCTGCTGTTTCTTCTTCTGACAAAGAACCATTTGCAACTACATATACATTAGTTGGTTTTTTGAAAACTTTTGTACTATTTGTTACTAAAAAAATAATAAAAGCCATACATAATATTGTTGCAAAAACTTTAAATTTACTATTCTCGTCTTGTACTTTTTTCACTATAACTCCTTTATAATTTGACTTACATTATATGAAACATCGTCTTCTCCATTAAGCCAGATAATATCTTTATTTTTTCTAAACCAAGTTAATTGTCTTTTTGCATATCTTCTTGATTCTTGTTTTATTTTCTCAATCATTTCTTCGCGAGATAATTCTCCATCAAAATATTGTACAACTTCCTTATATCCTAATCCTTGCATAGCTGTTGGAAATTTTGAATACTTTGAAATTAAATTTTTTACTTCTTCTTCTAAACCTTGATCAATCATTATATCTACTCTACGATTTATCCTGTTATAAAGTTTTTCTCTATCAAACGTAATTCCAAAAATTTTAAAATCATATTTCAATTCTTTTTGTTTAGATAATATTTCTTGTTCTGTTTTTGTTTTTCCTGTTGCTTTATATATTTCCAAAACTCTAACTATTCTTTTTTTGTCATTTTCACTAATTTTTTTCATAGCTTCTGAATCAATTTTATTTGCTTCTTCATAAAGTTCTTTTAATCCTTCAGGTGTTTCTGCTTTTTTCATTAATTCATTTCTATATTCTTCATCATATTCCATATCTTGATATTCAATTCCATATATCAAAGAATTAACATATAATCCTGTACCACCAACTACAATTGGCATTTTTCCTTTTGATAAAATTTCACTTATTGCTTTTTCACTATCTTTTTTAAAATCTGAAACTGTATATCTTTCTTCTGGAGATAAAAAATCAATTAAATAATGTTTTATATTTTGTGCTTCTTCTTTTGTAACTTTTGCTGTACCAATATTCATATCTTTATAAATCTGCATTGAATCTGAAGAAATAATTTCCCCATTTATTTTTTTTGCAAGTTCAATTGACAAAGATGTTTTTCCAGACGCAGTTGGTCCAACAATAACTACAATTTTAGGTTTCATTAATTATCTCCTATTAAATTTTTTTTCTAAATCATATTTTGTCATTTTTATAGCTGTTGGTCTACCATGTGGACAAGTAAAAGGATTTGGAAGTTCTAATAATTTATTCATTAAATTTTTAACTTCTTGCTCATCCAATTTCATTTTTGCTTTTACTGCTGATTTACATGCAACAGTTGCAATAAATTTATCTTCTTTTTCTTGTCTTGCTGTAACAGCTACTGTATCTATTTCATCTAAAATATCTAAGAATAATTGCTTTGTATTTAAATCTTCACACATGCTAGGAACAGACATTAATTTTATTGTATTTTCTCCAAACTCTTCGAATGTAAATCCTGCCTTTGCAAACATTTCAACATTTTCTTTTGCAATAGACATTTCTTTATGTGTTAATGTAATAACATCTGGTAATAATAAAAATTGTTCATCTTTTTGTTCATCACTATAATAATTTTCTTTTATTTTTTCATACATTATTCTTTCATGTGCTGCATGTTGATCTATAACATACATCTCATTCTTTATTTCTATAATTATATAAGTAGAAAATACTATTCCAATAAATTTATAAGGAATTTCTTTAACTGCTTCTTCTTTTTCTTCTTCAAATACATTCATATTTTCTGAAGCATAAGAAAAATCATTTGAAGCATCTATCTTTTTCTTTTCTTCCTCTTCTAATTCTTTTTCTCTTCTAACAGCTGATGTATCACTACCAAATGTTTTTTTATACATTTGATCAAATTCTGGATTTTCTTCAAATTTAGTTTCATTTATAGCTTCTCTAACTTTTGAAGTATCTATGGATTGTGTGTTATCTAAATTTGTTCTTTCTTCAAATAATTTTTGTGCTATTTTTGAAAAATCATCATTATCAATTTCTGCATTATTATTAGTAGTATTTTCTATTACTTCTACTTTTTCTTCTTCATTTTTTGATATTTCTTCATTTATATTTTCATTTAAAGAAATTGTATTTTCTGGTAGATTATTTATTTTATTTGTTTCTGCAATTACTGTGTCCTGAGAGGATTCTTGTTTTAATGATGACACATCTAAAATTTGTGTTTTTTCTAATTCTTCATTTTTTAATTCTTGTGAATTTATTATTTGTGTACTTTCTTTATCCATCATTTTAGTAGATTCTATATCTCTTGTTGCATCTTTAATTAATTTATTTACATTTTCTACATTTATTTCTCTTGTTTCATCAAAAGATGTTTTATTTAATGAAAAGCCATCTTCTGTTTTATTGTCAGATTCTTGTTGTTTATTTTCATTGTTAGAAGACAAGATTTTTTTAAGAAAGTCATCTTTTACTTCTTCTGAATTATCTACATCAGTTTTTTCACTGTTTACCATATTATTTCTGTATTTAAATATTTCTTCTAATGTATTATTATTTAATTCTTCTTGAGTTTCTTCTGGTTCTTTCATTATCTTTTTGAAAAATCCTGTTAAACCATTCTTTTTCTCATATTTCTCCATAAATTTATCATTTATTAGCTCACCAACATTTTCTGTTATTATAGTTCCTTGTTTTGATAAATTTTCAGATTCTAAATTATTGTTACTAGAAATTTCATTTAATATTGAAGAACTATCTATTGTTTTTTCAACATCTGCAACAAGTTCAGATTGAGCTAAATTTGATTTTATAGCATGATATACCGCTTTAAATACCTTAGCTTCATCTTCAAATCTTACTTCTAATTTAGCTGGATGAACATTTACATCTACTAATTTTGGATCCATATCTAAATTAAGAACTATAAATCCGAATCTTCCGACAGGAATCATTCCTTTATATGCTTGGTCTGCTGCAGCTGTTAAATTTTTATCTTTTATATATCTTCCATTTAAAAAGAATAATTGATTTGCCCTATTTCCTCTAGCTATAACTGGTTTTCCAATAGCTCCTGTTATTTTTATTCCTTCAAATTCATAATCTACTTCTATAATTTCTGCAGCAACATCTTTTCCATATATACTATATATAACTGTTTTTAAATCACCATTTCCATTTGTTTGTATAATAGTTTTACCATTACTTATAAGTTTAATTGCAACATTTCTATTTACTAATGCTATTCTTGTAACTATATCTTCAATATATCCTGCTTCTGTATAATCTTTCTTTAAAAATTTATATCTAACTGGAGTATTATAAAATAAGTTTTGAACAGTAATTGTTGTTCCTACAGATCTTGCTGTATCCATAAATTCAATTGTTTTTCCACCTTCAACAACTAATTTATGAGCTACATCTTCATTTTGTGTTTTTGAAATCATTTCAACTCTTGCAATAGATGCAATACTAGCTAATGCCTCTCCTCTGAACCCCATTGTTCTTACAACTTCAAGATCTTCTGCATTTCTTATTTTACTTGTAGCATGTCTTTCAAAGGCTATTTCCATATCATCTTCTGATATTCCACAGCCATCATCTGTTATTTTTATTAAAGAAATTCCTCCATTTTTTACTTCAACAGTTATATTTTTTGCTCCCGCATCAATTGAATTTTCTAGCATTTCTTTTACTACTGAAGCTGGTCTTTCTATAACTTCACCTGCTGCTATTTTATTTATAGTTAAATCATCTAATAAAACTATGTTTCCCATTTCTATCTTTCCTTTCTTTTAGGTGCCTTATGTGATTTAATAACTTTTCTTTTGCATACTTTTACAATTTATCAAATTATATCATTAAAATTATTTTTTGTATACTTTTTTAAAATTTTATTTTCTACTTTACCACTATTAGTAACACTTTTTTTTAGAATTCATAATATATAACATACAAAAGATTTTTAAAGTTTTTTAGATATTAAATTATATCATCAAATTTAATATCTAGAATAAATTATAGATTTTTCTATAATAACATATTTTATTTAAGGAGGATTTTAAAATGCCAGAAAACAGAGGTTGTTGCGGAATATTTGGAGGAGATAATGATTGTTTATTATTAATAATTCTTTTAATTATTATTTTCTGTTGTTGTGGAAATAATGGTAATAGAGGTTGTTGCTAATTAAATTTAATCTTTTGTCAAATTAAAAAAGTGTTAAGCTTTTTTAGCTTAACACTTTTTATTTTAATACATTCCACCCATATCTGGCACTGCTTGATTGTTTCCACAATTACAATTTTTTTCTTTCTTTTCTGTTACAATACTTTCTGTTGTAAGAATCATTGATGCAACAGATTCTGCATTTTCCAAAGCTGAACGAGTAACTTTAGTAGGATCTACAATTCCTTCTTTTTTCATATCAACATATTGTTCTTTTGTAGCATCAAAACCTATTCCTGGTTTGCTTTGTTTTACTTTATCTAATATTACAGCACCTTCTAATCCACAATTTGTTGCTATTTGTTTTATTGGTTCTTCTAAAGCTCTTAAAACAATTCTAACACCTATTTTTTCTTCTTCTGAAACTTCTTCTAGAAGTTTTTCTACTTTTGGAATTACATTTATATATGCTGTTCCACCACCTGGTAAAATTCCTTCTTCAACAGCTGCTTTTGTAGCAGATAAAGCATCTTCTATTCTTAATTTCTTTTCTTTCATTTCAATTTCAGTAGCTGCACCAACTTGAATTACAGCAACACCGCCTGCAAGTTTTGCCAATCTTTCATGAAGATTTTCTTTGTCATAATTAGATTTTGTTTCTTCTATATTATTTTTAATTTGATTTATTCTTGCTTCTAATGCTGCTTTATCTCCCATTCCATCTACAATTATTGTATTTTCTTTACTACATTTTACTTGTTTTGCTCTACCTAATTGATTTAAATTTGTATCTTTTAATTCTAATCCTAATTCTGATGTTATAACTTCACCACCAGTTAAAATAGCTATATCTTGAAGCATTTCTTTTCTTTTATCTCCAAATCCTGGTGCTTTAACTCCTACAACATTTAATATTCCTCTTAATTTATTTAAAATTAATGTTGATAATGCTTCATTTTCAAAATCATCTGCTATTATAACAAGTTTTCCACTTTGACTTGTTATTTGTTCAAGTAATGGTAAAATCTCCTGAATATTTGAAATCTTTTTATCTGTAATTAAAATATAAGGATTATCCATTACAGCTTCCATTTTATCTGTATCTGTAACCATATAAGGTGATACATAACCTTTATCAAATTGCATACCTTCAACAACGTCTACTTCTGTTGAAGATGTTTTAGATTCTTCTATTGTAATAACACCATCTTTAGAAACTTTTTCCATTGCATCTGCAATTAGATTTCCTATTTCTTCATTATTTGCAGAAATACTTGCTACTCTAGCTATATCTTCTTTTCCTTTTATTGGAGAACTAATTAACTTTAATTCTTCAATTGCTTTATTAGTAGCTTTATCCATTCCTTTTTTTATTGATAAAACATCTCCACCTGCTGCAACATTTTTAATTCCTTCTTTTAACATTATTTGTGCAAGTACAGTAGCTGTTGTAGTTCCATCTCCTGCAATATCATTTGTTTTTGTAGATACTTCTTTTACTAAACTTGCTCCCATATTTTCAAAACTATCTTCTAATTCTATTTCTTTTGCTATTGTAACACCATCATTTGTAATAAGTGGTGCACCAAAACTTTTATCTAATACAACATTTCTTCCTTTTGGTCCTAATGTAACTTTAACAGTATCTGCTAATTTATTAACTCCTTCTAGCATTTTTTTTCTAGCATCTTCACCATATAAAATTTCCTTTGCCATTGTTTTTAACCTCCCATTTTCTATTTTTTATCTATTCAACAGTAGCTAAAATATCTGATTGTCTAACAATTATATATTCTGTTCCTTCGTATTTAACTTCTGTTCCAGAATATTTACTAGTAATAACTTTATCTCCTTTTTTTACTTGCATTTCTATTTTCTTTCCATTTTCGTCAAGGCCTCCTGGACCTACTGCAACAACTTCTGCTATTTGTGGCTTTTCTTGTGAACCAGAAGATAATATGATACCACTTTTAGTAGTTTCTTCTGCCTCAACCATTTTAATTAAAACTCTGTCATTTAAAGGTTTTATCATTTTTAATTCCTCCTTACAAAATATATATGTTGATTTTAAATTATATTATAATTTAAAATTAGCAGTCATTATCTGTGACTGCTAATAATTTATACCCTATTTACTAAAATGTCAATATATATTCTAAAAAAATTTATTTTTTTTATCGATTATTTCATATCTTACAATTTTATAGCTTATTAATTTAACACCATACTCTAATAGCTTTGAATCATACTCATTAAAATTATCTATCATTTTAGTATTGTTAGATAATTTTTCTATATCTAATTTATATTCTTCTAGTTCAGTATTTATTCTTTTTTCAATAGAATTTAATATATATTTTCTAACTTTTTCTATTATTTCTTGTTTTGTATATACTTTTCTTAATCCTATAATTCTGTCTAAAAAATTCCTTGGATTTTCTATTCTAAAATCGTATTCTACATATATATTTATATTATATTTTATTAATTTATTGTTAAAAGTTTTTTCTTTTTCTACTTCTTTATTAATTAATAATTTATTATTTTTAATTATATTTTTATTAAAAAATATAACACACAAGCCATTATTTTCTGCATCTCTAATGAATAAATCTTTCCATTGCTCTTCTATTTCTAAGTCAATTTCTTTTACCAAATAGTTTCCTTCATTCTCTTTATAATCATATACTTGTCCTTTATTAACTAATATAACAAATTCATTTTCAGAAGCAATAATGACATCTCCTAATGAAACATCATATTTCATAAAAATAATATCATTGTTTAATTTTCCACATTTTATTATTTTTTCATTGTCAATTGTGTCTTCAAAATTTACTAATTTATAATTCATTTTTATTTTACACCCTTATGCTTTTTATTTTCGATTGCTGCTTTTATTAAAGCTTTAAAAAGTGGTGCTGGTTTATCTGGCCTAGACTTAAATTCTGGATGGAATTGTCCTGCTATAAAAAATGGATGATTTATATTTTCTACAATTTCAACTAAAGTTCCATCTGGTGAAGTTCCAGAACAAATAAGTCCTGCTTTTTCTAATCTTTCTTTGTAATCATTATTATATTCAAATCTATGTCTATGTCTTTCATCAATATGTTCTTTTCCATAGATTTTATAAGCTAAGCTTCCTTTTTTTATAGTACAAGGATAACTTCCAAGCCTCATTGTACCACCTTTTTTAGTAACATTTTTTTGAGTTTCCATTATATGTATAACAGGATTTTTAGTATCATCACTAAATTCTGCTGAATTAGCATCTTTTAATCCTAAAACATTTCTAGAAAATTCAACAACTGCCATTTGCATTCCTAAACAAATTCCTAAAAATGGTATTTTATTTTCTCTTGCATATTTTATTGCTGTTATTTTTCCTTCAATACCTCTATTTCCAAAACCACCTGGAACTAAAATTCCATCATAATTTTTAAGAATGTCGCAAACTGTGTCTTCATTAATTGTTTCTGAATCTATAAATCCTACATTAACTTTTACTCCATTTGCAAATCCACCATGTCTTAAACTTTCTGCAACTGATAAATATGAGTCTTGAAGTTGCATATATTTTCCAACTAGTGCTATATTTACTTCACCTTTTAGATTCTTAATTGTTTCTATTAATTTTTCCCATTCACCGTTTTTAGGTTCTTTATTTTCTAATTTTAATTTTTCACAAACAGCTTTTGCTAGTCCTTGCTTTTCTAGCATAAGTGGTACTGCATAAAGATTTTCAGCAGTAAGGTTTGGTATAACACATTCTGGTCTAACATTACAGAAAAGAGCTAATTTTTGTCTTATTTCATTTGGTATATCTGTTTCTGATCTACAAACTAAAATATCTGGTTTTATTCCAAAAGATTGTAATTCTTTAACAGAGTGTTGTGTAGGTTTTGATTTTAATTCATTTGAACCACTTATATATGGTAAAAGAGTTACATGTATATACATAACATCATCAGGATTTTTTTCTAAGCCAACTTGTCTAATAGCTTCTACAAATGCTAATCCTTCAATATCTCCAATTGTTCCTCCCAACTCTGTTATTACAATATCTGCTTGTCCTTCAAAACTATAAATATTTTCTTTTATTTCATTTGTAACATGAGGAATTACTTGAACAGTTTTGCCTAAATAATCCCCTCTTCTTTCTTTACTTATAACACTTTGATATATTTTTCCTGAACTTACACTACAATTCGTAGTTAAGTTTACATCAGTAAATCTTTCATAATGTCCTAAATCCAAATCAGTTTCTGCTCCATCATCTGTAACAAAAACTTCTCCATGTTCATAAGGACTCATAGTTCCTGGATCAACATTGATATATGGATCAAACTTTTGATTTACTACTTTATATCCTCTGTTTTTAAGTAGTCTTCCCAAAGATGATGCTGTTATTCCTTTTCCTAATCCTGATACAACTCCTCCTGTTATAAAAATATACTTTGTACTCATCTTAGCTCCTTTCATTTTTATTTTTTTAGATGTACAAATATAATAAAAAATAAAAAACAGATTTAAAAAATGGGTTTTTTTTTTAAATCTGTTTCGATTCGTCTCTTCTAATAAATCTATTTTAACATTTTATATAATCCTTTGCAAGTAAATTTGAGATTTTTTTACAAAAATCCAATTGTATTTTAAAAATGTTTATAATATAATTTATTTGTAAACGGAGGATAAAATGATAGGATCAAAATTTACAATAGATGAAAGTGTTATAAATAACGAATTAAAAAACTTAAATAATACTTTAAGTGAGCAAAGACAACTTAAAAAGACTTTGCTTTTATATCTTGAGAAAATAACTGAAGGAATTTATAATGCTAATAATCCACAAGATAATAATTCTTTAATTTCTTGTTTAAATGGTATACAAAAGAGTTTTGATAATATTAAAGGAAATATTGATAATCTTATAAATTTAAAAAAAGATTTAGAAAATATTTCTAAATCCGATTCTGATATACAAACTTTATTTAATGAATATAATAATAGATATGTTAAATTATTTGAAAAAATTTCAGAAGATAATATTTTTTATTATTCTTTTATGGAATCTTTACTAAAATATATGGAAGTTGTATTTCCAGAAGATTTACCTCCAATACCAGTTTTTGATAAAGATGAAAATGAATTATTTGAAAATAAAGAAATTATTAAAGAAGAATATGATAATACTACTAATGAAGAAGAATCTATTTCTAATATAAATAGTAATATTAATATTTCTGACACTTCTACATTTAATGAAAATGAGCAAGAATTTTTAGAAAAAACATTACTAATATCTACTAAAAATCAAACTGCTGTTTTACCTTATTCAGTAAGTGAATTAGAAACATTATTTTTAAATAATAAAGAAAAATATTCATCTATGCAAGAAATCATAGATAAAAAATTTACAATTTCTTTAAATAAATTTAAAAATGCTTCTTTTTCTAGATTTAAAGAAACTTTTAATTTAGCTAAAAAATCAAAAATACCATTTTTACAAACAATTAATTTAGCAAATGAATTATTTTTTAACACAAATTTAAATCCAGTTATTATTAGAGCTTGTAAAAATCTCAATGAATTAGATATTTACTTAGCTTGTTTAGAGAGTAATTCTTTAAATAATTTCAAATGTTTTAATATTATATATACATAAAAAAACTTTGCAAAATTTGCAAAGTTTTTTATTTTAATTTAATTATATATTATGTTCTTTGTTTTACAGCTTCATACATTATAATTCCAGCAGAAACTGAAGCATTTAAAGATGTTATTTTTCCTTTCATTGGAATTTTTATTAGTATATCTGAATTTTCTTTAACTAATTTACTCATTCCAAAACCTTCACTTCCAATTATTATTCCTAAAGGTCCTCTCAAATCTTGGTTATAATATAAAGTATCTGCATCTCCATCTGTTCCTATTATCCAAAGTCCAGAATCTTTTAATTTTTTTATTGTTTCATTAAGATTATTCACTCTAGCTATTTTAATATATGAAACAGCTCCAGTTGATACTTTTGCAACTGTACTATTTACAGAAACACATCTTCTTTTAGAAATTATTATTCCATGAACTCCTGCTGTTTCTGCTGTTCTAATTATAGATCCTAGATTGTGTGGATCTTCTATTCCATCCAATATTAAAATGAATGGATCTTCTTTTTTTTCTTTAGCATATTCTAAAATGTCTTCTACTTCACTATAATTAAAAGGTGGAACAATTGCAGCAACACCTTGATGATTTTCTGATAATGCAATTGAATTTAATTTTTGTCTATTTACTTCTACTAAAACAATTCTTTTTTCTCTTGCTTTAGCTATAATTTCTTTTATAGATCCATGTTTTTCTCCTGATTCTATAAATATTTTATTTATATCTCTATTAGATTTTAAAAGTTCTAAAACAGCATTTCTTCCGTAAACTACATCATCATAAAACTCTTCTTTAAATGTTTGAACAGAATTATTCTTTTTTTCATTTACTTTTTGTATTTTTTGCATTTTTCTCCTACTATTATCGTTTTTCATTTTTTAATTCCTATATATTTTTCAAATTTAGGTTTTAAGATACCTATAAACTATTCTTCATCATCTAATTTTAGTACTGCTAAAAATGCTTCTTGTGGTACTTCAACATTACCAATTTGTCTCATCTTCTTTTTACCTTTTTTCTGTTTTTCTAATAATTTTTTCTTTCTGGTAATATCTCCACCATAACATTTTGCTAAAACATCTTTTCTCATAGCAGATAATGTTTCTCTTGCTATTATTTTTCCACCAACAACAGCTTGTATTGGAATTTCAAATAATTGTCTTGGTATAACTTTTTTAAGTTTTTCAGCCATTTTTCTTCCTCTTTCATAAGCTGAATTTTTATGAACTATAAATGAAAGAGCATCTACTGCTTCATTATTTATATGTAAATCAAGTTTTACTAAATCTGCTCTTCTATATTCTTTAAATTCATAATCAACAGAAGCATATCCTTTTGTTTTAGATTTTATGGTATCAAAAAAGTCATATATAATTTCATTTAAAGGTAATTCATATTCCAAAGTAACTCTATTTGTATCTAAATATTTCATATCTAGATACACACCTCTACGTTCTTGACAAACCTTCATAACATTTCCAACAAACTCTTTTGGTATCATTATTTCTGCTTTCATTATTGGCTCTTCTATAAAGCTAATTTCAGTTTGAGGTGGTAATTCTGTTGGGTTATATAATTCTATTACTTCACCAGAAGTTTTATGAACTTGATAGATAACTGATGGTGCTGTTGTAATTAAACCTAAATCAAATTCCCTTTCTAGTCTTTCTATTATAATTTCTAAGTGTAACAATCCTAAAAATCCACATCTAAAACCAAATCCTAATGCTGCAGAAGTTTCTGGTTCATAATTTAATGCTGCATCATTTAATTTTAATTTTTCTAGAGCATCTTTTAAAGCTTCATATTCACTACCATCTAATGGATACATTCCACAATATACCATAGAATTTGCTTTTTTATATCCTGGAAGTGGCTCTTTTGCTGGCTTATTTTTAAGAGTTATTGTATCACCAACATGTAAATCAGATACTGTTTTTACACTAGCTGCAATATAACCAACTTCTCCTGCTTCTAATTTATCAGTAGGAATATAACTTCCAGCTCCAAAATATCCAACTTCTGTTACTGTAAATGATTTTCCTGTTGCCATAAACAATATTTCATCATTAGCTTTTACTGTTCCATTTTTTATTCTCACATAACTTAATGCACCTTTATAATTATCATAATATGAATCAAATATAAGTGCTTGAAGTTCATCATTTGCATTTCCAGAAGGTGCTGGAATATCTTTAACAATTCTTTCTAAAACTTCATCAACATTTAACCCTGTTTTTGCAGAAATACAAGGTGCATCCATTGCTGGAATCCCAATAATATCTTCTATTTCTTTTTTTACTTCATCAGGTCTTGCATTTGGAAGATCTACTTTATTTATTACTGGAATAATTTCTAAATTATCATCTAATGCTAAATAAACATTAGCAAGTGTTTGAGCTTCCACTCCCTGAGTACTATCAACTACTAAAATTGCACCTTCGCAAGCTGCTAAACTTCTTGATACTTCATAATTAAAATCTACATGACCTGGTGTATCAATTAAATTAAATTCATAAGTTTGTCCATCTTTTGCATTATAAGTCATTTTAACAGCTTGAGATTTTATCGTAATTCCTCTTTCACGTTCAATATCCATATTATCTAAAACTTGTGATTCCATCTCTCTTTCTGAAAGAACTCCTGTCATCTCTATAATTCTGTCAGCTAAAGTTGATTTACCATGATCTATATGTGCAATTATACTAAAATTTCTAATATTTTTTTGTTTGTCTTGCATGTTTTCTCCTTTTATTGAATTTTTAATAAATCAAAATTTAAATAATCTGAGCTTACTAATTTGAAATCTATATCTCTAATTTTTCCTTCTATTGCTTCTTTATGTGAATCACTATGAAGATGTGCATAATAACATTTTTTAATATCATATTTTTCAAGAGTTTTAATAAAATCAATTTCTTCTGGAATTACATTCTCTTTATAAAAAGGAGGATAATGTATAAAACTTATAATTTCTTTATCATTTCCAAATTCATTAATTCCTTTTTCAATTGATAGTTTAAGTCTTTCATTTTCTCTTTTTAATATTTTATAATTTTCTTCTGATTTCCAAGTATTTATCCAGCCTCTAGTTCCTACAATAATTTTGTCTTCTACTAAAAATGCATTATTATACAAAAACTCTATATTTAAAAAACTATTATTTTTTAAATATTTTTTCATACTTGTAACTGTTGTCCACCAATAGTCATGATTTCCCTTTGACATTATTTTCTTTCCTGGTAAAGAATTCAAAAACTCAAAATCTTTATATGTATCTTCTAAATATGTAGCCCAAGAAAAATCTCCTGGAAGAATAACAGTGTCAGTTTCTTTAACCTTTTCTATCCAATTATTTTTTATTTTTTCAGTATGATTTTCCCAATTATATCCAAATACATCCATTGGTTTATCTACTGAAAAAGATAAATGCAAGTCGCCTATTACATATATAGACATCTATTTTTTCTCCTTAAAATTATTCTCCTATTTTTAAATTTGGAATAGCATTTAGTCTTAAATCTGCTTTTTCTCCATTTATAAAATTATAATATCCTGCACCAGCAATCATAGCTGCATTATCAGTACAAAGAATTGGCTCTGGATAATATACTTTTATTTTTAATTCTTCTGCTAAATCATCAAAAGATTTTCTTATAAATGAATTTCTAGAAACACCACCTGCTATTACAATTTTATCTGCATTGTATTGTTTTACTGCTTTTCTCATATTAGTTGTAAGCATTTCTGTAACAGCTGTTTGAAAACTTGCACATAAATCAGCTTTATTAATATTTGGATTTTTATGATTTAAATTAATTACAGCTGTTTTTATACCACTAAAGCTAAAATCTAGATTTTCAAAATGTGTTACAGGAAGTTTTATATTTGAAGTTCCTTCTTTTGCCAAATTATCTACTTTTGGTCCACCAGGATATCCAAGTCCTACAACTCTTGCAACTTTATCAAAAGCTTCTCCTATTGCATCATCTTTAGTCTTTCCAAGTATCTCAAAATCGTTATATGATTTTACATTTACCAAATGAGTATGTCCACCAGAAATTATTAAACATATAAATGGTGGTTTTAAGTCTTTATGAGTTAAATAATTTCCAGCAATATGTCCTTCAATATGATTTACGGCAATTAATGGTTTATTAATTACATAGCTTAAACCTTTCGCATAAGAAACACCTACTAATAATGCTCCAACTAGGCCTGGTCCTTGTGTAACAGCAATTGCATCAATATTTTCTAATGAAACATTTGCTTCTTTCAATGCTTGTTTCATTATCATATTAATTACTTCAGTATGACATCTTGATGCAATTTCTGGAACTACCCCTCCATATTCTTCATGTATTTTTATTTGAGAATTTATAACATTAGATAAAACTTCTCTACCGTTTTTTACAACAGACACAGAAGTTTCATCACAACTTGATTCAATTCCCATTATAAGTATATCTTTCAATTTTTATCTCCTAACTTTTATGTGTATTTAGGGATAACTTAAGAAGTTATCCCTAAATACTTTAAATAAATAAACCTATCAAATTTCTTACAACAAAGAATAATCCTTCACTAATTACATTTATAACTGGTGAAACTATTAATCCTAAAAATCCAAAAATCCATAATATTAAAAATATTGTGTATAATGTTTGATAATTTCTATCTAACCACTCTTGAACATTATATGGCAACAAATTTCTGAATATTTTTTCTCCATCTAATGGTGGTAATGGAATTAGATTAAAAACTCCTAATCCTATATTAATTGTTATAAGCATATATAAAAATAATCCTAAAATCTGTCCTGCAAAACTACTTATAAATGTAATACTTGCAAGTTTATCTAAAAGAACAATTGCTATACATGCAACAATTGCAATAAAAAAATTCATAAGTGGGCCTGCTAATGCCACAATAGCATTACAAAATCCTCTTGATTTATTACTAGTAAAATTATTTGGATTTATTTGAACAGGCTTTCCAAAACCAATATGTGCAAACATAAGAAGTATAAAACCAAATGGATCTAAATGTGATAACGGATTTAGAGTTAATCTTCCTTGATTTCTAGGAGTAGTATCTCCTAACTTATCAGCAGCATTTGCATGTGCAAATTCATGAAATGTTATTGCTACAATAACTGCTGGAAGTGTTATTAATATATTTAGCCATTCACTACTTGTCATACTTGCTAATTCAAAAATTACTAAAATTAAAAGTACAATATATATTGCTCTTTTATCTACACCATATCCAAACATTAAATTCCTCCTTAATTCTTTTGTATAATATTTTCTATGTAAACAATAATTAACTCATAATTAACTTTACACACTATATCATATAAAGCAAAAAAAGTCTAGTAATTTGCCAATTTCTTATAGTTCTACTTTAAAACAAAAAAATTGCTTTTTATCAATTAAAAAGCAATCTTTTACATAATTTTATTTTTATTACATATTATTAACATAATTCTCTACAAATTGTAATGCCATTGGTGTACATTTTGATGGATCTTTAACTGAATAATAAAATGTATGTGCAAAAAATTCTAGCTCATCTCTTATTGCTGATGAATTTGGAATTCTTGATCTAAAGGTATCAATTTCACTATTATATATTTCCCAAAATTCGTCACTTAAACTTGGATAATCAAAATAATTATCTATAAAGTGTCCCATCTCATGAATAATTGATGCTTGAACACAACTTTTTTTATTTTGTATAATAATTTGTTTTGAATCCATTTTTGTTGCACCCATTACATTTGAATAGCTACCTCCAAAATATTTTGATGCAATATTATCATTAGTTATATTAATTGTCCAACCATCATTAATAAAAGAATTTAATACATTTTGTGGTAATCTAGAAATTTCACTTTCAGCTGTTTTCAAAATACTAGATGTAGCATTTTCAGGCATCAATAAAAAACTATAATTAGATTTTATAGATTCTCTTGGCATAGCATCAGAATTATTAACATTGCTATTTACTGTATTTATATTTTCTTCTTTTTCTACTACTTGTGAAGTAGTTATTTCATTTATATTTTCATTTGTTTGTGGGATTTCATTTTGACTTAAATTTTTTATCGAATCTAAATTTTCATCTTCTGAATTTGCATTTTGAATCAAATTTTCATTTGAAATATTTTGAACTTTCTCTTCTGAATTCATTGAAATAATTGTATTATTTGTTAACTCTTCTTTAGTATTTAATGAGGTATTACTTGTGTATATTTCAGAACTTTCTTTTGTTTTTGAATTTAAATTCTGGCCTATTTCAGTTGTTTTTACTGATATAACATAATTTCCTAAAGCTATGCTAGTAATACAAAAGACCAGAAGAATCAAAAGCAGATTTTTCTTCATTTAATTGTTTCTCCTTAATTTCTTATTATATTACAAAGTTAACATAACTATTTTACTATAAATTTATATACTCTGTCAAGAAATTTCGGATTTTTCGTAAAAAAAGCTTGAATTATAAATTCAAGCTCTTTTTATTTTTATTAAATAAATTTTATATTTTGACCATAATAATTTTTAGAATCTTCTTTAAACATTTCATAAACTTGTGATGCTATATAGTTATCAAGTTCTGGTTTATATAATGTTGCTGATTTATCTTTTGAATGTTTTAATCTAAAAATTTCCACTTCTCCATCTAAAGAATATTGCTCAAGTAAAACAGCATATTCATTATTATTATAATTAATAATATCTAATAATTCATATTTATGAATTTGTTTTGCATTATCATATAATTCTATGATAATTTTATTTTTAGCATCATCCATTTTATTAATCCCTTCCTTCTTCACTATCAATAGGTTTTTCTCTATCATTTACATGAAGTAAGTTTTCATCATAGCCACTTGCTAAATCAGCTTTTTTAGTTCCAACAAATCCTTCAAAAACAGTAACACCTTTTCTTTTTTGAGCTTCTATTTCAGATGCTCTTCTCATTTCTTCACTATAATGTGCATAATATCTAATTTTAGATTTGTTACTTCTTTGGAAAGATTTTATTTCTCTTTTTTTCTTAACCTTAGTTGTTTCTTGTTTACCAGTACCCTTTTCATCATCTTCTTTTTCTGTTTTTCCTTGTGCTGACTTTTCAGCTCTTTTCTTAGCATTTTCTTTTGCCATTAATTCTATAATTCTAGGCTGTCTTCTTTGAATTGATTCTTGACTTCTTGTAAATCTTAAAAATTCATTTAAATCAGAAATTTCAGATGCTTCAAGTCCTAATTCTGCTGCTACTGCTAATGGATTTAGTTCTGTTGTTGTATATTCAAATTCTACTCCAGGCTTTAATACATATTTTCCAGGAGTTGTAACAACATCTGTTACAGTTTTTACAACTTCTTTTGTAATTTCATGTGAACCACTGCTTACTAAATCTGGAACGATTTCAGTAGCATCAAGCCATCCCATTGGAACACCATCTTGAGAAGTTGATCTCCAAATATCAATTCCTGAAATATCGCCTCTTACTATCATATCACTTATTTCATCTGTTGTAAGGTCTTTTCCGTATTTATCTTTTATTACTTCTTTAATTAAAGATACTATTGTTGTATTACCATCTATTGCTTGATCTATTTTTACATCTGTTAAAACTGTTGGATCAAAACCTCTTCCATCTGATCCTGAACATAACTTTCCTTCATAATGAAAAGCTAATCCTCTAAAAAATGATGTATTATCTTGT
This sequence comes from uncultured Clostridia bacterium, assembly GCA_947632605.1. GTDB lineage: Bacteria > Bacillota > Clostridia > TANB77 > CAG-508 > Scatovivens. The sequence goes on along the minus strand of CANRPX010000001.1, from coordinate 63,526 downwards.
ATCGTTTTTCCACCATAAGCATCGTATGTTAAAAGTCCACTACCTTTAGAATATATATCATCTAAAGTAATTTTTCCTACATCAGCTTTTTCCATTCCTGGAACTGTTTCTGTAATTACTTCTGAAACTTCTCTTTTTACAACCTTTTTTTCACCTGGAATATATTCATACGTATCAGGTGTTTTTGATTTATGTGCAATTTCTTCATAAATGTATCTACTAATATAAGCACTTGCAGCAATTTTTGCACCTAACTTAAATCCTCTTACAACAGTTGATATATTAGCTTTATTTGCTTTATCATGTTGAGCAAGAGAAACTGCATCTGTTGAAACACTGTCTACTTCTATTCTTTCTACTTCTGCTAATCTACCTTTTAATTTTAATGCATATAATTTTCTTTGTTTCAAAACTTGTTCTATTTTTTCTTTTTCTTCTGGTTTTTTCGTTGTTCTTAATAAGGCTTCTAAATCTTCTATTTCTTTTTCGTATGAAGCTATTCTTCTAATAGAACTCTTCATTTTATGTCTTTTTTGAAGCATTTGCATTTGTCTTTCAGCAGTAGCTTCTTCTATATCATGTAATCCAGCATTTAATACTGCTTTATTGCCTTCTTTATAATTAATAATTGCGTTTACTCTTGGAACAATTGCTAATTTTACAAGTTGTCCTACTGTTACTCTTGGAACTTTTTTTGAGTCTTGATCTTGTCCCGATTTTGCTTTTAATTCTTCTCTTTCTCTACTTATAAAAAAGTCTTTTCTTGCATGATATCTATGAGATGGTTTGTTTTTAAACATTCCTCTTGAATGTTTTTGTGAAGTAGCTAATATACTCTCCATTGGTTTAATCAAAAATCCATCAACACTTATTGGCTCTTCTGTTTTAGATTGTGTAACTCTCATAAGTGCTCTAAATATAGGTGATGCAACATAAGTACCTATTGCTTTATTTACTGGAGCTCTTGTATGATTTCTAACACTAATAAAGAAATTCATTGTTTTAAGTCCAGCTTTTTGAAGAGCAGATTGCTCATCAGAAATTTGTGCTTTTACAGATTTCTCACCATCTTTTCCAAGTGTTTTTTAATTCTCAGCTGTATTTTGTCGAGAATTATATGTATAATTATTTGTTTCTATAAATTCTGTGTCTTGGTCTATTAATGCTTGAATTGCTTTTTTTCTAAATTCTGGATCTCTTGTAGTAGCAAGTAAATCCATTGCTTCTTTTTTAAATTTATCAGCATTTTCTACACTAACAGTATGCATTTCTTCATATCTTTGGATAATTTCTTTTATAGCTGATGTTTCTAATCTTTGAAGTTCTCTTTCATAAGGTGAAAAATCTTTTTGATGTGCTCTTGATAATCTTTCAAGTCTTGTTTGGTAACCATCTAATAATAATTCATCAGAATCTTGTGATTTTTCTGGGTAATCTTCTATTGTATATGCTTCTACTTTTCTTTTTGTACCATCTTCATCATATACATCTATTTCTTTTTGTACTATATGAGATTTAAATCTATCAAATAGTTTTCTTCTTCTAGTTTCAGATTTTCTATCTCCATAATACTGCTCTAACATTGTTTGTCTTGGTTTTCTTGCCTCTTCCTTTTCTGATTCTGGAATTTGTGGTTCTGTAATATCAATTGTAGGTGGTTCTTTATATATCTTTCTTACTAATTTGATTGGTGTATATGGTCCATCATCAAACATACCATCTACACCTGAATCAAACTCTACTTCTATACTGTCAATTACTTTATCAATTTCATCTGATTTCATTCCAAGACGAGTAAGTATACCTCTTTTAACTTTTTCTTCATTTTCTTCTTTACTTCCTTGAAATGGAGCATACGTTTCCATATATTCTCCATCAGCAATTACAATTTTTATTACTTCTTCGTCCATTTTCTTTAGTTTCTTTCATGAAATTCAGTATAACTAGTTGTATAGAAATTTTTATTAGTTTAATGGTTTCATTGTTGGGAATAAAATTACATCTCTAATTGAAGCAGAATCTGTAAGTAGCATTACTAATCTATCAATTCCAACTCCTAATCCACCTGTTGGAGGCATACCATATTCAAGAGCCATAATGAAATCATCATCCATCATATTTGCCTCTTCATCTCCAGCTTCTCTTTGTTTTAATTGATCTAAAAATCTTCCTTTTTGATCTATTGGATCATTTAATTCTGAATATGCATTTCCGTATTCACGACCATCTATAAATACTTCAAATCTTTCAACTAATCTCTTGTCTGATGGTTTTCTCTTTGTAAGAGGTGAAACTTCAACAGGATAATCATATATAAATGTTGGTTGAATTAAAGTTTCTTCTACAAATTCTTCGAAAAATGCATTTATAATATATCCTCTAGTTTGTTTTGATTCTTCTAATTCAACACCTTTTTCCTTAGCTACTTTTAAAGCTTCTTCATCAGTATTAATAGTATTAAAATCAATACCTGTTACTTCTTTTATTGCTTCAATCATAGTAACTCTTCTCCAAGGTGATTCTAAATCTATATCTGTTCCTTGGTAAGTAATTTTAGCTGTTCCTAAAACATTTTTACTAACTGTTCTTATCATATTTTCTGTTATATTCATCATATCATTATAATCTTGATATGCAGCATATAATTCCATGTTTGTAAATTCAGGATTATGTTTTATATCCATTCCTTCATTTCTAAACATTCTTCCCATTTCATATACTCTATCAAATCCACCAACAATAAGTCTTTTTAAATATAATTCATTAGCTATACGTAAATACATATCTAAATCTAATGTATTATGATGTGTAATAAAAGGTCTGGCTGCAGCACCACCTGCAATAGTATTTAAAATTGGTGTATCTACTTCTAAATATCCTTCTTTATCTAAAAAGCTTTTTACTTCTCTTAATATTTTACTTCTTAAAAGGAAAGTTTCCTTAACTTCTGGGTTTACTATTAAATCAACATATCTTTGTCTATAACGTAAATCAACGTCTTTTAATCCATGGAATTTTTCTGGTAAATCTCTTAATGATTTTGTAAGCAAAACAACTTCTTTAGCATGAATAGAGATTTCTTCTGTTTTTGTTTTAAAAACAAAACCTTTTAATCCTATAATATCTCCTATATCAAATGTTTTAAAAGCTTTATAAGATTCTTCTCCTAAATCATTTATACTAACATAGCTTTGAATTCTACCTTTACTATCTTGAATTGTACAGAAAGAAGCTTTTCCCATAATTCTTTTTGCCATAATTCTTCCAGCAACAGAAACATCCTTACCTTCATATTTATCATAGTTGTCTTTTATGTCTTTAGAAAATTCTGTTCTATCATATTTTGTAATTTCGAATGGATCTTTTCCGTTTTCTTGCAATTCTTTTAATTTATCCATTCTAATTTGCATTAATCTGTTAATGTCCTCTTCTGTTTGGATTACTTCATTATTGTTTTCATTTTCATTCATTTAAAACGCCCCTTTACTATTTATTGATTTAAGGTATTATACACTATTTTCCATTTATTGTAAACTAATTTTTACTTAAGTTTCTATATCTTTTATTTTTCAAAATAATTAATTTTATCTTTGCTTTAAATCCAATTTGATATGAATATCTTCTAATTGTCTATCACTTACTTTCCCTGGTGCTCCCATCAATATATCTTGTGCTTTTGAATTCATTGGAAAAGCAATTACTTCTCTTATGCTTTCTTCTCCTGCAAGTAACATAAGAATTCTATCTATTCCTGGTGCAATACCTGCATGTGGTGGAGCTCCATAATGGAATGCTTTAAACAATGCAGAAAATTTTCTTAATATTTCTTCTTCTGTATATCCTGCCATCTCAAATGCTTTTACCATAATTTCTGGATCATGGTTTCTAACAGCTCCTGAAGAAAGTTCTATTCCATTACATACAATATCATATTGATATGCATAAATATCTAAAGGATCTTTTATATTTAATGCTTCCATTCCTCCTTGTGGCATTGAAAATGGATTATGTGAAAATTCTAATTTTCCATTATCTCCAATTTCAAACATTGGAAAATCTACTATCCAGCAAAATTTATAAACTGAATCATCTATTAAATTTTTTCTTATTCCTATTTCTTTTCTAATTTCTCCTGCCAACTTTTCAACAATTCCTTTATGTTCTGCTATGAAGAAAATACTGTCACCTACTTTTGTATCAGTTTGAGTTAAAAGTTCTTCAGTAGATTCTTTTGGAATAAGTTTGGCAATAGGTCCTTGCAAAGTTCTATCATCATTTACTTTAAGCCATGCTAATCCTTTTGCTTTACATTCTGTAATTGCAAAGTTTTCCATTTCATCATAAAAAGTTCTTGTATCATTTGCTCCATTTGGAAGTGTTATTGTTCTTACTATTTTTCCATTAAATACTTTTATATCTAATTTTTCAAAAATATTTGTTACATCTTTTATTTCTAACGGATTTCTTAAATCTGGTTTATCTGTTCCATATTTAAGCATTGCTTCTTTATAAGGAATTCTTGGAAATGGGTATTCTACTATTTTCTTGTTAGAAAATTTTGAAAATGTATTATAAATTACTTTTTCCATTACATCAAAAACATCTTCTTGTGTTGCAAATGCCATTTCCATATCTAATTGATAAAATTCTCCTGGTGAACGATCAGCTCTTGCATCTTCATCTCTAAAGCAAGGTGCTATCTGAAAATATTTGTCTATTCCTGATACCATAAGTAATTGTTTAAATTGTTGTGGTGCTTGTGGAAGTGCATAGAATTTTCCTGGATAAATTCTACTTGGAACTAAATAATCTCTTGCTCCTTCTGGTGATGAACTAGTAAGTATTGGTGTTTGCACTTCTAAAAATCCTTGCTCTATCATTTGAGTTCTTAAAAATTGAATAAGTTGTGCTCTTAATTTTAAATTTTCTAAACTCTTTCTAGCTCTCAAATCTAAAAATCTATATTCTAATCTTAAATCTTCTCTAACACTTCTATTATTTGAAATATCAAAAGGCAATCTTTCTGTTCTTTTTCCTAATATCTCAATTTTATCTGCAAATAGCTCTACTGTTCCAGTTTCAATTGCTCTATTTATTGTTTCTTCACTTCTTAATCTAATTTTTCCAGAAACTGATATTGTAGATTCTACTGGTATTTTTGCTGCAAAATCTACTTTTTCTTCATCTCCTGAAATTACAACTTGTGTAATACCATATTGGTCTCTTAAGTCAATAAATAAAACTCCTCCTAAATCTCTAATTGTGTCTACCCAACCTGCTAACTTAATTTCTTCTCCTACGTGTTTTTCTCGTAATTCAGAACAATTATATGTTCTATAAACATTCTCCTTCATAAAAATTCACTCCTTTTTTTATTTTTACATAGGGACGGAATATTACTTGTAATATGTAAATTTTCATTTACTAAAACAAAAAAGCTTTCATCTCTGTAACCTAAGTTACAGGGACGAAAGCTAAACTTCCGCGGTGCCACCCTATTTGAAAACTAATAGTTTTCCACTTTTATTTGTTGCATAAATTCACAACTTCTGTTATTGCTCCAATGTGTTTCACAAATTGAACTTTATTTAAAATGCTCTCAGCTAATAGCATTTTTTCTCTGTAAAATGTTTTTCAATATGCTTTCATCTTCATAGCAATTTGTCTATAATATATTTATTATAACCCAATTTTGCCTATATTGTCAAGTTTCGTTTGTTTTTAAATAGTTTTTAGTATTTATATTATTTATTAGAATTATTTTAAAATTTATTCATAAACATACCATAAATCTTTATCTTTCAATTCTTGAATCTTTTTATTATGTTCTTTTTCTGTTTTTGTAAAATATACTTTTCCATTTTTATCTGCTACAAAAAAGTAAGCATCTGTTTTCTTATAATTTATTGTAGCTTCTATTGCTGATTTGCTAGGATTACAAATAGGTCCTACTGGTATCTTTCCTATCATATTTGGTCCTCTAGTATTATATGGATTTTCTGTTTCTAATTCTTTTTTAGTTAAATCTCTTTCTCCCATATCTACTTTAAAAGCATAATATGTAGTTACATCGCTTCCTAAATTCATTTTGCTAGATAATCTATTAAAGAAAACACCAACAATTTCTGCTCTATCTTCAGTAGATTCTCCTTCAAGTTCTGCAAGTGAAGCCAATGTTAAAATTTGATGTAATGTCAAATTATTATTTTCTATATCTTCTTTATATTCATTTAAAAATTTTTCTGTATATTTTAATATAACATTAAAAATATCTTCAACTGAAACTTCTTCATTTTCAAAAATATAAGTATCTGGTAATAGATATCCTTCTAATGGATAATAAATTCTATCATCTTTTATTTCATCAGTAATAAACCAATATTTATCTATTAAAGAATCTATATATTCTTCATTTTCTAAAAGATTAAAAACATCTTCTTCTGTATTATTTGTTGACTTTGCAATAGTTTTAGCAATCCATCTCATATTTTTACCTTCTATAAAGGTAATTTTAACTTCTTCATTTGCTACATCTCCATTTACAATATGAGTTAAAATAGTTTGCGCATTTTCACTATTATTGAAATCATATTTACCTGCTTTTAAATTATTAATGTTATTTATTTTAGCATATAACTTCATAGCAAAAGCATTTTTTATTACATTATTTTTTTCTAATAAGTTTGCTATACTAGAAATTCCCATTCCTTCTTGAATTTCTAATCTAATTGGCGTATTTTCATCACTAGATATTTTACTTACTGGTTTTAAATTTATGCTATACCATATAAAAAAGCCTATAAATAATAGCACTATTAATCCTAAAATTATTCCTAAAACTACGGTTAATTTTGATTTCATACTTATTTCCTCTCATATTTTCGTTTAGATTTTTCATTTTAGTTTTTATGTTCTATGTTTGAAATTATATAATATGGTTTTAAAAAAATCTACTTTTTTTGACATATTTTTAGTAAATTTAAAAAAATAGTTTATTTTTTAAAAGAAATATAGTATAATGTTATTGTAAAAAATTCTATTATTCTGTTTCTTGAATAGATTGGAGGTATATATGTGGAAAATATGGCTTGTCCTTTCAGGAATTTTTTTAGTAATAGAAATCATTAATTTAGGTTTTCTAGTATTTTGGTTTTCTGTCGGAGCTTTTATTGCAATGATTTCAAGTTTCTTTATTGATAATATTGTTATTCAGTCTGCAATATTTTTAGTTTCATCAACAGTATTATTATTTGCAACAAAACCATTTGTAAATAAACTTACATCTAATGATTCTTTTGTAAAAACAAATTCCGCATCACTAGAAGGGAAAGTTGGAAAAGTAATCACAGATATTGATCCTATTAATTCTAAAGGTCAAGTAAAAGTTGATGGAGAAACTTGGTCAGCTAAATCACTTGATAATACATATATTTCAAAAGACACAGAAATAATTGTTGAAAAAATTGAGGGTGTTAAGGCAATAGTTAAACCCTTAGTATAAAAAAATTTAGGAGGATTTATTATAATGGGAGCTTTCTTATTAGTATTATTTGTCATCATTTGTATTGTAGCTTACAAAACAATTAAAATTGTTAAACAATCAGAAGTTTATATTATTGAAAGATTAGGTAGATTTCACAAAGTTGCAGAAGCTGGTCTTACAATAATTGTTCCTTTTTTAGATCAAGTTCGTTCAGTAGTTAGTTTAAAACAACAAACTATGGATATTCCACCACAAGCTGTTATTACATCAGATAACGTTACAATTACTATTGATACTGTTGTGTTCTATAAAATTACAGATCCAGCAAAAGCTGTTTATGAAATTCAAAGTTTAAAAAAGGGTATTGAATATTTATCTATAACAACAATTCGTGATATTGTTGGTAAAATGGAATTAGATGAAACATTTAGTTCAAGAGATATAATTAATGATAAATTAAGAGCAATACTTGATGAAGCAACAGATGCTTGGGGATGCAAAATAGACAGAGTTGAAATTAAAGATATCACACCACCTGCTGACATTAGAGATGCAATGGAAAAACAAATGAACGCAGAAAGAAATAAAAGAGCTTTAATTCTAGAAGCTGAAGGTGAAAGACAATCTGCAATTACACTTGCTGAAGGTAGAAAAGAAGCTGCTATATTAGATGCTGAAGCAGATAGAGAAGCTAGAATTAGAAGAGCAACTGGTGAAGCAGAAGCAATTAAACAAGTAGCAGATGCTAAAGCTCAAGAAATAAATATGGTTTATGAAGCAATTAAAAAATCAGATCCTAGTGATAAATTAGTTCAATTAAAATCTTTAGAAGCTTTACAAGAAGTTGCAAAAGGTGAAGCAAATAAAATATTTATTCCTTTTGAAGCAACAAAAGCTCTAAGTTCTTTAGGAGCAATGTCTGATGTAGTTAAAGATTCTCAAAAGAAACCTAAAGCAGAATAAATAATATTTAAATAATTATAAAAAGTGAACTTAAAAAAATTTAAGTTCACTTTTTTAATGTCTTAATTTATCTACAATTTCTTCTATACTATCTATCAAATATTTTGTTTCTTCTAAAGTATTTTCTCTTCCAAAAGTTATTCTTAAACTACTTTTAGCTAAATTTTTAGGAACTCCTATTGAAAGTAATACATGTGAAGGATTTAAAAGTCCTGCACTACATGCTGAACCACTTGATGCACATATCTGTCTTTTATCTAATTCTTCTAATAATAAACTTCCATCTACTCCACTAAATGATATATTTGCATTTCCAGAAAGTCTTTTCTCTATATCTCCATTTAATTTTACATATTTTATTCTTCTCATAATTTCTGAAATATAAAAATCTCTTAATTTTTTAATGTGAGCATTATACCTTTCTAGTTCCTGAGTCGCTATTTCTAAAGCTTTCCCAGTTCCAACAATTCCTGCTACATTTTCTGTTCCAGCCCTCTTATTTTTCTCTTGATGTCCACCATCTTGAATTCTCATAAATGGTATATTTTCATTAATATAAGCTACTCCCATTCCTTTTGGTCCATAAAATTTATGAGCTGACATAGATAGAGCACCTATATTATAGTCTTTAAAATTTATATTTATATTCCCCATTGCTTGAACTGCATCTGTATGAAAAAATATTTTATATTTTTTAGCAATCTCTCCTATTTCTTTTATAGGCTGAATCGTGCCAATTTCATTATTTGCAAACATAACACTAATTAAGATTGTATTTCTTGTTATACTTTTTTCTATATCATTTATATCTATAATTCCATTTTCTTTTGGTTTTAGATAAGTTACTTTAAATCCAAACTTTTCTAAAAACTTACAAGTATCTAATATTGCTGGATGTTCAATTTGTGTAGTAATTATATGATTTCCTAAATTTTTATTTGCAAAAGCAATTCCCTTTAAAATTAAATTATCACTTTCACTTCCACAGCTCGTAAAATAAATTTCGTTTACTTTTGCTCCTAAAATGTTTGCAATTTTCATTCTATAAATATTAATTATTTCTTTATTTGCCCTTCCAATACTATATACAGAAGAAGGATTTCCATAGCTCTCAGAAAAATATGGTATCATTTCTTTTAATACCCTTTCATCAACCGCTGTAGTTGCTGCATGGTCAAAATATTTTATATCCATTTTCATACCTTCCATCTTTTTCTATATATTTATATGATATGAGAAAGAGTTAAAAGTGTGAAAAAATCTCAGTAGTATATACTTACTACTGAGATTCCCATCTTTTTATTTTTATATCTTTATATTTATCTAAAATTTTCATATATTTTGGATATTCTTCTTCCCAAAGCATATCTGGTACTTTAGCAAAAGCATCAAATATAGTATCTGCTTCGTGTAAAAACATAACCTGTTGTTGAGGACTAAGCTTGTCATACTTTACAGAAAATGCATATAATTTATTTAAAGTATCATTTGCTTTAATGAAAGACCAAAAGTCTTTAACTTCTATACCTGCCATCTTTATTTGTGCAACAGCAAGTAAAGTTAATAGTACTATCATCATTAATAGCAAAATTATTATTGCTATAAATATCAAAAATAACACCCATCTTTCTTTTGTTAAAATCAAAATGATTATAACATATAGATTTTTTTAAATCAATATATTATTTTTTTGCACCAGTTACTAAATTGTATATTTTTCCTGGAACATAAATTTCTTTTTTTATTTCAAAATTATTGTATGCTTCAACAATTTTTGGACTTTTCTTTATTAATTCTAATATTTCTTCATTGCTTGCTTCTGCATCAACTGAAATACAATCTTTTAACTTACCATTAATTTGAATTGGTACTTGTTTTGTTCCACCATTTAATTCTTCTTCATTTACCTTTGGCCATTCTTCTTTATGAATTGATGTTTCTTTTCCAAATGCCTTCCATAATTCTTCTGCAAAGTGTGGAGCAAGTGGTGCTAAAAGCACTAAATATTCTGTAACTACTTGTTTAAATATTTTTTCATTAATATTTTTACTTACTCTTAAATATTCATTAATTTGGTTTAATAATTCCATGTGTCTTGCAATTGCTGTATTAAATTGGAATTCTTGTATATCTTGTGTCATTGATTTTATTGTTCTTGCTTTTACTCTTAAAAGATCTTTTTCTTCAATTGATAATTCTTTTTCTTCACCATAAGTTATTTCATTATTAGAAATAGAATCAATTAATTTTTCTATTCTAGTAAAGTATCTTGTCATAGCTTCTATTCCCTTGTCATCCCAAGGTCCACCATTTTTATAATCAAAGCCAAACATTAAATACATTCTAAATATATCTGCACCATATTTATCAATATATTCATCTGGTGATACTGTATTTCCTTTACTCTTACTCATTTTATTTCCATCAGGACCTAAAATCATACCTTGATGAACTAATCTCTTAAATGGTTCATCAAAATCTAAATATCCTAAATCACGTAAAGCTTTTGTCATAAATCTTGCATAAATTAAGTGCATTGCAGCATGTTCTTTTCCACCAACATAAACATCTGCTGGAGCCATTTTATTTATAACATCTCTATCAAATGCTTTTTTATCATTTTTTGCATCTGGATATCTTAATTGATACCAAGAAGAACATACAAAAGTATCTAATGTATCTGCTTCTCTTGTTGCTGGTCCACCACATTTTGGACATTTACATTCCATAAATTCTTTTGATTTTTTAAGTGGTGATTCTCCATCTGGTCTGAATTCAACATCATAAGGAAGTAGCACTGGTAAATCTTTTTCTGGTACTGCAACTGTTCCACATTTTTCACAATTTATAATTGGGATAGGTGCTCCCCAATATCTTTGTCTTGAAATTAACCAGTCTTTTAATCTATAATTGATTGTTTTTCTTCCCTTATTTTGTTTTTCTAATTCTTCTGTTATTTTATCTTTTGCTTCTTCTGATGTTAAACCATCATATTTTCCACTATTTACTAAAATTCCATAATCTGTATATGGTAATTCTACTTCTTTTTCATCTTTACTTGTAATTACTTGTTTAATTGGTAAATTATATTTAATAGCAAATTCATAATCTCTTTCATCATGTGCTGGTACTGCCATAACTTGACCTGTACCATAATCTTCTAAAACATAATCTGCTATCCAAATTGGAACTCTATCACCTGTAATTGGATTAATTGCATAAGCTCCTGTAAACTCTCCTGTTTTTTCTCTTTCTGTTGATAATCTATCAATTTCATTTAATTTCAAAGTATTTTGAATATATTTTTCTACTTTTTCTTTTTGCTCTGGTGTTGTTATTTTTTTAACAATGTCACTTTCAGGAGCAACAACCATATAAGTTACACCACTTATTGTATCTATTCTTGTAGAGAAAATATTAAGTTCTAAATCTGTATTTTCAATTTTAAATTTTGCTTCACTACCATAAGATTTTCCAATCCAATTAGTTTGTACTTTTTTAGTAGATTCTGGCCAATCTAAATCTTTTAAGCAATCTAATAATTCTTCAGCATAATCTGTAATTTTGAAAAACCATTGTGCAAGTTTTCTTCTTTCAATAACAGTTCCACATCTCTCACATTTGCAATCTATAACTTGCTCATTTGCTAAAACTGTTTTACAACTATCACACCAGTTAACAGGTGCTTCTTTTTTATATGCTAAACCAGCTTCATATAATTTTGTAAAAATCCATTGTGTCCATTTATAATAATTTGGCATACAAGTTTCAACTGAGTAATCCCAATCATAAGAACCACCCATTTCTTCTAATTGTCTTTTCATTGTTTCTATATTTTTTCTTGTTGAATCTTCTGGATGTATACCAGTTTTTATTGCATAATTTTCTGCAGGAAGTCCAAATGCATCAAATCCCATTGGATGAAATACATTATAACCTTGCATTTTTTTAAATCTAGCAAAAGAATCTGCTGGAGCAAAATTAAACCAATGTCCTAAATGTAATTTTGCACCTGAAGGATATGAAAACATTTCTAATGCGTAAAATTTTGGTTTTTTACTATTAGCATCAAATTTATATAATCCATCCTCTTTCCATTTTTTTTGCCATTTTAAGTCTGTTTGTTTAGAATAATTCATTTTTCATTCCCCCATATTCTTCTCAAAATTTGTTTGATATTATATCATAAGTTTTTTTTAAAGTAAACATTCTAATTCTAGTAAATATAAGTTTTTTTAAAAATATTTTTTATTTTATCAATTTAAAATGTTTTTAATATTTTATTTTAATAAAATATTGTAAATTTTTAAATGTATGGTATCATATTATTTATGTATGGAGGATATTTTATGCAAGATAAATTTAAAACTATAAAAACAGCTGGAATTATTGGAATTTTAGGAAATATATTTTTAGTAATTATAAAAGCTTCAATAGGATTTGTTACTAAAAGTCAGGCAATGATTGCAGATAGTGTAAATAGTGCATCAGATATTATTGCATCACTTATGACTTTTATTGGAAATAAAATTTCAAGTGAACCAAAAGATAATGATCATAATTTTGGTCATGGAAAAGCTGAATATATTTTTTCACTTTTTATTAGTATTACTATGATTTTAGTTTCTTTTAAAGTTTTAATAGATTCTATTGTTAGATTAATAAAAAAATCATATTTTGAATTCTCTTGGATTTTAGTAATTGTATGTATTATTACAATAATCACAAAATTTATATTATACATATACACTAAAAAAATGTATAAGAAATATGATAGTATACTTTTAAAATCTAATTATAAAGATCATAAAAATGATTGTATAGTTACAAGCTTTACTCTTGTTTCTATTCTATTTGGACTTTTAAATATTTATTGGGTTGATGGAATAGTTGGTATTGGAATTTCTATATGGATTTTAACTACAGGATTTGAAATATTTTTTGAAAGCTATAATGTACTTATGGATATCTCTTTAGATGATAAAACTAAAGAAGTTATTATGAATTTAGTTAAATCACATGAAGACATAAAAAACTGTTATAATCTTTACTCTATTCCAATTGGATATAATTATTTCGTAATTTTTACTATAACTGTTGACGGAAATATGACAACTTATGAAAGTCATAAACTTGCTAATCACTTAGAAAAAGATGTTGAAGCATTAGATAAAATTGAAAAAGCAGTTGTTCATGTTCATCCAGAAAATTTATAATTTTGTATATAAATTAATAAAATAAACTCGAATTGTATGTTTTTAAACAATTCGAGTCTTTTTTTATTTATTTGAAATTAGAATATCACTTAAATTTTTAAAGTAAATATTTTCACCATCAGCTAAAATTATTTTATTTTCATTTTTATTTATCTCACCATTCAAAATTCCTTCTGCTAGTTTATCTTCTACATAATTTTGAACAGCTCTTCTAATTGGTCTTGCGCCATAATTTATATCAGTACCTTTTTTCTTAATTAATTCTTTTATTGATTTATCAAATTCTAAATAATATCCTTGACTTTTTAATCTATTTTTAACTTTATTAAGCATTAAACTTATTATTTCTTTTATTTCATCATCTGTTAATTTATGAAATATCACAATTTCATCTATTCTATTTATAAATTCTGGTTTTAATTCTTTTTTTAATTCTGCATTTACCATTTTCTTAATATCAATATATTCTTTTTCTTGTGAATAATCATTTCCAGAAAATCCTAATCTTTTTCTCTCTGTAATTTCTCTTGCTCCAATATTTGAAGTCATTATTATTACTGAATTTTTAAAGCTAACAGTTTTTCCTTGATTATCTGTTAAAATTCCATCTTCTAATATTTGAAGCAAAACATTCATTACATCATTATGTGCTTTTTCCACTTCATCAAATAATATTACTGAATATGGCTTTCTTCTTATTTTTTCTGTGAGTCCATTATTTTCATCATATCCAATATATCCTGGTGGAGAACCAATTAATTTAGAAACAGAATGACTTTCCATATATTCTGACATATCTATTCGTATCATAGAATTTTCATTTCCAAATAAACTTTCAGCTAGAGCTTTTGTAAGCTCTGTTTTTCCAACACCTGTTGGCCCTAAAAATAAAAATGAACCTATTGGCCTATTTGGATCTTTTAATCCTGCTCTACTTCTTCTTATTGCTTTTGAAACAGATTTAACTGCTTCATCTTGACCAATAACTCTTTTGTGTAAAGTAATTTCTAAATTTTTTAATTTATCATTTTCATTTTCTGTAATTTTATAAATTGGAATTCCAGTCCATCTAGAGATTATATTTTCTATATCTTCTTTTTCAACATTAATTACTTTTTTATTATTTTTATTTTTCCATCTATCATTTTCTTTTTCTAGTTCTTTTAATATTTCATTTTCTTTATCTCTTAATTTTGCTGCTCTTTCATAATTTTGAATATTAATTGCCTCTTCTTTTTCATTAACTATTTTCTCTAGTTCTTTCTCTAAATTTTTTAAATGTTCTGGTTCTACAAAAACTTTCAATTTCACTTTTGCAGATGCTTCATCTATTAAATCTATTGCTTTATCTGGTAAAAATCTGTCATTAATATATCTATTTGATAATTCAACAGCAGAATCAATTGCTTCATCTGTAATTTTTACATTATGATGGGCCTCATATTTGTCTCTTAATCCTTTTAAGATTTTCTTAGAATCTTCTACTGTTGGCTCATCAATATTTACAGGTTGAAATCTTCTTTCCAATGCTGTATCTTTTTCAATATATTTTCTATATTCTTTCAAAGTAGTTGCACCAACTACTTGTATTTCTCCTCTAGCTAATAATGGTTTTAAAATATTTGCAGCATCTATTGCTCCTTCTGCTGCACCAGCACCAACAATTGTATGAATTTCATCTATAAATAAAATAATATCTTTAGATTTCTTTACTTCTGCTAAACACTTTTTTACTCTATCTTCAAAATCTCCTCTATATTTTGCACCTGCTACCATAGAAGTTATATCTAATGTAACTACTTTTTTGTCTTTTAAATTTTCTGGTATATTTCCATTTACAATCTTTTGCGCTAATCCTTCTATAACAGCTGTTTTACCAACTCCTGGTTCTCCAATTAAACATGGATTGTTTTTCGTTCTTCTTGATAGAATTTCTATTACTCTATCTGTTTCTTCATTTCTACCAATTACAGGATCTAACTTTCCTTCCATTGCCTGTTTTGTCAAGTCATTTCCAAATTGATTTAAATTTTGTGATAAAGTATAATTATTTAATTCTTCTTTATTCTGCTCTTTTCCGTTTATACTACTTTCAAATTCATTTAAAGTTTTAGCTATATCAGAATAAATATTATCTGATGATACATTTAAACTGAGTAAAATCTTATTTGCCAAACTATCTGTTTCTTTTATTATTCCAACTAAAATATGTTCTGTTCCTATAAAATTAGATCCTAACTTTTTTGCTTCTAAATATGCATTTTCTAATATTTTCTTAGTTCTAGGAGTAAAACCTAAAACAGAAAAATTTTCTTTTACTTGTCCTCCAATCATTTCTTCTATTTTATCTAAAATATCTTCTGGAATTATATCTTGATTTTCTAATACCTTACCTGCAACTCCATTTTCTTCACAAGCTAAACCATATAAAATGTGTTCTGTTCCAATATAACTATGTCCTAAATCAGTGGCTAATTCATTTGCTATTTCTAAAACTTTTTCACCACTTTTAGTAAATTTATAAACCATAAAAAAACCTCCTAAAAGTCATATAAATAATATACTCATTTAGAAAGTTTTTTAAACTTATTTATTTTAAAAAATATAAATTAATATTTGCTATTTTTTAGGTAGTTTTATTGTAAATACTGTTCCTTTTGGTTGATTGTGACTAGCTTTTATAGTTCCGCCATGTGCTGTTACTATTACATTTGCTATTGAAAGTCCAAGTCCTGTTCCACCAGTTTCTCTACTTCTTGCTATATCTTCTCTATAAAATCTTTCAAAAATACGTTTTAGTCCCTCTTCACTAACACCAATACCAGTATCTTTAACTTCTATAACACATTTATTATCTTTATCATAAGTTCTTAATTCTATTGAATCTTTTTCTTCTGTATATTTTATAGCATTATCCAATAATATAATCATTAATTGATAGATTTTGCTAGCATCAATATTAATATCCATTTTATAATTCAAATCTAAATTAATTTGTTTTCCTTGTAATTCTGCAATTTCAGCATAAGGAACCACAATTTCTTTTATATATTCATCTATATTTATATTTTCTTTTTGCAAACTTGTTTTACTAGAATCTGCTCTTGAAAGTAATAATAAATCTTGAACAAGTTTTGATAATCTTTTTGTTTCATTTAATGTAAGTGCTATTTCTTCTGTTTCATCTATTATTTTCTTATTTGGTTCTTGAAGTAATAATTCTTGTTTTGCTTGAATAATTGTAAGAGGTGTTCTTAATTCATGTGATACATTTTGAACAAATTCCATTTGTTTTATTAAATTATCACTAAGTGGTTTTAATGTTTTTTTAGATAAAATATAACTTGCAACAATAGAAAGAATGCATCCTACAAATACAGCAGTTGCAATAATTTCAAAATATTGAGAAACTAAATACTTTTCACTTGTAGTATTTATTAATAATTGAACATATCTATTTCCGTATTCTTCATCTCCATTAACTAAAAAATTAAGTCCTCTATATGGATATTTATTATTAATCATTAATTCATATATTTTTTCTAAATTGTTTTTATTAAATTCAATTTGATTAACATATTCAGATAATCTACCTAAATCACTATTTAAAATATTTCCATCTTCATCTCTTACTACAACTATAATATTAGGATTTACTATTTTACTAGTGATTGAATAAGCATTTATATTATCTGTACCTAAAATATTTGTAATTTTATCTCTTAACGTTGTTCTATCTAAGTTAAAATCAAATGGAAAATTTTCTAATTCTTCTAATTCTAATATTCTTTTTTCACTTTCATATAATTCATTATTTACATTGCTATAAATGTTGTTTTTTACCATAAAAAAAACAAACAATCCAAATACTATAAAAATTGATATAAAAACACAAATATTATAAAGTATATGTTTAAATAATTTTAATTTTAATTCTTCTTTTTCTTCCATAATTTTTACTCAGACCAGATATATCCTACTCCTCTAATAGTTTTTAAATATTTATCATACCCTACTTTTTTAAGTTCTTTTCTTAAGCCACTTGCATAAACTTCAATTACATTCGCTGTTGTTTCACTGTTGAAGCCCCATATTTTATCAAAAATTTGCTCTTTTGTTATTATAGTGTTTTTCGAGCTTATTAAATATTCTAGCATATCAAATTGTTTACCTTGAAGAACTATTTCTTTTTTTCCTGAAATTACTTTTCTACTATTTAAATCTAATGTCAAATTTTTAAACACTATTGTATTTTCAGTATAATTTCCTTGCGAACGTCTAATTAATGCTTCTAATCTCACAATTAATTCTTCTCTATTAAATGGTTTTACTAAATAATCATCTGCACCACTTCTAAAACCTTTTACTTTATCAGAAATACTATCTTTAGCTGTTAAAATTAAAACTGGTGTATATATCTTGCTATTTCTTAATTCATTTAAAACTTCATATCCATTCATAATTGGCATCATTATATCTAATATTATCGCGTCATATATTTCTTGTTTTGCATAAAGAATTCCTTCTTCTCCATCATAAGCATGATCTACATGATATTTATTTCTAATACACTGTTCAACAGTTTTTGCCAATATCTTGTCATCTTCTATTATTAATACCTTCATAACTTCTCCTTATAAAATTATTCTATATTAACAAGCTTAAAATAATATTAAATAAAATTATTCTTTTATTTTTGTACATTATAGCAAAATTTTTAAATAAAAAAAACACTAAAATTATTTTTAGTGCTTTTTATTTATTATAATTGAAACATAATAGTTGCAATATTAAAAAATGCTAAAACAGATAAAGTATCTACAATAGTTGTAATAAGTGGTGCAGCCATTATTGCTGGATCTAATTTTAGTTTTTTAGCTAAAATTGGTAATATACAACCTAATAATTTTGCCATTGCAACTGTACAAACTAATGTAAGTCCAACTACAACAGCAATTTTTAAATCTTGATATTGAATCATAATTCTTACACCATTTGCAAATGCAAGTACAGTTCCTACTAAAAGTGATACTCTAAATTCTTTCCACATTACCTTTAGAATGTCTTTAGTAGAAATCTCATCCATTGCCAAACCTCTTATTACAAGAGTAGAACTTTGTGAACCACAATTTCCACCTGTATCCATTATCATTGGAATAAATGCAACTAACAGTGGTAATGTAGAAATTGCAGCTTCATAATTTTCTATAACTGCACCTGTAAGCATAGCAGAAAGCATTAATACTAAAAGCCAAACTATTCTGTTTTTTGCATGTTTAAATACACTTGTTTTAAAATAAGTATCTTCTGCTGGTGTAATAGCAGCCATTTTTTCAAAGTCTTCTAATGTTTCTTCTTGAATTACATCAATAGCATCATCTATTGTTATAATTCCAACTAATCTATCTTCTTGATCTACAACTGGAAGAGCTACACAATCATATTTATCAAACATCTTTGTAACTTCTTCTTGGTCTTCTAGTGTATTTACTTTTACAACATTTGAATCCATTATATCTTTTATTAATTGATTTCTTTCTGCTGCTAAAAGATCTTTTATATCAACTATTCCTAATAATTTTCTATCTATGCTTAAAACATAACAATTATATACTGTTTCTTTTTTTAATGCTTTTCTTCTTATAAATTCAAAAGCTGTTTCAACTGTCATGTTTTCTTTTAAATCTATAAACTCTGTTGTCATAAGGCTTCCAGCTGTGTCATCTGTATATTTTAAAAGTTCATTTATAATTTTTCTATTTTCACTTTTGGTATTTGTTAAAATACGTTTTACAACATTTGATGGCATTTCCTCAATTAAATCAACTGCATCATCCATATATATTTCATTCATAACATTTTTTATTTCTGTATCTGTTAAACAATTGATTAATTTTTCTTGGTCTTCAGGGTCTAATTCTACAAAAACCTCTGCTGCTTTTCCTTTTGACAATAGTCTATAAATCATTATTATTTTATCTTCATCTACATTTTCTAGAATACTCGGGAAGTCGGCACTATTTATATTCTCTAAGAATTCACGTAAATCTTTTATTTTTCTATTTGAAATTAAATTTGTTAGTTCTTCAATAGTTTTTTCTAAATCCATAATAATCCCCTCCTATTCTATTTTATGTAAATTTTCCCAAACATCATTATTATACTGCTACACAATAAAAAAGTCAATAAAAGTCAAAAAACTTTCAATTTTTTATTTATATCGCTCTATTTATATTTTTTTACTTCTTGTTACTCATTTTTTCTAAACTTTTTTATTTTATTTTTTAAAATATTATATACATAAAATATGATTATAAACTTTTAATAAAACAATAAAAAATACATCTTTATTTATTGTAAATTACTAAATAAAGATGTACTTATATTTTTAAAATTTTACAATTTTATTGGTTTCTTATTTGTTTTTTGTAAAACTAAGTTACAAATAATATCTGCTGTTTTTTCTACCCCATATAAATCGCTATTTATGCATAAATCATAATTAGAAGAATCTGTCCAATTATTACCGGTATAATGTTTATAATGATTAGCTCTTAATTTATTAATTCTATTAATTTCTTTTTCAGCTTTATCTTTATCAAATCCATAGATTTCTGTTGCACGTTTTATTTTATTTTCCATAGTACCTGTTATAAAAACTTTTAAAACATTTTTATTATCTTTTAAAATAAAATCTGCACATCTTCCTATAATTACACAAGATTCTTTGCTTGCTATTTCTCTTATTAATTCTGATTCTTGTACAAATAATTCATCATCATTATTTAATCCTGCATAATATCCATTATTTAAAATATCTAAAACACTTCTTTTTTGTTCATTGTTTTCAATATATTCTTCTGCAAGTCCTGTTCTTTCAGCTAATTTTATTATAAGGTCTTTATCATATAATTTTATTCCTAATTTATCTGCAATTAGTCTACCAACATATCTACCGCCTGAGCCATATTCTCTAGATACAGTTATTACAAACTTTTCTTCTAATTTATTATCTGTACTTGTATCATCTATTAAAGCTTGACTCTTTTTATATTTTTTATTTAAGTTTTTAATTTCAATTATTAATAATGCACTTGAAATTAAAAATGCTAATCCATCAGCAAATGGTCCTGCATAAAGTAATCCTCTAAGTCCAAACATTGCACCAAGTATAAAAAATGCTGGAACCAAAAATAATATTTGTCTTGATAAAGAAAGCACTGCACTTTTTGTACTCTTTCCAATAGCTTGGAAAAAAATACCTGCTGGAATTTGTACACCATTGCAAATACATAAAACTAAATATGTTCTAAATGCTATACAAGCAAATTCTATATAATTTGATGGAAGAGCATCTCCACCTTCTCCACTTCCAAAAATCATAATTAATTTATCTGGAATTGTTTGGAATAAAATAAATGCAAATGTACTAACTGATACACTAGTAATTAATACCATTTTTAAAGTTTTCTTAACTCTATTAAAAGCTTGTGCTCCATAATTATATCCAATTATTGGTTGTGAACCAACAGATAATCCTATTATTATACTATTTAAAATTTGACTTATTTTCATAACAATTCCAAAAACTGTTATTGGTACTTCTGAACCATATTCTGAAAGTGCACCATATTTTCCAAATAAATTATTTTGAACAGACATAACTACTACAAAGCTCATTTCTGTTATAAAACTACTGATTCCTAAAGACAATAATTTTAAAACAACACCAAAGTCTAATTCAAAAATATCTTTGCTTAATTTTATTGTTTTAAATTTTCTAACATATAAAATATTTAAAATAAAAGTTAATATTTGACTTAAAATAGTTGCAATTGCTGCACCTTGAACTCCCATTTTAAAAACAAATATAAAAATTGGATCTAATATAATATTTAATATTGCACCAGATACCATAGAAGTCATAGAATACTTTGGTGAACCATCTGCTCTTATTACACCATTTAATGTAATACCACAAATTGCAAATGGAAGACCTATAACTATAATATAACCATAATTCAAAGCATATTCTCTTAATGCATCTGTACAACCAAATAAATTTAATAATTGTGGTAGAAATATAAAACTACAAATAGAAAACAATAATGAAAAAATAATAGAAATTAAAATTCCATTTGCTACACCTTTTGCAGCTTCTTTTTCTTTTTTCTCTCCTAATTTTAGACTTAAATATGCTGATGTACCATCACCAATCATAAGTGAAAAAGCAAGTGATAAAATAACTAGTGGAAATACTACATTTGTTGCACCATTTCCTAAATATCCTACACCTCTACCAATAAACACTTGATCTACTATATTGTATAAAGAATTTACTAACATAGAAATAATTGATGGTATAGCAAATTTAAGTATTAATTTTCCTATTTTTTCTGTACTTAATATGTTCTCTTCTTTTTCCAAAATAAAACCTCCTTTATTGCCTACAAGATTAAATTATATCATTTTAAAAATTGAGTGTCAAATAAAAAAGTCTATAATTAAATTATTATAGACTTTCTTAAGATTAATTCATACTAAATTATTATTGCCATTCACAAGTTGCTGGTGGTTTACTTGTTACATCATAAATTATAAATTCTACTTTATCTCCATATTTTTCTGTTATTTCATTTACAGTTTTTTCTAACATTTCTTTTGAAACTTCTTTTCCAATTTCACCAGGTCTTCCTGTCATGAAATCATTTGTAACAAATGTTCTTATTGCAACTGAATATTTTTTATTAATTCCTATTGGAAGTAATACTGCAAAAGTTTGATTTACTTTAGCTTTTTCTAAATTAGTTGTAACTATTTTATCTAACTCACGAAGTAAATCTACACTTTCATCACATATTTTCATATCAAAACATTTAGGATTTTCTTCTACATTTTTCTTATTTAATACATAACCAACTCTGTTTATTGTATTTATTGAATCTGTGACTTCTTTTGCTTTACTTGTAATAGTTTTCCAATCAAAATCTAATCCGTTTCCTGACATTACACAAAGGTTTCTATAACTTCTAGCATCACCTTGAACACCTACTGATTTAATTGGAAGAATATATCCTTTTTCAAGAGTTCCATTTAAAATTGAATTTAATTTTTCCACTTCTTCAGAAGTAATAGTTACTTCTTCTTTTTTATCATGGCAAAGTAATCTAATAGCAAGTCCTGGTCCTGGGAATGGTTGTCTTGAAGCTATTGATTCTGCTAATCCCAACTTTCTAGCAACTTTTCTAACTTCATCTTTATGCCAATCACTATTTGTTTCTACTATTAAACCTTTTTTTCTAGCTTCTCTAACTATTTCTACATCATTATGATGTGTTTTTATTTTATGTGCAAAACCACTTATGTCTGGGTTTCCACTTTCTATTAAGTCTGGTCTTAATGTTCCTTGAGCAATAAATGTGTTTTTAGGATCTAGTCCTAATCTTTCAATTACATTATTTGCAATTTTTATAAATATTTCACCAATAATTTGTCTTTTAGTTTCAGGATCAACTGTATCAACTAATGGTCCAATTTTTTTACCATCTACTTCTACTACAGTATTAAAGAAATAATCTTTAGCATTTTCTCTAATTAAATTCTTTAATCCTAATTCTTTTAAATTTTCACAAATTATATCACTTTCATTTTTTCTCATAAATCCTGAATCTATATGTATAGCATAAATATTATCTGGATTTAATGCTTTTACAAGTAATGCTGCTGTAACTGCTGAATCAACTCCACCACTTACTAAAACAACTATTTTATTATCTTTAACTTTTTCTTGTATCATTTTTATTGAAGTTTGAATTCTATCTTCTAATGCATAAAATTCTTTATATCCTGCAACTTTTCTAATAAAGTTTTCTAGCATTTTCATTCCTTCTTCAGTTAAATCAACTTCTGGATGGAATTGAACACCATACATTTTTCTTTCTACATTACCAATACCAGCTATTGCTTCTCCAGATTTTGCTATTACTTCAAATCCTTTTGGACAAACTTTTACTGTATCACCATGGCTCATAAGAACTTGTTGAACTTTTGCTAATCCATCAAAAATTGGTACATCAGTATTTATTGTAACTTCATTTTGTCCATATTCTTTTTTTACATTACTATCTACTACTCCACCAAAATAGTCAGACATAAGTTGCATTCCATAGCAAATTCCTAAAACTGGTATTCCAAGTTCAAATATTTTTTTATCAAATTTTAATCTTTGACCATCTGCTACATTATTTGGTCCACCTGATAAAATAACTGATCCATAATCTTTTAAATCTTCGCTTTTTACATTAATAGGAAATATATCAGATTTTACACCTAATTCTCTAACTCTCCTATCAATAACTTTAGTATATTGGCCACCACAATCCAATATTGCTAATTTCTCCATAAAAACCTCCAATATTAACTTTTTTTAATACAATTTAATATAATTAGTATACAATAAAATACAAGCAAAATCAACATTTTTTGACTTTTTATTATAAAAAAATACTCACAAAAAGTGAGTATTTCCTTGGTGGCTTCAAGTGGAATCGAACCACTGACACGGGGATTTTCAGTCCCCTGCTCTACCAACTGAGCTATGAAGCCTTATATAAAAAATATCTAGCTGTTGGACTAGATATTTTGGCGACCTGGAACGGGCTCGAACCGTCGACCTCCGCCGTGACAGGGCGGCATTCTAACCAACTGAACTACCAGGCCAAAAAAAGTGGTGGTCGCTATAGGGTTCGAACCTATGACCTCCTGCTTGTAAGGCAGATGCTCTCCCAGCTGAGCTAAGCGACCAAATATGTTCCAACTGACGTGATTAATTTTACTATATCAAACGCAGTTTGTCAATATTTTTTTATAAAAGTGGTAACATGTGTCTTACCACGTTCTCTATTGTAACACAGCTTATTTTGTTTTGCAAGTGTTTTATAAATTTTTTTAAAAAATTATAAATTTAATCATATAGGAATTGTATTTACAAAAATTACAATTTATGATTTAATTTTTATAATAATTTATTTAAATAGAGGTATAAATTGGTAAAAAAATTTATTATTATAGGTGTAATCCTTTTTATTTTTTTTATTTTAGTTAATATTTTTTATGGTTTCTTTTATGAAGATAATGTAGATAATTTAATAGATAAATTATCTTTTAGAATGAAATATTACTCTAGAGAAATACTAGAATGTAATTTAAATTATAATAAAGATGAAGCAAATGTAAATAATGTAATTTCAAAAGATAATATATCAATTGAGCTATATAACATAACTTATGATCAATCAACTGGAAAATTGGAAACTAATTTTAAAATCTACTTGAATAATGAGCAAAATTTAGAAAAGTTACGTTTTATGCTAAGAGTACACGACAATAAAAACATTTATTATAATAAATCAGTAGGAGACATTTTATTTGTTGGTAATACTGACTATTTATTATATAACAAAAATTTATATTTTAAATTATCTTCTAAAGGATTAGATACTAAGAAATTAGATGATGATACATCTTTTAATCTTTCTAATTCAGAAAATGGTAATTATAAAATATTATCATTAACATTTAATTTAGGTGCCAATTATAAAATATCAGATAACTTATATATAGAATTTTTAGATTTAATTTACAAACCAGAATCTGATAATTGTTATAAAATATTCAAACATTTAGGAGAATTTAAATATAAAATTTCATTTTAAAACTTAAAAAACTCAATTTATGAAAGATTAAAAATACTAATTGCATAAATTGAGTTTTTTATTTAAAATTCATTATATTCATAATCTGGATAATTATTTATATCAAATTTTATAATATCACTATCTGTTACAACATCAAATTTGTATTCCCATGTTTTTGTTTTTATTAACTGTAATTCTTTTATATTACTACCCGAATATGATTTAACTTGAATAATAAGATTTGATTCTATATCAATATAGTAGTAATCAACATGTATACTATTTTCATCATTATCTGTAAATGAAACCTTAATACACTTTTTCCCATCTATATTTTCTTTTCCACAATATTTATATATTCCTAAATGTTCATATAGTCCATGTTGTTGTACTGAGTTAAAAAAGCTATACTTATCTTGATTATAAATATCATAATTTTTTTCAACATTAGATACAGTTATTATTTTATTGATGTTATCAATATCTAATACTTTCTGATTCTCATAAATAATTAATGAATTAATATCGACTATATTTTCAGAAGAAGATTCCCTTATGTTATACATATTCATTATATTATCTTTTATATATATATCAGTACTATAAGTATATTCATCAGTATATTCACATTCTTTTATATAAACATTTTGAGGAAGCTTTGCAGAATTTAACATAGCACTAACATCATCTAATGTATAATAAATTGATTTTAAATAGTACAAACATAATAATATTGATATGATAATGATAACAATAAAAATAAAAATTACTCTTTTCTTTGTCACTTACTATCACACTCCATTTGTAATTATATAAAATATTTAATCATTAATAAAATTGTTTGTAAATATCTTTAAAAATTTTCTTGATGTTAGATGATACTAATTGAATTTTGCTCTAAATATATAATAAATTTAAAACAACAAAAAAAGAGGCTTTTGACCTCTTTTTGTGGTGGGCAGGATTTGTTCCTACCACGTTCTTTATTGTAACACAGCTTATTTTGTTTTGCAAGTGTTTTATAAATTTTTTTTAAAAAATAATTCAAAATGGTGATTTTCCGTGAAAAATCAATGTTTTCATTATTTTTTTGTTTTTTTCACTTTTTAGAGTTTCCAAAGGGATTTTCCCTTTGGCACACGAGGAACTTTTCAAAGTTCCATAGTGTGTTATGGAACTTTTTAAAAAGCAGATATTATTATGGATTTTTAGAGAGTTCCATTACAAAGCAGAAACGGATAAATCAGTAGTAATTGATTTATCCGTTTCGTTCAAAAGGAGATGATTAAAATGAATAAGTATAACTACGATAATATAAAAGATTTTATAGATTCTGTCGGAGAATTCCAAATAATAGATTTATATGAAATGGAGATGAGTTTTTATGAGTTATGCAATAATAAGAAATGAAAAATATACAAAAGAACAAATGATAAAACTTGCTCCTCATAATGAGAGAGTTAAAAAAGAATATTCTAATAAAAATATAGATAAAACAAAAACTTATAGAAATTATCATTTAAAAAAGCCTTTATTTTTAAATTATTTTAAAGAATTTAAAAGATTAAAAGAGCAAAATAATTTAAAAGGGCAACTACATAAAAATAGTATTTATGCTTGTGAAATGATTATTACTTCTGATAAATCTTTCTTTTCATCTATTGGTGAAAAAGAAACAAATAGATATTTTCAAATTGCTTATGACTTTGTTTGTAATTATAAAAATTTAGGTAAAGAAAATATTATATCTGCAGTTGTTCATTTAGATGAAGAAACACCTCACATGCACTTAACCTATATTCCTGTTGTAGATTCTGTTGACAAAAATGGAAATTCTATTAGAAAAATTGGTGGCTATGATTTTTGGAAAGAACGAAATAGTTATATGATATTACAAGATAAATTTTTTGAATGTGTTAGAATGAATGATTTTAATCTTGAAAGAGGGAAAAATAATCCTAATAGAAATCATAAAACTGTTGAAGAATTAAAAGAGCAAACTAATTTTTATGCAGTAAAAGAAAAGTTTAAAGATGATGAAAAAAATTCTGTTGTATATACTTCTGTGAAATCATTTTTAAATTATGAAAAATTCACTCCAGAATCAGTTGAAAATAATTTACTTAAACCGTTATTAAAAGAAAATAATAAACTTATGTATGAACTTAAAAATTTAAAACTTGAATTTACCAAAATTGAAAATTTTATACAACATTATAAAGATATTCAAAACGAAAATATATATCTTAAAGAAACAAATAATTCTAAAGAAATTGAACTTAATGCAACGTATAATCTTATTCAAAGACTTAATAATGAAAAAAATGAACTTATTGAAATATTAGAACAAAATAATATTCATTTGAATAAAATTGATAGAGAGTATAAATAACTTCTTATTATATTTAAGTTTTATACATATTATCTAAATTTCTTCATTAGTATATAAGAAGTTGTTTTTAATATTTTTTCAATTGCACAAAGTTTATAATCAACTATGGTATGACTTTCAATACTATAAATTAATTGTGGCGAAATATCTATACCTAATTTTTCATAATTAGTATTTTTGGTATATCACAATTATATGAGAAAAGCGATACTTTCAAAATACTCGTTCTTATCGTTTTAAGTAATTTTATCAATTATAAAAACTTTAATGATAAATTTGACAAATCTGTATTGAATATTATACTTAAATATGATATAGAGTAATTTATAAAAAGGAGATATTATAAAAGAATATCAGTCTTATATTTTTTCATTAATCTTATATAATAAGCTGGCACTCCTAAAATAAAAAAGGGATTTTCAAAAAGGAGGAATTATTATGAAAAGATTCTTAAAAATCACTACATTTTTATGTATTATTATTTTTATTTTCTCTAATGGCGTATTTGCAGTTGAAAGTAATGATATTTCAAATGAGGAAATTTATGAAAAATTAAATGAATATGCAGAAGACATCGAAATATTTGATGAATTTTTGATTGAAGATACAGAATTTGTTGTGCAAAGAAAAGGTAGTGATAAATTAGAAAAAGTTACATTTAATGAACTACAAGAAGAAAATAAATTAAAATATAACAAAGTTGTAACAGAAACAAGTTATTATAAACCAAATATTAGAGAAAGTATGCGTGATAATTTTACACAATTATTAAGCGAAGATCCGTCAACTGATTTATTCATGCGATTGTCACCTAAAGAATATAGATTATGTAGATTAACAATTAATGGTGGTTTATCTTCTGGCACTGGTTTTTTAGTAGGTCCAAAACTATTATTAACTGCTGCTCATTGTATTTACGATGAAAATAATAATATAATGCCAGTAGTCTTTTATCCAGCTTATGACAATGGTTCATCTCATAATGAAAAAAGTTCAGGCTGGCAAACAATATACTCATATCCAACTTGGCGTGATAATCATGAAAATAGAGCATACGATCTTGCATTAATCGAGTTAGATTGGAATATGGGAGATGAATTCGGTTGGTTTGGTTCTCAATCTTATGGAACTAATCCAGAAATGAATGGATTATCAATAAAAGAATATGGTTTTCCTAAATTAGTGGGAAATGCAAAATCACAATATTATACAAAAGGTTCAATTCAAAATACTAATGATACATATT
The DNA here is from genome assembly GCA_947632605.1 of uncultured Clostridia bacterium. Classification (GTDB taxonomy): domain Bacteria; phylum Bacillota; class Clostridia; order TANB77; family CAG-508; genus Scatovivens. The sequence goes on along the minus strand of CANRPX010000001.1, from coordinate 34,530 downwards.
TTCATACTACTGCTGTAAATTATGAAGGTATGAGTGGAGGACCTATTTTAAGATCAAGTGATAATTATGCAGTTGGACTTGTTTCAGCACTTATAAGAAATCGTAATATTTTCGGTAATGTAACTTCATTTGAAACATATGGAAGAAGAATAACACAAGATATTATAGATTTAATTAATAGTTATAATTAATTATTGTTTATAATTAATAGGAGAATTTATGTTTAGAAAAAAAACAATTATATGTATATTTATAATATTTTGTTCACTTATAATATTATATTTAAATTTTTCAAAAAAAGAATATAACGATGATTTAGCAAAAGAAACACCGTGGAATCAATTATCTAATAATTATAAATTCAATAAAATTGAATTTAACAATAATACATATAATTATGGAGAAAGTATATTAAATAATGATATTTTAGATAAGATGTTAATCGAGAAAGAAATAAAAACATATAGTGATGAATCAGTTGAATGTAGGATTAATTGTAAAATATATTCACTAAAAAAAGTTAATGAAAATTATCTTGTAGCAGTACAATTTGATAACGAAAGTAATTATTATTTATATATAAATATTGATTATGAAATTAATACATTAAAAGATTTAATTGAATCAACTGATTTTATAAATAACTCAAATATTAATACATTATCATATAATTATTTTGATATAAAAAGTAGCAAAGTAAAAAATAAAAAATTATCACAAAGAAAAATATCTAAAATAAAAAAAGATGATTTATATAGTTTTATTTTAGATAAAAATCTTAATTTGCCAATTGAAAATTCACAACAGAAAGTTCATGATGATTATTTTAAATATGAAGTTATTATTGATTTAAATTTGTCAAACTTAAATCAAGACATACTGTTAGAAATGACAGATTCAGGATATCTTATATTTTGTATTTGTAACATTCCATATCATTTCTATATTGGAGAAAAAGATGTACTTGATTTTATAGATTACTTCTTTAAATAAATTATTAGAAATAAGTAGATAAATAGTTATTTTAATTAAATAATAAACTAACATACATCCTATATAAAAATAATAACCTTAAAGTTGATGATTCAACTATAGGTTATTATTTTTTTAACTTTGATTTTTACATTTTTTAAACTAAAATGGAGCTATTATTATGGGTACAACAACTAAAACTTATGCTGGAAAAAGAGTTCTCCCTATTCCTGACTTTCTAGTTCCTTTTTTTATTGAACAAATGAAATATTGTACAAATCAAGAAAATAATCCTGAAAGCTTATTATTCAAACCTGATAAAAATCAATATGTAAAAAGATCAAACATAAATAAAGAACTTCAAAGAATTTGTGCAACTTTAGGAATTGAAGGTATTTCTACTCATAGTCTAAGACATACTTATGGAACTAGATGTATTGAAAGTGGTATGGCTCCTGTTGTTGTTCAAAGATTAATGGGACATAAAGATATTAGAGTTACATTAAACACTTACACTTCTGTTTTAAATAAATTTAAGGAAGAAGAACTTGATAAAGTAAATCAATATTATTTAAATCAAAATCTATTAAATGAAACTCCCTTAAATAATAAATTATTAGAATCAAATGTTTTTAATGAAAAAGAATTAGATTTTGATAAATAAAGTGAAAATTAACTAACACTTGCTAAACGACTAAAACGCTTTATATCAGTATATTATATTGATTTTTTCTTTACTTTAAATTGTAAAAAAACTGCTCACTTGCTAAACACTTTTTAACACTCGCTAAACAAGATTATTTTTTATATATTTTTGTTTAGCAAGTGTGTTAGTAATGAATAAAAATTATAAAAAATGAATTTTAGTAAAAAAAGGTTAAAATACAGTAATATCAATGACTTGCTAAAATTAGAAAAAGTGAAAAAGCAACAAAAAAAGAGGCTTTTGACCTCTTTTTGTGGTGGGCAGGGATGGATTCGAACCATCGTAGACTCTCGTCGCCAGATTTACAGTCTGGTGCCATTAACCACTCGACCACCTACCCATTTGTGCTCTTTCGAGCACGTTATTTATTATAATGTTATTTTAATGTATTGTCAAGACTTTTTAAGATTATTTTTATCTAAAAGCATAATTTAAATAGTTATTTTATCATATTAAAATATTACAATTCTTGCTGTAAATTTAGAAATATTAAAATTTCTAAAATCTACTTTTTCATTTTTTAGTTCTGAATATACATTTGAAATATATGATACCACTCTATTTTGAATTTCTTTTTCATCTTCTGTTTCTACTTCTGAATCTCTTATTCTAATTATTTGGCCTATTGCATCTGTACTTGTATTATTTATCAAATAATATAAATCTATTTTTCCAGTTGCAAAATATCTATCAACATTTTTTCTAGCAATTATATTATCAATATTTGCAAAATTAACACAAACATAAATAACAATAGATATAATAAAATATACTTTCAAAAGCTTAATTGGTTTATCAATAACATATATAATTGTTGGTATTAATAAAACAGTTTCTGTAAAAAGAGCTATATAAACTAATAATCTTAAAAGTGTATATCCAAAAGCACTTTCATATAATCTCATTCTATATGCTGATGAAAGAAGTATTATGAAAGTACATCCTATCATAAATAAACACATAACATTTATAAATTTATTCTTTTTATTTATTTTTGCAATTAATATAACAATTAAATTAATAACTGAAACAATCATTAATTGAAAAAAGCCTTTTCTTGCATATTGTGCATAATTTTCTATATTTGTTTTCATAAATAATGATTTTATTTGAATAATACAAAATACTACATAAATAATATTTAAAGTAACCAAAATCATTTTTATTGCTACATTTTCAAATTCTTCATTTTTTTGTTCTTCTAATTTTTTCTCATCGGCTTTATATCTATTTACTAAATTATCAAAAAAGCAACTTAAATATAAAAATACTAATATAGCAATAACAATTCTTAAAAGTATTTCTCCAAACTCAAAATTTTCTAATAATTTCATACAATTTCTAAATATATCTATAAAGATTTTTCCAAATATCTCATCTGCTGAAGATAATAAAATTATTATTAAAAGTACTATTGGAATTGTTATTAAAATTCCTTTAAAAATATTAGATTTTTTAGATGGATTTTTCATTTTTAATCTTATTTTTATAAACTCTGCAAGTTTTCCCATTGTTTGTTCAAAGTAAGCTATTGGATTAAATATTAATTTTGACATTCTTTCTATAAAATTTTCAATTTTTAAATCCTTTTCCACTAAATTAATTACCATTAATAACATAAGTATTGGTATAACAAAAATATTTACATTATTAAAAAATTCATTATTATATATAAAATATGTGCTTGAAAGTAATGTTATTGGTATAATTAGCAATTTGGCTTTTTCATAATTTACTTTTTTATTTTTTTCTAATAATCTTATTAAAAAATATGATAATGGCACTGTAAATAACAGCATAGAAAGTCCTATATTTTTACCAACAAATAATATAACACTCCAAATACTAAATAATAGTGCTCCAACTAATATACTACTCATTATTTTCTTTTCCTTCCTTATATTCTAATATGTCTCCTGGCATACAATTTAACACTTTGCAAATTTGATCTAAAGTAGAAAATCTAATTGCTTTTCCTTTATTAGTTTTTAGAATAGATAAATTTGCTTGTGTTATTCCAATTTTTTCTGCTAATTCTAGAGAAGACATTTTTCTTTTTGCCATCATAACATCTAAATTTACAATTATCATTAATTCTCCCCCTTAAATTCTTCTCATTAATTTTAAATTGTTAAATCATTTTCATTTTTGTATTCTAGTGCTTTGTTAAACAATTCTGATAAAATAAATAAAGCTATTGTAACACCAATAAATAGAATAACTAGAAAGGATAAAGCTAATATGAAAGGTATATTTGCTTTTACAATTAACAATTCATATAAGAAATCTAATATCCAAAAAATAGATGCTATACCAGATATTTTTCCAGATTTATTTAATCTTTTTACAGTATTTTCACAAAATGGATTTTCATTTTTTAAACTATCAAATAATCCTATAAATTGATATATTATCAATAATAAACAAATTGCATTTGGATAAAACATTATTATATTTGGGTTTATTTGAATATTTGTTTTATTTATAATTATTGGAAAACTTGCTAAAATTAGAATTCCTAAAACTAAAACTATTTCTAGAAGAATTTTTAGAATATTTCCAACACCTTTTTTTCCGAAAATTTCCACTTTTATTTCCTCTTTTCTTTTTCATCTTTTATAAAATTATAATTATAAATTTTATGTGAAAAATATATCATTTTATTTCTCGTTTGTCAATATTTTTTTATCGTTTTTCGATATTTTTAATCTGCTATATATTCTATCATCTTTACATATCCTTTTATATTATCAATATCTTCAACTTTTGTATCTAAAGTAATCCAACACATTTCGTGAAGAACATATCCATAATTAGATTGTAAATGCATTGAATATCCTAAAAAAGTTTCTGTATTTTTATTAACATTTAATTTTATTGGATAAGAAAAATTATCTACATTAATTTCACAAATTATATATCCATTTCCAGATAAATCTACATTTGAATAAGCAATACTTGAATCATCTATTCTATAAGTGTCATTTATATATTTACCAGCTTCTTTTTTTATTTCATCTTTTGGATATACTAATATCGTTTTAGCAGAAATTCTTTCTAAATCATTATTTGAAGTAACTTTATCTCCGACAGCATTAATACAATCACCCTGTTTTATATCAGATAATTCTATTTCTTTATTTGTTAAATAATTTGTTATTTTTGTTTCTTCATCTATAAAAATTAAATTTGTTGAAAGTGTTTCAATTGGACCACATTCAATTGTAGAATTGTTAATATTTAAAACTTTTCCAGAATATTCAACTGGTAGCATATTATTATCACTATTAAAATTATTTATGATATTTACATCATTTGTAATACTTGTATTATTTGCATTATTCATACTATCTGTAACATATTCACTTGTATTATCAATGCCTTGATTAATTAATTCTTGATCATTTTCATAAAGTGCATAAAATACAAACAAAATAATACTAATTAATAAAAATAAAAGTATTAAAATTCCTAATATCTTTATTTTTCTGTTTTTTGTTACTAAACTAATTCCACAAAAAAACACTCCTACAATAAATATAGCTATTGCAATGTTTATTAATATCATAATCTATTCTCTCCTATCTATAACTTTGGTTTATAATTTCTTTAATAAAATTTTATAAAATTAATTTATAACCATACTTTATTTTTGTCAATATTTTAATAAATAACATTTAAAAGTTAATAACATTTTTTGCAAATTCTCTTGACATATTAATTTCAATCGTTTATAATAAGTCTTGTCGTAGAAATAAAATAATGCGCCCTTAGCTCAGTTGGTCAGAGCAACCGGCTCATAACCGGTGGGTCCAAGGTTCGAATCCTTGAGGGCGCACCAATAAAAAGCTAGATTTCAAAAGATTTCTAGCTTTTTATTTTTTATTTAAAAAACAAAGGAGACCGGCGAACCGGTCTCCTCTGCCTTAAGCTGAAGTCAGCTTAAGGAATGCGAATGGTCTTACTTGGAGATGGCATCCCACCTGGCCGCCATGGCCATGTTGGTGATTACCTCCCCGTTGGAAAACGGTACATAGATTCCACCCTTTTTGAACCCTGCAGACTCCAACTCGGAGATGATTTTGTAACCTTTGGCGACATACGTCTTACCATTGATATACACGAAAACCACTCTGCCGTTGTTGCTGCAGTACTTTCCGATCTTGCTGATAGCGGTGCTATCCAAACAACCGGAAATCACGGGATACAGGGTCTGCTCGTAGTACAGATGCTTAACGTGAACACCGCATTCCGGCATTTCAAAGCAGTTTGCCAGTGTCTCGTCAGAGATGGCATGAATGCCATTCTTTTCGCAGTACTCGATGCAGTCATCCTCGAACTCTTTCTTCCATGCCAATTTGGCTTTCTCCATGAGAGACATCCACTTGTAGCTTTCGCTCTTCGGGAAATCTTGGTTGGAGAACGGAACATAGAAGCTCGCCGGATAGATTCCATTGTCCTTCAGGGTTTCCAATACTTCGTACGTGCGCGGGGTTGCGTAGAGGACATTGTCCACAACAAAGGCGACCGTTGAGTTATTTGTCGCAAAGCGACCATTGAACTTCGGCACCCATTCCGTGTGCAATGCTTCCTCCTGAGAATACTGCGGCCAAACCACGATCATTCCATCGTAAATCCGGATGCAGCCTCCCTTCAACATGTTTTCCATTTTCTTTGTCATAGCCATTCTTCATACCTCCTTAAAATTATTTGTTGTCGTCAACACGAAGCATAAACTAACATGGAGACTAACAACATGGCTATACATATATTATACCATTTTTTCCTTAAATTGTAAAACGAAGAAAGAGCACTTGGTATTCACCTTGTGCTCTTCTTCACTTGGAACAAATTCAGTCTAGAGTCCGAAAATCGTTATGGAAATTGTGGTTCCCAATTGACAGAGTTTCGACTCCCTCCCGTATGCTTGCTTGGTAACCATGCACCTCTGAAGGCGCGTAAAAGTACTTTGCACCATTTTCAAAAGTAACCCTTGTTGGATCCCATCCTTTGCAGGCTGCTTCAACAGCTTCCATACATTGTGGATTAGAATCCAATGTTTCTTGAGTCACATCATCGATAGATGCGAATTGCCCTGGTTGAGTTACAATTGCATAGATTGAGGTTTGATCAAACAGACCGTTATCCTCTTGGAAAAATCTGTTCAGTACTACAGCGGCAACAGCCACTTTTCCTTCAAAAATCTCCCCTCCTGCTTCTTTGTACACCACCTTTGCTATGTAAGTCTTATCTTCATCCGACAATTCATAGTAGTAACACTCACCAGGTTCACTAGCTGAAATTCTTGGAATCGGCATCAGTTCTTCGATCAACTCTTGTTCCTCTTGTTCTTTCAAACTTTTTTCCGGTTCAAAAATCACCTCTGCTTGCTCAATCGTTGGAACTTCAGCTTGCATTGTCGGCATATAATTCGGACCAGTAACGGTTGCCTCTGCTTTTTTTATTGGCGGAAATGCCAACTCAATGAAAGCAGAAAATACGCCAACTGCAAAAAAAAGTACCAATAAACCAGGCAAAGCCCTAATTACCATCCTCTTCAGTCTTCTTCTCTTGATGCGCTTACATCTTTCCAGACACTGCCGATGCCTAGGACAATTCATACAGTTACTGTTGTATGTCCAATGAAACCTCTCTGTACTTACCTTGCAATTTCTGAAAATCTTCCTCACTATCGTTGCCTCCCTTGTCGTATTTTTAGATGGTCGTTCCATCAGAGATAGTCATTATAACTTCTCTCTTAAGCTTATTCAAAAATTTAAGCTCTATTTATATTATATCAAAAAAATAATTTTATAGCAATTCTTATAAAATATATAAGTTTTCATTAAAATTAAAGCAGGAGCTTATCCTTTTTAGGCGAAGCTCCTGCTTAATTCTTTTTAGCAAGTCATCTTGCAAGGTAAGAAAACCTTTACATGGTAATATGTTCTTTAAAATATTCTTCAAAGCGTTCTGCATCTTCACGTTTTCCGAAGCAGAAATTAAAATCGATTGTTGGTGCGCCAAAGTCATCTGTGGAGTTTTCAATTCCCACAACCTTTGCATTGTTTTCATTTGCCCATTTTACTATTTGAGCACACACCATAAGCTCTCTTTTCATTCCCAAAGCAATTGTTTTCTCTTTCATTGCAAGGAAAAACCTTTCTGCGTCAGCACTAGAATCCATGCAAAGAATAATACTCTTGGAAATTGGAGCCTTTACGAGCACCTGATGCCGTATAATCATTGCTTCAGAAACCCGAATCTTTTTGCCTCTTGAATCTGTTGTACATCTTACCATAAATCCACTCCTCTCAAAAATTATTTTTAGAATGTGTCACTCCTCAAAAAGCTTATTGGGAGTTTTAAGATAACAAGTATCTTAAATATTATTATAGTAAAATTCATATAATTAGTCAATTTTTAACATTATACATATTTTAAAATTAAACATACTTTTCTTTTAATTTGCTTAAATTTGTGGTATTATATTAGTATTAATTATGAAAAGGAAACAAGTATGAATCAAAAAACTTTAGAAAAGTTAGAATTTAATAAGATTTGTGATATTTTAAGAAATTTTGCAATTACTTATATTGGAAAAAAATATTCTAGTAATTTAAAACCATTAAAGTCTAAAAACGAAATTACAAAAGCTTTATCACAAACTTCAGAAGCCTCAATTCTTTTATACAGAAAAGGCTCTATTCCAATGTTTGAAATTGAAAACACATCAGAACATATAAAAAAATTAAATAGTAATTTATTTTTAAATAGCAAACAACTACTTGATTTAGCAAATATTTTGAAATTATCTTCTAACTTAAAAAATTATTTCTTTTCTACTGAAATAGATATGTCAGAATTTACAAACTTAGAGGGATTGTTTAATAACTTGTATGTAAATCCTTCAATTGAAAAAGCTATTTTTTCTGCAATTATAGATGAAAATACTATTTCAGATGATGCTTCAAAAGAATTAAGTATTATAAGAAAAAATATAAAAAATAAAGAACAAGATATACGCTCAAAATTAAATTCTTTTTTACATTCAAAATATATTCAAGAACCAGTAATTACAATGCGTTCTGGACGTTTTGTTATTCCTGTTAAAAATGAATATCGTGGAGAAATAAAAGGTTTTATACATGATATATCATCAAGTGGTTCTACTGTTTTTGTTGAGCCTATATCTATTTTTGATTTAAATAATGATTTAAATAATTTAAAAAATGATGAAAATATAGAAATTGAAAAAATATTACAAAAATTATCATCTTTATTTTTTAATATTGTTTCAAATATTGAAAATGATATTAATTTAATTGGACTTATTGATTTTATATTTGCCAAAGGAAAATATTCAAATTCTTTAGATTTTTCAGAGCCTGTTATAACAGAAGAAAAAGAAATTTATTTAAAACAAGCTTGGCATCCATTAATTGATAAAAAACTTGCAATAAAAAATGATATCATTATTGGTAAAGATTATAATAGCTTAATAATAACAGGTCCTAATACTGGTGGTAAAACTGTTACATTAAAAACAGTTGGCATTTTAAGTTTAATGGCATTAAGTGGTCTTCATATCCCAGCTAAAGAAGGAAGTAAAATATATCTTTTTGATAATATTTTTGCAGATATTGGTGATGAACAAAGTATTATAGATTCTTTAAGTACTTTCTCATCACATATTACAAATATTGCTACAATATTAAATGAAGTAACTGAGAATAGCTTAGTTTTACTTGATGAATTAGGATCTGGTACAGATCCAGTTGAAGGTTCTAGTTTAGCAATAAGTATTTTAGAAAAACTTAAAGTTATAAATTGTTTAACTTTATCTACTACTCACTATCCAGAAATAAAACATTTTGCTTTAATTACAAATGGTTTTGAAAATGCTAGTGTAGAATTTGATTTAAATACCTTATCTCCTACTTACAAACTTTTACTTGGTGTTCCCGGTACTAGTAATGCATTTGCAATAAGTAGAAAGCTTGGAATTTCAGAAGAAATAATTTTAAAAGCTAAAGAACATATAGATTCAGATAAAATTAGTATTGAAGAATTACTTACAAATATTTATGAAGATAAAAAGAAAATTGAACATGAAAAAGAAGAAATTTTAAAAAATTCTGAAGAAATCAAAAAATTAAAAAAATCTTTAGAATTTGATTTTTCAAAACTAGAAAATACAAAAAAAGACATTATAAATAATGCAAAATCAGAAGCTCAAAGTATATTAATATCTGCTAAAGAAGATGCAAATGAAATTATAAGAAATATAGAAAAATCTTCTAATAATAAAGAAATAAATAAATTAAGAAACAAATTAAATGATAAAATATCTGAATTAAATACTATTTCAAATTCAGCAAAAAGTTCTAAAAAAATGAATATTTCTGAAATTTATGTTGGAATGGAAGTTTTTGTAAATAAATTAAATCAAAATGGAAAAGTTCTATCAATTTCTAAAGATAATAAAATTCAAGTTGAACTTGGACTTGGAAAAATGTATTTTACAATAGAAGATTTAGAATTACCAAATGAAACAACTTCTAATAAAAAAGAAAGAAACTATCTTTCTTCAAGAAAAGAATTTACCGTAAAGTCTATCTCTCCAGAAATAAATGTTATTGGAGAAAATGTTGATGAAGCTTGTTTAGAAATAGACAAATACTTAGATAGTTGTTTTTTAAGTGGATTAGCAAATATTAGAATTGTTCACGGCAAAGGAACTGGTGCTTTAAGAGAAGGAATTCACAAATTTTTGAAAACTCATCCACATGTAAAATCTTTTAGAGTCGGTACTTTTGGTGAAGGTGAAATGGGTGTTACGATTGTTGAACTAAAATAAAAAAACTCCGTTTTAAACGGAGTTTTTTATATTTTAAATTTTTCTAAATACACCTGATACTTTTCCTAATATTTCACAAGTTGGAACTATTATAGGATCCATTGTAGAATTTTCTGGTTGTAATCTTATATGATCTTTTTCTTTATAAAATGTTTTAACTGTTGCTTCTTCTCCTATTAAAGCTACTACTATTTCGCCATTATTTGCTGTATTTTGTTTTCTAACTAAGATATAATCTCCATCCAAAATACCTGCTTCTATCATACTTTCTCCTCTAACAGTAAGCATAAAGCTTTCTCCTGTTCCAACAAAATCTAATGGAATTGGGAAAGTATCTGTAACATTTTCAACAGCTAATATTGGCTCACCTGCTGTAATTTTTCCTATTACTGGAACATCTACCATTTCTCTACTAGAATAAGCTTGCTTATCAAAAGAAACTTGCTCTCCTTCCATTGCTCCACCTTTTAATAGCTTTAATGTTCTACCTTTTTGACTTTCTTTTTTAATATATCCTTTTTTCTCTAAAGCTGATAAATAACCATGAACTGTTGCAGTTGATTTTAAATCTACTGCTTTTCCTATTTCTCTAACAGATGGTGGATAACCATTTATACTTATCTGTTTTTCTATAAATTTTAAAATTGCTTTTTCTCTTTTATTTAAACTATTTGGATCTTTTTTTCTCATTTTATAACCCCATTTCTTTTACAGAACTTCCGTTCTTTTTTTATTAAAAAAATGTTATCACAAAACATTTGATTTGTCAAACAAAAGTTTTATTTTTAAATAATTTCTTTTTTCTTTAAAACTTTTATCTCTTTCTTAAATCCTTTTATTTCAGCACTTGTAAAATATTTTTCTAGAAAATCATTATTCAAATTTATTAAATTTTCTTTAATAAATATATAAGCTTCTTTTAATAATTTTTGTAAAAATAATTTATCTTTTAATTCTTCAATTCTAGATGTATCATTATATTTTTTAAATCTACTTTGATATACTGAGCAAAGAGCTTTAAAGTATGTGTAATTATTCATGTAACCGTGCTTCTGTCCATATTTTCATTATTCCTAATATTTTATCTATTAACTCAGCTATATAACCTTCTTTTCCAGATTTATATTCTTTTATAATTATGTATAAATCTTCTCCAATTAGCTCTTTTAATTCTTGTTCATCTTTTTCTTCTATTTCAGTAAACATTTTCTTTGTTTCATCATTATAAACTTTTATTTGTGCTACAATTTCATTTCCTTTATATTCACCAAAATCGTGAAATAAACATTTTTTTACTAATTCGTATTTATCTACATTTTCACCTTTTTCTATCATATAATCTGCAATAACCATGTTTACAACTACCATACTATATTGGTGAAAAAGAACATCTTCTGGAACTACACATGTTAAAGTAGAATATCTATATACATCTTTTAATTTTAAAGCTACTTGAATTAAATTATAGTATTCTGTATTTTTAAATTTATTTTTAATTATTTTATTTAATATACTTAATTTTTCTTTTTCAATATTTTGTAAATTTTCATCTAAATCATTTTCTTTTTTTGAATTTTCTTTTATCTTTTTATTTATATCTTTTTTATAATTTTTAAATTTATTTTTAGTATTTATTAACCACTCTTTTGCCTCTTTATTTCCTCTTCTAGATAATTTATCTAAAATATAATATTCTGTTATTTTTTCGCAAAATTCCATTAATTCAAAGTATATATTATTATCAATTTGTGAATAATTGTATTTTAAAACTTTTAAAATTCTATTTTTATAATTAAATTGATCTATTACTAATTTATTTATTATTTCATTATATAGTCCTTTTTTAGAATTATCAGAAATTTCTAAATCTAAATTTCCTGTTTCTCCATAAATAACTTGTCTTAATAAATAATTCATTAAAACAGATTTTGATGTTTCATTTTCAATTTTCAAATTACTTAAAATTTTGAAATATAAATATGATGAAATCATTGATTTATCAATAAGTGTATATTTTTCGTTCACATTTTGCATAATTTTAGAATTATTGCTGTCTATCTCTGCTACATATATTTTAAATAAATCCTCTACTAAATCTCTCATTTTACTCATACCATTCAAATTCCCACTCAAGAATTTTAACAGTATCTCCTTCCTTAACTCCTTTTTCCTTAAGAGCAGTTTCTATTCCGAGTTTCTTTAGCATTTTTTCCATATATGCATAAGATTCATTATCACCAATATTTACTCTACCCATTAGTCTTTCTACTGCTGGACCTTGAACGATGTATTGATTATCTACTACATCAATAGTAAATTGTTCTTCTTCATCTTCTAATGTATAAACTACTCTATCTTCTGTATCCACAATATTTTCTTTTGGTAAAGTTTTTATTATTTTTGCAACATAATTAAATAATTCGTTTAAGCCTTCTCCTGTAACTGCTGAAATTTTAAAAATTTTAATATCTTTTTCTTTTGCTAATTTTTCTAAAGCTTTATAATTTTCATCATTTTGCATACTATCTATTTTATTTGCAACTATTATTTGTTTTCTTCCTGCTAACTTTTCACTATATTTTTTTAATTCTTCATTTATTTTATTAAAATCATCTATTGGATTTCTTCCTTCACTTCCTGCAACATCTATAACATGTAATAGTAATTTTGTTCTTTCTATATGTCGTAAAAATTGAATTCCAAGTCCAACACCTTCACTGGCTCCTTCAATAATTCCTGGTATATCTGCTAAAACAAAACTATCTCCACTTTCTGTTTTCACAACTCCTAAATTTGGATCTATTGTTGTAAAATGATAATCTGCAATTTTAGGAGTTGCTTTTGTCACTCTTGAAAGTATTGTAGATTTTCCAACATTTGGAAATCCAACTAAACCAACATCTGCTAAAAGTTTTAATTCTAAAATTAATTCTTTTTCTTTTCCTTTTTCACCATCAATTGCAAATCTAGGAGCTTGCCTTGTAGAAGTAGCAAAATGTGAATTTCCTTTTCCACCTCTACCACCTCTTAAAACTAATTCTTTTTGTCCTGGTTCAGATAAATCAGCTATAACTTTATTAGTTTGAGCATCTCTTATTATTGTTCCTAAAGGAACTTTTATATAGCAATCTTGTCCACTTTTTCCAAATTTGTGTCCGCCACTTCCGTTTTGACCATTTTCTGCTTTAAATTTTTTAGTATATCTAAAATCAATTAAAGTGTTAGAATCCGCATCAACTATGAAATATATGTCTCCACCTTTTCCACCGTCTCCGCCATCTGGTCCACCAGCTGCAATATATTTTTCTCTTCTAAAAGTAGCAGCACCATTTCCGCCATCTCCTGATTTAATTATTATTTTTGCATAATCTACAAACATATTAATTTCTCTTTCTTATAAATTTTAAATATAAATACAAATTCTACTATTATTCAACTACTAGTCCTATCTTTTTATAAACTTCTTTTAATAACTTATCAGATTTTTCTTTTGCTTTTTTATCTCCTTTTTCATAAATTGCTTTTAATTTATCAGGGTTTTCTAAAAGTTCATTATATTTTTTTTGAAGTGGTTCTAGTCTTTCTACAACAGCTTCTGCTACTGCTGTTTTAAAAGTACCATATCCTTGACCACTAAATTCTTTTTCTATATCTTCCATAGATTTATTTTTAATTATTCCATATATACTCATTAAATTACTTACACCAGGTTTATTTGTTACATCATATCTAACACAGTTTTCTGAATCAGTAACTGCTTTTTTAAATTTCTTTCTAATTTCATCTGGTGAATCTGTTAAAAGAACTTTATCCATTGGATCTACTGCACTTTTACTCATTTTTGAAGTTGGATTTTGAAGTCCCATTATTCTTGCTCCAACTTTTCCTATATATACTTCAGGAATTTTAAAAGTATTACCATATATTGAATTAAATCTTTCAGCAATATCTCTAGTTATTTCAAGATGTTGTTTTTGATCATCTCCAACTGGAACTAGATCAGCATTATATGCTAAAATATCTGCAGCCATTAATACTGGATAAGTAAATAATCCACTATTTATATTATCTGCATGTTTTAAAGACTTGTCCTTAAATTGTGTCATACGATTAAGTTCTCCCATATAAGTATAACAATTTAAAACCCATGAAAGAGCTGGATGAGCTGGTATATGAGATTGAATAAAAATTGTATTTTTATCTGGGTCTAATCCTGCTGCAACATATAATGCAATTAATTTTAAAGTATTTTCTCTTAAAGTTTCTGGATCATTTCTAATTGTTAATGTATGTAAATCTGCAATCATATAATAACAATCATATTTATCTTGCATTTCTACCCAATTATTTAATGCTCCTAAATAATTTCCAAGTGTTAAAGAACCTGTTGCTTGTATTCCACTTAATATAGTTTTCTTTTCCATAAAATTCCCTTTCTTTAGCAAAATTTACTTAAATATTATACTTCAAAATTCCCAAAAAATCAATATTTTTAGAGATTTGTTAATTATAAAAAGAAAAAAAGCACATTTACAACTAAAAAAATATGCTTTTTTTATAAAAAATATTATATATAAAATAAGTCTTAAGAAAAATCTTAAGACTTATTTTTATTTTAATATTCTTAAAGTATTAAATATTGTAATTAATGTAACTCCAACATCTGCAAATATAGCTTCCCACATTTCTGATATTCCTACTACACTTAAAGCAAGTACTAATATTTTTACTAATAGTGCAAATAATAAATTTTGTTTTATAATTTTATTTGTTCTTTTTGATATTTCAATTGCTGTTTCAATTTTACTTAAGTCATCTGTCATAATAACTACATCTGATGCTTCAATAGCAGAATTTGCACCTATTCCCCCCATAGAAATTCCCACATCTGAAATTGCAAGTACTGGTGAATCATTTATTCCATCACCAACAAAAGCTACTTTTTCTTTTGAATTTTGCTTAATTAATTTTTCTAATTCATTATATTTATCTTGTGGCAACATTTCTGTTTTTACTTCATCTAATTCAAGTTCATTTCCTATTTTTATTCCAATATCTTTATTATCTCCTGTAAACATTTTTGTTGATATATTTAAGGCTTTCAATCTTCTAATTGTTTCTTTTGATTCTGGTTTTAAAATGTCATTAAGAAGAATATATCCTATAACTTTCTCATCTACTTTTACATATATAATTGTACCAACTTCATTTTCTGGTTTTGTTTCTACTAAATCGGAATTTCCTACTTTCACAATTTTATTATCTAATTTATAAATTAATCCTTTTCCAGAAACTTCTTCAAAATCTTTTATATTTTCTTTATTTATATTTTTACCATATTCTTTTAAAATAGCATTTCCTAATGGGTGATTTGAATTTATTTCACCTAATGCTGCATATTCTAAAACTTGCTCTTTAGTATATTCATCTGAATATGTTTTTATTTTTTCTACACTAAATTCTCCTTTTGTAAGTGTTCCAGTCTTATCAAATACAATTTGTTTAATATCTTTTAATGCATCTAAATAATTACTTCCTTTTATCAATATACCATTTTTAGAAGCTTTACCAATTCCTGTAAAATAACTAAGTGGAACAGATATAACAATTGCACAAGGACAAGAAACTACTAAAAATATTAATGCTCTATATATTCCTTCTTTAAATTGTAATTTAAATACCAATGGTAATAAAATTCCTACCAATACTGCAAGTATTATTACTACTGGTGTATATATTTTAGATACTTTATTTACAAAAGTTTCTGTTTTTGCTTTTTTATCAGTAGCATTTTCTACAAGTTCTAAAATTTTACTTACTGTACTATTTTCATATTTTTCAGTTACTCTTACTTCAATTAAACCTTTTTCATTTATACTTCCAGAAATAACTTTATCATTTTCTTTTACTTTTCTTAATTTACTTTCTCCTGTTAAAGATGCTGTATTTAAAGAAGCAGTTCCAGAAATTACTATACCATCTAATGGGATTTTTTCTCCTTGTTTTACTACAATGATATCACCCACATTTACTTCTTCTGGATTTACTTTATTTTCGTGATTTTCACATTTTAAATTTGCATATTCAGGTTTTATATCCATCAAATTTGCTATGGATTTTCTAGTATTATTAATTGCTTTTTCTTCTAACAATTTTCCAATTTCATATAAGATTATAACCATTAAACCTTCTAATTGTTTGCCAATAAAATAAGCTCCAATACAAGAAATTGTAACTAATAAATTTTCATCTATAACTTTGCTTCGTAATAATTTTATAGAATTTTTTGTTGTTCTATATAATAAAATCATATAAGCAATTATAGTAAAAATTAAACTTAAATTTTTAGACATTGGAATAAAATTTATTAAAGCTACAATTAAAATTCCAACAACAAGTCTAATAAGATTATAATTTATTTCTTTTTTTTCAGTAGATTCATCTATATCTAAAACTTGAACTTCTGGCTCTAATTCAGATATAACCTTTATTATATCTGGTTTTATATTTTCTAATTCAGACTCTAAACTTAATCTTAGAGTATTAAAATTAACTACAACATTTTTATAATCTTTATTTTCAGATAATTTATTTTGAATTTTATTTGCACAACTTGCACAATCTAAATCTTTTAAGATAAAGCTATATTTCTTCAATGTGTTCACGTCCTTTCTCAAATATTTGTTTAACGTGATCATCATCTAATGAGTAATACACGACTTTTCCATCTTTTCTATATTTAACTAATTTTGATTGTTTTAATACTCGTAATTGATGTGAAATAGCAGATGGAGTTGAATTTGTAATACAAGCAATATCTCCTACACATAATTCTTCTTCCAATAAAGTACATATAATTTTCATTCTTGTTGAATCTCCAAAAACTTTAAAAAGTTCTGCTAAGTCAAAAATTAATTCATCTTTTGGAAGTGTTGATTTTACTCTTAAAACCTTTTCTTCATCTACAACTTGAAGATCTTCGTTATTATACTCTTCATTCATAATCTTTGCTCCTTTGTATATTATATTTGAATATATGAATAATTGTTCATATATTCATTATAAATAAAATATAGTTTTTTGTCAATACATAATAAAAAAAAGAAAGTAGTTTTTTGACTACTTTCTTAATAATTATATTTAAATTTATTAATAATTGTCTCCCTTTCCTTCTGGTAAAGCTGGATAATCTAATACAACTCTTATTTGCATTATATATCTAATAGTTCTAACAAATTTACTATTTTTAATTCTTTGCCATAATGAAGGTTTTGCTTCAAATCTTGTTTCTTCAAAATATGTATCTAATTCAGCCCCATCTTCACTTGTTTCAACTGTATTTTCAGAAGCAACTTCTTCTACTGTTTCTCCAATTTCTTCTGTTTCAACAACTGCATTTGAAACAACATCATCTTGACCTTTAACTTCTACTAATCCTAAACCATCTTCAACTGGTGCAGGAATATATTTTAATGCTTCTGCAACTTCTATTCCAATATAACTTAAAGCTTTTGATCTATCTTCTATTCTTTCCATATCAATTTCAATATGTAAGTTGCTCTCTAAGTTATTAGCTTTTGCTTCAATTAATTTAACAGCATTTTCATATTCTTCAGTTGTTTGATCTTTAGATTTTCCTATTATTGTTAATGCTTCAGCAACATCTGATGGATATTTTGCTTCTACTTTTTTAACAATCTCTTTCCAATTTTTTGCTTTTGCTTGAACAGCTGTTGTAGCATCTCTTAAGATGCTAGCTAATTTTATATTTTTCTCTCTTTGTCTAATTAATTCTTCAATTTTTTTAGTATTTTCTTCAAATTGATTTGTTGCATATTCAACTAAATCATAAGCTGCTCTATAAACACTGCTTGGAAAATTCTTTTTGTTAGGATATTCTAAAAGATAAGTTTTTATTGATTCTACTAAATCTTTAAAATAAGAATCATCCTCTAATTGAATTATTTGTTTTTTACTATTTGGATTTATTAATTTTTGAATTTTATCTATATTTGATAATATTTTTTCTTCCGTGATCACCATTTTCACGTTTACTATGCCTGATTTATGAAAAAATGACATTGTAAACTACCTCCTTCGTATCAATCTAATTAAATACTAAAGTTATTATATCTCGTTTTCCGTAAAATCACAAGAGTTTTTTCGACTTTTTCTGTTACATTTTTATTACATTTTAAGTCTTTTTGTAACATTTTGTAATATTATTTTACTTCTAAAACTGTCTTTATTTCTTCAAATCTTTTTACTTTTAATGTTGTAGTTTTTATTAATTCTTCTTCTGTTAAAATCATTTCTTTTATATATTTATATGTAGGCATTTTTCTATTTACTTCTTTAACTTTTTCCCATAATGATTTTCTAATTTCTTCCAAATCTTCTGTTCCGTAAATATCTTTTACAATTTCTTTATCATAAACTATTTTAACACCTAACTTTACAGAATTTTCATCATCCTTATCTGGTCTTGCAAATACAAAAGATTCTTTTACTCCTGGTATTTTATCGATTAATGTTTCTATTTCTTCTGGATATACATTTTTTCCGTTTTTTAGTACTATAACACTCTTCTTACGACCTGTTAAAAATATAAATCCGTCACTATCTATATATCCTAAATCTCCTGTAAGTAGCCATCCATCATCTGTAACACCTTTTTCTTCATAATTATAATATCCAAGCATAACACTTGGTCCTTTAACAGCAAGTTCTCCAATTCCTAATTCATTTGGCTCAACTATTTTTGCTTCTAAACTTGGAAATGGCTTTCCTATTGATCCTAATTTTGTACAAGTTTTATGTTCTGCTGCAACAACTGGAGAAGCTTCACTTAATCCATATCCTTGATATGTATCTATTCCTAAATCATTGTATCCTTTTTCAACTTCTTTATCAAAAGCAGCTGCTCCTGCAACAAATAATCTTAATTTTCCTCCAAGATTTTCATGTATCTCTTTAAATAATTTTCTTCTTATATCAATTCCTAACAATTTTGTTACTTTACTTAATTTTATTCCAAATTTTACTGTTCCTAATTTTCCTTTATCTTCAATAGATTTCATTACTTTTTTATACATATTTTCAAAAAGTACTGGAACAGAAATCATAACACTTATTTGATATTCTTTTAAATTTTCTGCAATATGTCTAATTCCTGAACAGAATGCAATAGAAGAACCTACACTTACTGGATATAAAAATCCTACTGTGCACTCAAAAACATGATGTAATGGTAAAAAAGATAAAAATGTATCTTCTTTGCTACAATCAAAAACAGATGCTATGTCATAAAGATTTGTACAAATATTTGTATGTGATAATTGAACTGCTTTAGATTTAGCAGTTGTTCCTGATGTAAATAAAAGTATTGACATTGCATCATTATCTATTTCAGCATCTAAAAATGTTCTAGCACCATTTTTTAACAAATCTTTTCCAAGTTTTACTAATTCTTTTTGAGAATATATCTCTCCTTGTTTTTCTTCATTATCCATAGAAATAAAGAATTTAACTTTTCCTATTCCCTTTAAAGCTGCTTTTTTCATTATTTCATCATATTTTGCAGAATAGAAAATTGCTTCTATTTCTGAACGTTCGATTAAACTAAAAATTTCGTTTTCTGGTAGTGCTTTGTCAAGTGGTACTACTATACCAGTTCCACAAACTATTGATAAATATGCTTCTTCCCATTCATATCTGTTTTCAGATATAACACCTATTCTTTTATCTTTAAGTCCTATGCTAACTAATGCAGTTCCTAAAGCATTTACTTCATCAATATATTCATCATAAGTCATTACTTTCATAACATCAGATGTTTTAAATTTGAATGCTGCTGATGTACCATATTCTTTTTTAGTATTGTTTATAATTTCTTTAATATTGTTAAACTTTTTTGTTTCAAATATTCTCTCGCAACCTTTGTAGATTCTTTCGCTCATTCTATTTTTCTTCCCTTCTTATACTAATTTTATTAAATAAAGTTTTTTCATATTCTGAATATATCCTTTGTACATCTATTTCATCTAATCCAACTTTTCTTTTATATATTAAAGTTGAACATGTTAATGAAAAGATTTCAGCAGCTAATATTTCTGAATCACATTTTACAATATCTCCATTATCTACACCTTCTTGCACAATATTTTTTATAACTTCTATATATTCAATAACTTTTTCTTTGCAAAAGACATTTCTTGTTTCATTTCCCCAAGTTTGACTCATTACAATAGTTAGCAAGTTTTCATATTTTTTAACAGCTTTTAATTGAATTAAAGATACTGCTTTTATTTTATCAAGAACATTATCACATTTTGAAATTTTTATTTCTATACTATTAATTAAAAGTTTCATTCCCTCTTCAACAAGGAAATTAAATATTTCTTCTTTACTATTAAAATGATAATATAGTGTACCTTTTGCTACACCAACCGTTGCTGTTATTTCTTCTATACTAGTAGCATCATAACCTTTTTCTGAAAAAAGTTTTAATGATGTTTCAAATATTTTCCTTTTTGTTTTGTTCATAAATTTCACCTTAAATTAAAAATACAAAATCTTGAGCAAGCAAGATTTTGTATTATTATATAAAAATATGTCAAATTTTGCAATAAAAATTTAATAATTATCTATTCCGTATCTTAAATTTTTGTAATATCAACTGGTGTTAAATCTTGTTCCCCTGTTTCATCTTCAATAGCTTGATATAATGCATTTACTGTATCTAATGATGTAAAGCAAGGTATTTTACATTCAACAGCCATTCTTCTAATTTTAAATCCATCTCTATTAGATTGTTTTCCTTTTGTTGGAGTATTAATTACAAAATTAATCTTTCCAGATTCAATCAAATCTATTATACTATTTTTTCCTTCCCATAGTTTTTCAATTACAATAGAATCTACACCATGTGTTTTTAAGAAAGCTGAAGTTCCTGAGGTTGCATAAATTGAAAATCCTTTTTTCTTAAATTTTTCGGCTATTGGAAGCATTTCTTCTTTATCTTTATCTCTTACAGTTATCAATATTGAACCACTTGTTGATACATTTGCACCACTTGCTATAAATGCTTTTAAAATTGCGTCTTCGAATTTTTTAGCTACTCCTAAAACTTCTCCTGTAGATTTCATTTCTGGTCCTAAACTTGTATCAGCATTTTTAATTTTTTCAAAAGAAAATACTGGCATTTTAACACATATATATTCACTTTTTTTATACAATCCTGTTCCATATCCTAAATCTTTTAATTTTTTACCTAATATAACATTTGTAGCAATATCTATCATTGGTAGATTTGTAACTTTACTAATATATGGAACTGTTCTACTTGAACGTGGATTTACTTCTATAATATAAACTTTTCCTTCACTTATTATGAACTGTATATTTAAAATTCCTATTACATTAAGCTCTTTTGCAATTTTTGTAGTATATTCTATTATTGTTTTTTCATGTTCTTTTTCTACATTTTGTGTTGGATAAACTGAAATACTATCTCCTGAATGAATACCTGCTCTTTCCAAGTGTTCCATTATTCCAGGAATTAAAACATCATCACCATCACAAATTGCATCAACTTCAACTTCTCTTCCTAAAATATATTTATCTACTAATATTGGATGTTCTTGTGCTATTGTGTTTATTTCATTTACATATTCTGTTATTTCTGCATCATCATAAGCAATTGCCATTCCTTGTCCACCAAGAACATAAGATGGTCTTACTAAAACTGGATATCCTAATTTATTTGCTACTGTAATTGCTTCATTTACTGTATAAATTGTACTTCCTTGTGGTCTTAAAATACCACAATTATTTAATGCTTCATCAAATTCTTTTCTATCTTCTGCTCTATCCATATCAACTTCTTGCGTTCCCATAATATGAACACCCATATCTGATAAAGCTTTTGTTAGTTTTATTGCTGTTTGTCCACCAAATTGAACTATTGCTCCATAAGGTTTTTCAACATTTATTATGTTTTCAACATCTTCTGGTGTTAAAGGTTCAAAATATAGCCTATCTGCAATATCAAAATCAGTACTTACTGTTTCTGGGTTATTATTTACAATTATAGTTTCATATCCTTGTTTTTTTAGAGCCCAAACTCCATGAACACTACAATAATCAAATTCAATACCTTGACCAATTCTTATTGGGCCTGATCCTAAAACAATGACTTTTTTATTATTAGATTCTCTTACTTCATTTTCATCATCATAACTTGAATAATAATATGGTGTTTTTGCTTCAAACTCTGCACTACAAGTATCAACCATTTTAAAATTAGCAACTATATTATTTTTTATTCTTAAATCTTTTATTTCTTTTTCAGTTTTTCCAGAAAGTTTTGCTATTACTTTATCAGTAAATCCTAATCTTTTAGCTTTTTCAAGCATTTTAGAATTCATTTTATTAAGTTCTAATTCTCTTTCCATTTTTACTAATTTATATACTATACCAATAAAAAATCTGTCTATTGTAGTAATTTCATGTATTCTTTCTACTGAAATTTCTTTTCTTATAGCTTCTGCTATAACAAAAATTCTTTCATTATCAACATGTTCTAGTCTTTCTTCTAGTTCTTTTTTATCTAAATCTTTTAATTTATCTAAACTTAAATAATCAACATTTTCCTCTAATGAACGCACAGCTTTCATCAACCCTGCTTCTAGATTTGGAGCAATAGCCATAACTTCTCCAGTAGCTTTCATTTGAGTTCCTAATACTCTATTTGCTGTAAGGAATTTTTTAAATGGCCATTTTGGTATTTTAACTACTACATAATCAAGTACTGGTTCAAAACAAGCATAAGTTTTTCCTGTAACTTCATTTTTTATTTCATCTAGTGTATATCCAATAGCTATTTTTGTTGCAACTTTAGCAATTGGATAACCAGTTGCTTTTGAAGCTAATGCTGATGAACGACTTACTCTAGGATTTACTTCTATTACTGCATATTCAAAACTGTTTGGATTTAATGCAAATTGAACATTGCATCCACCTTGAATCTTTAATGCAGAAATAATTTTTATAGCTGAAGTTCTAAGCATTTGATATTCTTTATCTGATAATGTTTGAGAAGGAGCAACAACAATACTATCTCCTGTATGTACACCAACTGGGTCTATGTTTTCCATATTACAA
This sequence comes from uncultured Clostridia bacterium, assembly GCA_947632605.1. Taxonomy (GTDB): domain Bacteria; phylum Bacillota; class Clostridia; order TANB77; family CAG-508; genus Scatovivens. The sequence continues at coordinate 10,828 of CANRPX010000001.1, read as the reverse complement.
ATTGTAATACAATTTCCTTTGCTATCTCTCATTACTTCATATTCAATTTCTTTCCATCCAGTAATACATTTTTCAACTAATATTTCATTTACTCTAGACATTCTTATACCAGATCCTGCAATTTCTTCAAGTTCTTCCATAGTTGTAGCTATACCTCCACCAGTACCACCTAAAGTATATGCTGGTCTAATAATAACTGGTAATCCTATTTCTTTAGTGAAATCTATTGCATCATCAACAGTATGAACTACTTTACTTGCAATACAAGGTTCATTTATAGATTCCATCATATCTTTAAAGCATTGTCTATCTTCTGCATTTCTAATACCATCTACACCTGTTCCTAAAAGTGTAACTTTTTTATCTTCTAAAAATCCTGATTCTGCAAGTTCCATTGCTAAATTAAGTCCTGTTTGTCCACCTAAATTTGGAAGTATGCTATCTGGCTTTTCTATTTCTATTATTTTTTTAACAGTTTCTACTGTTAAAGGCTCAATATAAATTTTATCAGCCATATTTTTATCTGTCATAATAGTTGCTGGATTTGAATTAACTAAAACAACTTCTATTCCTTCTTTTTTTAATTCTCTACAAGCTTGTGTTCCTGCATAATCAAATTCTGCTGCTTGACCAATTATAATTGGTCCTGATCCTATAACTAAAACTTTTTTAATACTTTTATTTTTTGGCATCTTTTTTCTCCTTTATTAAATCTATAAATTCATCAAATATATAAGCTGTATCTTCTGGTCCTGGACAAGCTTCTGGATGAAATTGAACTGTAAAAATATCTTTATTTTTATATCTTAGTCCCTCTACTGTTCCATCATTTAAATTTATATGAGAAACTTCTGCTATTTTAGGATTTACACTTTCCTCAACTACATAATATCCATGATTTTGAGAAGTAATATGTACTCTATCTTCTTTTAAATCTCTTACTGGATGATTAGGTCCTCTATGTCCATACTTTAATTTTGCTGTTTTTGCTCCATTTGCAAGTGCCATAAGTTGATGTCCTAAACATATTCCAAGTATTGGTATATCTGATTCATACAATTTTTTAATAACATTTATTTGAAAAGTACATTCTTCTGGATTTCCTGGTCCATTTGAAAGCATTATTCCATCTGGTTTTATTGCAATTACTTTTTCAGCTGGTGTATTAGCTGGAAATACAGTAACCTCTGCTCCTCTTTTTAAAAGAGAATTTACTATATTATGTTTCATTCCATAATCCATTAATGCTATTCTTATTGGTTTTCTTCTTCCATAAATTTGAACTTCTTTTGAAGTTACTCTATCTACTATTTTTCCAATATCGTATTTTTTAATGTTTTCCATAATCTCATCAATATTGCTAATATTAGATGTAAGATATCCTCTCATAGTTCCAGCATCTCTTAGCATTTTTGTTAATTTTCTAGTATTAACATCTGTAAGGCCTGGTATTTTATAATCTCTTAAAAATTTATCTAAATTAAATTTAGATCTAAAATTACTTTCAAATTCTGCTAAATCATGAATAAAAACTGCTTTTGCAAAAATTCCATCTGATTCATAATCTTCTGGTATAACACCATAATTTCCAATTAATGGATATGTCATAACTATACCTTGACCTGCATAAGAAGGATCTGTAAATGTTTCTATATATCCTGCCATTCCTGTATTAAATACCACTTCACATGCTGTATCTACATTATAACCAATTCTTTCTCCTTCAAAAATTTCACCATTTTCTAGTACTAAATACCCTACCATTTTTCTTTCCTTTCTTATTTTAAATACTAATGTAATTTCCAAAAAAAAACACTAAATAAAAAATTTAGTGTTAAAAATTATTATTCTTATAAATAAAAATGTGAAAAAAAGCAAATAAAAAATAGATGTTCATGCTTGCAATATTTTTTATTTTATTAAAAATTTTTGTAGCTAACATTATTCTATTCCTTTCCTTTTCTTACACTGTATAAAATTTTACTACATAAAAATACAAAAATCAAGTAAAATTTTCCTAATTTTACTCAAAATTCACAAACAAAAAAAGATGAAGTTTTGTTTAAATAACTTCATCTTTTAAATTCATATTCTAACGACCTCCACAGCCGCCTCCGCCGCCACCGGCCTCCGGCCACCACTTGAGAAACCGCCTCCGCCACCACTACTGCTTGTATCTATTGAATTAGCAGCATTGTATGAACTAATTGCACTAGAATATACATTTTCTATATCAGAACTAAATTTTGTAAAACTTTCTATTCCCAAACTTGAATTTGTTATTATATTCCAATATCCATAATTATAATATGTACTTTCTGCTGTAAACATTTCAGGATGAACAATTTTTAATTGTTTTATAACTTTTTCTGCAACTCCAAAAGCTGTTGCATAAACTAAGTATTTTTCCCATAAAAGTATATCTGGTACTAATCTTTCTTTTAATAAAGAATAGTCTGTCATATAATTTTTCAACCCTCTCCACTTTTGGGCTTCTGCCATTCCTTCTTCATTAAGAATTGAAAAAGCTTTAAGATTCTTAGAAAGTACAAAAATACAAGTTATTAATCCTATTGGAATAGTTGGAAAAATTGGAATTACAAACATAAGAATGAATGAAAGGCAAAATAAAAGTAAATATTTTCTTTGCTTTGATTCTATTTGTTCTGAAATTTGTTTTTTTGTATTATCTAACATATTATCAGTATTTTTTTCCATTAATCTTCCCAAACCAATGAATCTTGCATATATTAAATTATAATTCTTTTTAGCAAATTTTTTAAATTCTTTAGTTGTAATCGAATCTTTACCTTCTATAGCTTCTAATAATGTTTTATGTACTCTTTTTTCATCATCTGGTAAATCTAAAGTTTCTCTTTTATCATCTAATACAATTTTAATATCATTTTTTTCTACGGGTTCAAAATGTATTATTTTCTTTAAAGATAAATCTAAAATAGTTGCAGAAAAAATTTTTGAAATGTCTGATTGAGTAAAATTAGGTTTTATATTTTCAAATTTGTATAAATACAAAGCTCTTGCAGGAGTTGAAATTTCTTCATTTGGTATTTCTCTAAAATATTTTAATTCATTTAAATTATTTGCATATTTTTCTTTTAATTCTTTACGTGATTTTATATATCCCCTTATTTTACGAATAAAGAATACTACAAAGAAAATATTAATAAGAATACAAATAATTAATATACAAATAATTATTTTTTTAGTATTTCTTGCAGATTCTCTTTCGGCATTAGCTTCATCTGCCCACTTTTTTTCTTCAGATAATATAGAATCTAAATAATTGTTATTATGTTTATTGTCACTCATATCATAAATATTTTCTTCTGTAACAATTCTTACTTCTAACATAGAATTTCTAGATAATTTTGGCATATTAAATTCTACTAAGTCATTTCCAACTTTTGTAATTTCTCCTGTTAGACTCCCGTGTCCCCAAACTCTAAGTTTTTCTATATCATCTACTTTTTTAGGAAGTTTTATTCTTCCTGTAATATTTTTTCCAGGGATTTGATTATCTGTTCCTAAAAATTGCCAATATAATTCTGTACAGTCATTGTAAACTTTTACTGCGTTTTTAACTGTATAATAAATTTTATATGTTCTAGATGCAGAAGAATCATCTAACCCAACATTCCAAGCAATTTCAAATTGAGAATTGTTTTTAATTGGTAACCCATAGTAGCATCCCTTATCTACATGATATTGTTCTTCATAAATTTCTTTTAGAAATTTTTCTTCTCCTGAATCAATTATAGAAACTTTTACATTTGAAATTCCAGAATATTTAGAATAGTCTATATCAAAGTCTTTAAAAAGTGTGTTAGTTTCTCTTATATTAATATCCCATGTTTCTATAATATCCATGTCTCCATTATTTTTAACTTCAACATTATAATCTAGTGAATTCCAATCTTGTGAACCTGCAAAAGATTTTATATTACTAAATAAAAATATAGTTAAAAATAATAAAAAAATTAATTCAATTTTATTTTTAAGTTTCATACATTTCTCCCCAATAATATTATTTATATAATTCTATCAAATAATAATTTTTTTTCAATAAAATAAATAAAAAAAGCGTGCTTTTTAAAGCACGCTTTTTAAAAAAATACTATTTTAATTGTTTCATTACTTCTTCTGCAAAGTTTTCTTCTTTTTTCTCAATTCCTTCGCCTTTTTCAAATCTAGCAAATCTTGTTATTTCTGCACCTTTACTTTTAATTAAGTCTCCAACTTTTACACTTGGATCTTTAACAAATTCTTGGTCTAATAAACAAATTTCTCCATAGAATTTTCCTATTCTACCTTGAACCATTTTTTCAGCTATTTCAGCAGGTTTTCCTTCATTCATAGCTTGTGCTTTTAAAATTTCCATTTCTTTTGCTACTCTATCTTGTGGAACTGATTCTCTATTTAAATATTCTGGTTTTGCAGCAGCAATTTGCATACATACATCTTTTGCTAATTCTGTATCTCCAGATTTAAAATCAACTAATACAGCTATTTTTCCAGCTCCGTGAATATAACTTTCTACTAATCCTTCAGATTCAAATCTTTCAAATCTTCTAATTGACATATTTTCACCAATAGTAGCAATTTTTTCTGTTAAAACTTCTCTTACTGTTTTTCCACTATTTTTATATTGAACTTCTAATAAAGCATCTAAATCTGCTGGATTTTCATCTGCAACTATTTCAGCTACATCATTTACAAATTTAACAAATTCATCATTTTTAGCAACAAAGTCTGTTTCAGCATTTACTTCAACAACAGATCCAACTTTTTTATTTTCTGAAACAAAAGTAGTAACTAAACCTTCAGCTGCTATTCTTCCTGATTTTTTAGCTGCTTTTGCAATTCCTCTTTCTCTTAATAATTCAGCTGCTTTTTCCATATCTCCATCTGTTTCTGTTAAAACTTTTTTGCAGTCCATCATTCCTGCTCCAGTTTTTTCTCTTAGTTGTTTTACTAATTCTGCAGTTATCATATTAGATACCCCCTATTTTATTTTAAAATTAGGGCGTGCTTACTTAAAAAATATAGTAATAGCGCCCTTGCAAATATTATTCTTCTTCTACTTTTTCTTCTTTTTCTTCATCAGATGTTTCTTCTTTTTCTTCAGCAACAACTTCTTCCATATCTGTTATTTCTTCATCTGATGCCATTTCTTCAGGAACTTCAGCATCTTCTCCTTGTCTACCTTCTATAACAGCATTAGCCATAACATCTGCTATTAATTTAACAGCTCTTATAGCATCATCATTTCCTGGAATAGCATAATCAACATCTTCTGGATTGCAGTTTGTATCTACTAAACCTACAACTGGTATTCCTAATTTTCTAGCTTCTAATATAGCTATTCTTTCTTTTTTAGGATCTACTACGAACATAACTCCTGGCATTTCTTTCATATCTTTAATTCCACCAAGATTTTTTTCTAGTTTTTCCATTTCGCTTCTTAATCCTATAACTTCTTTTTTAGGTAATACATCAAATGTACCATCTTCAGACATAGTTTCCAAATCTCTTAATCTTTGAATTCTTCCTTCAATTGTTTTGAAATTTGTTAACATTCCGCCTAACCATCTTTGATCAACGTAATACATATTACATTTTTGAGCAGCTTCCTTAATGCACTCTTGTGCTTGTTTTTTAGTTCCTACGAAAAGAACTGTTTTTCCTTCTTCTGCTTTGTCTTTAATAAACTTATAAGCTTCATCTAATTTTTTTGAAGTTTTTTGTAAGTCTATTATATGGATTCCATTTCTAGCTTGAAAAATATATTCAGCCATTTTAGGATCCCATCTTCTTGTTTGATGTCCAAAATGAACACCAGCTTCAAGTAATTGTTTCATTGCAACTACTGCCATTTTAAATTTCCTCCCTTTTTTTGTTTTTCCTCCATAAACTTCTTCATTTTAAACAACTTAAAAAATTTTTAAGCACAATTTAAAACTCCATCTATGTGTGTTATTTAATAACTATGACATTATAACAGCTTTTACGTTAAAAATCAATAGTTTTATACCAAGTTTTGTAAAATATTTATGTATATACTTCTAATTTTTGTCTAAACATATCATCTTCTATATCAGTTAATAAATTAAAACATTCTTCTTTTCTTATAATATTTTTTATTTTCCATAATCCTAATCCTGAGTTTCCTTTTGCCTTTTTACTAGAAAATCCTTTTTCATACATTTTATCTGTATCTATGTTCTTATCAACAAAGGTATTTTCAATTACTATTAAATTTTTATTTCTTTCTTTATAAAATTGAACATTTATAATTCTTTCTTTACATTCATTTGTAGCTTCTATTGCATTATCTAACAATATTCCTAATATTCTAGAAATATTATATGCTTTTTCTTCAAAAGCACTTAAGCTCATACAAATATCAATATTCATCATAATGTTATTTTCTTTTGCAATAGTATATTTATTTAATAGTACTGCATATAATGCTGGATTATCTATTACTTGATAATTTAGCAATTCAACAGTATTTATATGATGGCAATCTTTTATAACTGAATTAAAATACTTTTCTAAAGCATTTATATCTTTTAAATCTATATATCCATTTATTGCTTGCATAATATTATTAAAATCATGTTTAAAACATCTTACATCATCATTAACTTCTAACAGATTTTTATTTTTTTCTTCTAATTTTTTTATATTTATCTTTGCTTTTATTTCTCGATGTTTATTAGTAAATGCAAAAATATTAACTAAAACAATAATTACACAAATTGAAATATTATATATAATGACCTTAAACTGTCTTGTTTCAAACATTTGAATAGTAGCTATCGCAATTCCTATAACAGAAACTATAATATTAAAAATATCTCTCATATTAAGTTTTCTAAAATTATTAATTTGATTTGAATTTTTATCTGCTCTTATCATAAGTACATCTCCTTTTTTTAAATAAGCTCCTCTAGATTATCATATAAAATTAAACCTGTGTAAAAAATTGATGAAAATTGATTTTTATTTTTTAAATTTAAAAATAAAAAACTTTAAAACTCGCTATTTTGCTATCTTTTTTCACTACATATAATTGTAATTTTTTTGTTTTTATTTTATAATTCTTTTGCTTTCACTTTTATAAGGCGTTTGAAAAGTCATTATAGTAGAGTGGTTCTATTATGCTCCTACGAAGAATGACACGATGCAGAATTAGTGGTGTTCCAAGAAGTTAGTTTCTTTAAAACGATTGGAGGTTATTAAAGATGAAAAAAGCAAAGAAATTATTTTCACTGATTCTGGCAGTTGCTATGTGCCTATCTTTTTCGGTAACTGCGTTCGCAGCTGAAACAGATCAAGCTGTTCTGGAAAAGCATGTCGTAACACTGTCCGTAAAACCTGGAGATGATGCTGGCATTATGCCTGCAATGTGGGACCAGAATACTTACACTGTTGGTGTTGGTATTACCACATACACTCCTCAATTCATAATACCAGATCGGTATTTTGCTTATGAGATGAGTGCAACTGGTGTAAGCGGTGCTCCTGTATCAGTTTCATATTCCGTTGCTCTTATGTATGATGTAACTGGAACAGTTGCAAGTCAAAATGGGATTGCTAACGGTGTAGCAACAAAAGCTGACTGGATTGATTTACGTTTTACTGGTGGTTCTTACTTATTCAGAATCATCAATGGTGGATCAGAAGCAATTAAAGTAACACTTACATATTATTCTTGGAAATAAACTTTATTTTACATTCTGCATCAAAGCAACACTTTTTAAGTAAAAGCAAGGCCCAGCTCATTTCAAAGCTGGGTCTTTTTGTTAAATTTCTATATTAAATTTCCATTGTTTTTCAATATTTCTTAAGCTATTATTATATTTTAATTTAATTTTTTCTATATATATATTAATTTTTTTATTTTCCTCATTTTTTTCTAAATTATCTAATTTTGCTGTCAATATAATGTTTTTATTGTCAATATTATCTATTTTATAAAAAAGCTTAGACATATCTGTAATATAATCAATATTGTCAAATATAACCTTATTATCTTGATTAATAACTTTAATTTTTTCTAAATAAACATTATTAATTTCTTCATCTGCTAAAATATTAAAAACTATATAAAGTGAATTTTCTTCTTGTAATACATAATCAACTTTTATAGCCACTCCATCTTGTTTTATATAATCCATATTTATAGCTTGTAAGTTACCATTTGCAAGTAATTGTTCTACATCAAGAGTTGTATTAGGAAAAAGATTATTAACAAAATTTCCAATTTCATCTGCAAATACACAACTAGTTAATATAATAACGCAGAAAACTGCTGCAACAATTTGTTTTGGAAAATAAAATGTCTTTTTCTTTTTAGATATATTATCTTTTCTATATTCTGTTTCAATTTTATTAGATAAATCTTCTTTAAAATCATCATCTAACTTTATATTTTTTATTTTATTTTTTAAATTATCAATTTCATCATCTAAATTCTTCACTCTTTCTTTCACCTCCTGATTGTAGGATTTTCTTTAATTTATCTCTTGCTCTTTTTAGTCTCGTTTTTACATTAGATTCACTAATATTTAGTATTGCGCTAATTTCTGATATCTTAAGTTCTTTTATATAAAATAATTCAAATACAATTTTATAATTATCTTTTAATTTATCTATGCAATCTATTAAACAAATTTCATTTTCATTAAAATCAAAAGTCTTAAAAATTTCATTATTTAGAATTACTTTATTTCTTTTTCTTTTAGATTTTAATTCATTATTGCATAAATTTATTGTTACTCTTATTATCCAAAATTTTTCGTGATTTTCACTTTCAAAATCATTATTTGTTTTTATAAAATTTATGTAATTCATAAAAACTTCTTGAACAATATCTTCAGCATCATCTTTATTTTTCAAATAACTTAGTGCTATGTGATAAATCATATCTGAATATTTAGTTACTAAATTTTTCGAATCAATCTTTATACTCATACTTAATTTTATTACCTTTTGTAAAATTATTTATTTTATTTTAAAAATTTTTGTCACTTTTTGTGCTCTTGAATTGTTTTATTATTATAAGGAGAATTACTTATGTATAAAGCAATAATTTATAATAATAATTTGAAATTAATTAAAAGAATTTGTAATATTCTTTTAGGAAAATTAGACAATATCAAACTTATTGGTATTACCAGCAATATTGAAGAACTTACAGATATGTTAAATCATAATAAAATAAATATGATTATTGTATCTGAATGTGGAACAAAAAAATTAGAAAATCTTTCACTATTTAAAAATATTGAAAATAAAATTATTTTTTGTCAAAATCCGCAAAATTTTAGAAATTCAAAATATATTTTACATTTACCATTAGAATGTAATGATAAATATCTTCAAAAAGAATTTCAAAAATTTATATTAAAAATAAATGCTAGAAGTGTTCGTAAAAAAGTCTATAAAATTATGGAAAGACTTAATTTTGATTTTAAATTAATTGGAACAAATTACCTTTTAGAAGCGATTGTTTATTCTTATATAAATAAAGAAAAATATTTATTTGAAAATTTAACACAAGAAGTCTATCCATATATTGCAAAGATTTATAATGTTAAACCAGATAATGTAAAATGGTCAATTGTTCGTTCTGTAAATTCATTAAAATTTAATTCTAATTTAAATGAATTATTTTCTAATTATTGTGAAAAAATTACACCAAAAACATTGATTTCTGAAATTGTAAATCGTATTTAATATTGCCAAAATATATTTTCAAAGGCTATTATATTATTTTTAAAAAATTATTTAGTAAATTTGTATTCAATTATTAACATACTTTTATTTACAACAACATAGATTAACTAAATATAAAAATTTTATTTTATTAATAAAAACCGAGTTGGAGATTTCACTTGTTCCAACTCAGTTTAGATGTTTTGTCAATTACTTTTCTTTATTTATTTTATAAAATTCCTAAATGTTCTAAAAGTATTTTTAATCCTATTAGAATTAAAATAATTCCTCCTAAAAGTTCAGCTTTATTTTGAAATTTATCTCCAAATTTGTTTCCTATTTTTACACCAAGAATTGAGATTATAAATGTTATTATTCCAATAAATGTAACAGACAAAATGATATTTGCATTTAAAAATGCAAAAGTAATTCCAACAGCTAAAGCATCAATACTTGTAGCAATAGCAAGAATTATCATTGTTTTAAAATCTACTTTATCATTTCTTTTTTCTATTTCATCATCAAAAGATTCTTTTATCATATTTCCACCAATAAAACTTAATAGAATAAAAGCAATCCAATGATCTATACTTGTAACAAAGCTTTGAAGATTTATCCCTAAAAAGTATCCTATAAGAGGCATTATTGCCTGAAAAATTCCAAAATATAATGCGATAATGATAGCTTTTTTTAAATCTAGTTTTTTCATTGATAAGCCTTTACATATAGATACAGCAAATGCATCCATGGCTAATCCAATTCCTATAAAAACAATTTCTAGTACTCTCATTATTTTCTCCTTTTAAGTTTATGAATTAATTTTACTTGTAGAAAAATATTATACATTATAATATTTTATATGTCTAGAAATAAAAAAATACATAAATAAAAAATAAAAAACCTGAGATTTCTCTCAGGTTTTGGTGCAGATGGCCGGAATCGAACCGGCACGGATTATTCGTCCGCAGGATTTTAAGTCCTGTGCGTCTACCAGTTCCGCCACATCTGCATTATCGAACTGACAACAATTATTATACTATCTAAAAATTTATATGTCAATACTTTTTTTAATTTATTAAAAATA